>JBJEUJ010000193.1:0-2194 GCA_051883775.1 Aristaeellaceae bacterium | reverse complement strand
GAAATGCCGATGCCGATGAAGCTCAGGAACGCCTCGGTGAAGATGGCCTGGGGGATCATCAGCGTCACGGTGACAATGATGGGGCCCAGGCTGTTGAGCAGCAGGTGCTTGAAGAGAATCCGCTTCCTGCTGGCGCCGATCACAAAGGCCGCCACGGAGAATTCCTGCTCCTTGAGGGTCATGACCTGGGTGCGCACAAGCCGCGCCATGTTGATCCACCCGTTGACGCAGATGCCCAGCATCACGCTGTAAATGTTCGAGCCGAAGATCAGCATCAGCAGAATCATGTAGATCATGGCCGGCATGGCGTAGATCACATCCACGATACGCATCATCACCATGTCCACCCGGCCGCCCACGTAGCCAGCAATGCTCCCGTACAGGACGCCGATCACCAGGTTCAGCGCAGTGGAGGCAAAGCCTACCAGGAGGCTCACGCGGGTGCCGTAGAGCACGCGGGTCAGCACATCCCGACCCATCTGATCCGTGCCCAGCCAGTGGGCGGCGCTGCTGCCCTGGTTGCGGTGCATGGCGTCCATGCCGTCATAGGGATAGGGCGAGATCATGGGCCCGAACACGGCGATGAGCACCATGACCGTCAGGCAGATCAGCCCCGCCAGCGCCAGACGGTTGCGGGAGAAGCTCTCCCACACGTTGCGCGCAAAGGACTTGCGCTCCATAGCGATGAACTCCGCGTCCCGCTCCTCCATGGGCAGGGGCTCAAAGTATTCCTCAGGCTTCAGCATCGTTTCTTACTCCGTCAGTTTGATCCTGGGATCCACCAGCGCGCACAGAAGATCCGCCGCCAGGTTGCACAGGATGATCAGCGCGCCGATGAAGATGGTCAGGCCCATGACCACCGTGTAGTCACGGTTGGACACCGCCATGACAAACTCCCGCCCGATGCCGGGGATGGTGAAGATCGTCTCCACCACGAAGCTGCCCGTCAGCAGGAAGGCGATCATGGGGCCGGAGGTGGTGATCACCGGCAGCAGGGCGTTCTTGAGCACATGGATGAGGGTAATGCGCCAGGGCCTGATACCCTTGGCCTTGGCCAGCACCACGTAGTCCTGCTGCATGGCCTCGGCATAGCTGGTTCTGACCAGGCGGGAAATCTGCGCGATGGGATACACCGACAGGGTTATCACCGGCAGCACGTAATGGGCCGGGGTGCTCAGCCCCAGCACGGGGAACCACTTCAGCTGCACCCCGAACACCAGCATCAGCAGCAGCGCCAGCACATAGTTGGGCACGCTGATCCCCAGGGTGGAGAAGGTCAGGATGGCTCCCCGGACGACCTCCCGGCCCGTCACCGCCATCCAGATGCCGATGGCCGTCCCCACCACCAGCGCCACCAGGAACGCAATGCCGCCAATGCGCATGGTGGCCGGGGCCTCCTGGGCGATCAGCCCGCTCACCGTCACACCGGACTTCTTGTAGGAAATGCCGAAGTCCCCGTGCAGCAGGTTCACCATGTACTGCTTCAGCTGGGTGAGCAGCGGCTGATCCAGGCCGTAATGGCGCATCATCTCTTCCTGGTTGGAGGGCGTCAGGTTGGCAATGTCGAAGGGATTGCCCGGCATCAGCCGCACCAGGAGGAAGGTGACCACAATCAGCGCCAGCAGCGTCACCAGGCCGATGCCAATGCGCTTGAGGGCGTACTTCAGCATGACCCGTCCTCCTCAGGGCGCTTCACCGGCACGAATTTGGCCTGGTTCATCAGCGGATGGGACAGGGTGATGGCGCCCTCCCTGGGGCAGACCATCACGCAGCTGCCGCAGTAGTAGCACTCGCCGGGATAGAGCACCACCGGCGGCTTACCCCGCTCGGGGTTGGGAATGAAAATATCCACCTGGCAGATGTTGGCGCAGCGGTTGCAGCCGATGCACTTCGCCTCGTCAAAGCGGATGGGCCTGGCGCTGGATGGCACCCGGGCCGCCGACAACTTCTCCTGCATGGGCATATGCTCACCTGCTTCCGTACTTTTCCGCACGCTCAGCGATATAATCGCCGTTGCGCCGGATATATTCCTGCTCGATGTCCCCGAAGTACCTGTGGGGTACCTCGCCCCGGACGATCTGCCCGTCCTCCTGGCGGATGGTGATGAACTTCCGGTCCTCCTCGGGATCCATCTCGGGATAGTCGCTGCGCTCGAAGCACAGCGGCGCGGAGGAGGACTTGCGCAGCAGGCAGG
>JBJEUJ010000192.1:0-11446 GCA_051883775.1 Aristaeellaceae bacterium | reverse complement strand
CTTCGACTGCCCGACGGCCCTGCTGATCTGCCAGGACAGGACCGCATGCTGGGTGCGCAAGTATGACGGGAAGCCCAGCGGGGACATTGACGCGGCGATCGTCACCACGCACATGATGCTGGAGGCTGCATCCTTAGGGGTGGGGTGCTGCTGGGTGATGCATTTCAATCCGGCGGCGGTGCGGGAGGAATTCGCCCTGCCGGACAACCTGGAGCCTGTGGCCATCCTGACCCTGGGGTATCCGGCGGAGGACGCGGCGCCCTATCCGGCGCACAGCCAGCGCAAGACCGTAGAAGAGCTGGTCGAGGTACTGTGAGGCGTCCGCCCTGTTGAAGCAGAGTTGAACAAGCTGTGCTATACTCCTGATGAACCCGGGAGGAAAGGGAGAAAGGGGAGGAATCTGTGACCATTCGTGCCAAGGACAAGACGCGGCAGACGGAGGTGGCCATCCGCACGCCGCTGGAGGAAATCAGCGAAACGTCGCTGGAGGCGGCCCGCCGTCAGGAGGAACGCCTGCAGCCCATGTATCATGAGCTGGCCAGCTGCGCCAAAACCATTCCGGAGCCGCTGCAGCAGCGTGTCCGTGGGGAGATCGACTCCCTGAGGCGGGCCTCGGCCAACCTGAAGGCCGCGCAGCAGAAAACCGCCGACCTGGAGGACGAGCTGTCCGCCCGGCTGCGGGACGAGGGCAAGAGCGTCAACCGCAAGTGGTACCTGCCCAATCCGCCCTCCAACGCCTCCATCGACCTGAAGGAGCAGGAGAACAATCATTTCGCCCGGGGGATGAACATGTACAAGATCATGCTGATCCTGTTCCTGGGCAGCTTCATGGGCGTGGTGGTGGAGCTTATCTGGTGCCTGGTCACCAACGGCTATCTGGAGAGCCGCTCGGGCCTGGTGTACGGGCCCTTCAACATGCTCTACGGCGTGGGCGCGGCGGCGCTGTCCATCAGCCTGTACCGCTTCCGCAACAGGGGGCGTTGGCTGTCCTTCCTGGGCAGCATGGCCATCGGCAGCGTGGTGGAGTACGCCTGCTCCTGGGTGATGGAGGTGCTCTTCGGCTCCAAGTCCTGGGATTACAGCCAGATGCCCTTTAACCTCAACGGGCGCATCTGCCTGCTGTACTCCGTGTTCTGGGGTATTCTGGGAATCATCTGGATCAAAGACATCTATCCCCGCATGGCCAAGTGGATCCTGAAGCTGCCCAACAGGGCGGGAAAGATCATCACCTGGGCGCTGATGATTTTCCTGATCATCAACTGCCTGGTGTCCGGCGTGGCCATGCTGCGCTGGTCGGAGCGGCATCAGGGCATCCCTGCCGAAAACAGCATGCAGAGAATCCTGGATCAGCGCTTCCCGGATGAGCGGATGGAGCGCATCTATGCCAACATGGTCTTTGAATAAGCGTAACAATGCCGCAGGCGTGCATCCAGCTGCCTGCGGTATTTGCATTTTTACGCTGTCCGTGGTATAATATCTTTCATTCCGATGAAAGGAGTGGCGGACCGTGGATCAACCTCCCTCGTGCGACGGCCGAAGTACGCAGTGTCCGCCGCTTTTGCGCTGCGGAAGGTTGTGAGCAGCTTCGCTCATGACGCTACTGACGGGACAAGGCCCCCGATGATGCTGAAAGGATTTGTCGTCCATGAGTCCCACCTCCGGTATACTGCTGGCCGCGCTGGTTGTCTGCGTGGCCCTGTCTGCGTTCTTTTCTTCCTCGGAGACGGCGTTCTCCGCAGTCAACAAGGTTCGCCTGAAGGCCATGAGCCAGAACGGCAACAGCCGGGCCAAGCGCGCCTTGGATTTGGCGGAGAATTACGACCGCCTGCTGACCACCATCCTGGTGGGCAACAATGTGGTGAATATCGCCGGCACGTCCATTGCCACGGTGCTGTTCACCATGTGGCTGGGCGGCTTTGGCGCCACGGCCTCCACGGTGGTCATGACCGTGCTGATCCTGATCTTTGGCGAGGTGTCCCCCAAGGCCCTGGCCAAGGAGTCCCCGGAAACCATCGCCATGGCGGTGGCGGGCCCCCTGCGGGCGCTGGAGACCGTCCTTGCGCCGGTGAACGCGCTGTTCATCCTGTGGCGCAAGCTGCTCAGCCGCATTTTCAAGCCCGCCGAGAGCGAGAGCTTCATCGAGGCGGAGCTGATGACCATGGTGGACGAGGCCCAGAGCGAGGGCGACATGGACGCGCATGAGGGCGAGCTGATCCGCTCCGCCATTGAGTTCAACGACCAGGATGTGCTGAGCATCCTGACCCCCCGTGTGGATGTGACCGCCCTGGAGGACACCGCCACCATGGAGGAGGCCGCCAACCTCTTCCGGGAGACGGGGTATTCCCGGGTACCCGTGTACCATGAGGATATGGATCACGTGGTGGGCATTCTGCATGAGAAGGACTACTACGCCCGCAGCCATGACGGCTGCACCGACATTCAGCAGATCATGGCGCCCCCGGTCTGGGCGCCCTCCACGCTGAAAATCAGCAAGCTGCTGAAGCTGTTCCAGAGCACCAAGACCCACATGGTCATCGTCGTGGATGAGTTCGGCGGCACGGAAGGCATCGTCACCATGGAGGACGTGCTGGAGGAGCTGGTGGGCGAGATCTACGACGAGCACGACGATGTGAGCAGCGACATCATCACCCTGGAGGACGGCTCCCTCCTGGTGGAGGGCGGCGTACAGTTGGCCGAGCTGATGGATCAGCTGGGTGTGGAGGACATCTACGAGGCCGACACCGCAGGCGGCTGGGCGGCGGAGGTGCTGGGCTGCATCCCCTTTGTGGGCGCGGCCTTTGAGACGGATGAGCTGCGCGGCCTGGTGACACAGATGGACAAGCGGCGCGTGACGCAGCTGCGGGTCTGGAAGCAGAACCCGCCCGCGGCCAGTCAGGCGGAAGCATGAAGCAGATGAAGGAGGTCATTCCGATGGCGAAGAAGAGCAGGACGGACAGGAAGCAGATGGTGACCCGCGCGGTGTGCATGGCGCTGGCTGTGGTGATGATCGGCACCGTGGTGCTGGCAGCCGTGTTGTCCCAGGTATTCTGATGAAGCATTCTGCATGGGGGAAGGAAGGTGCAGCATGAGCCGAAGGAAAAGGCGCAGGGGCATCTCGCTGGGGACGGTCATCATGCTGGCGCTGACGGTGCTGGTGACGGCGGTGACCCTGTCGCTGCTGTCCAGGCTGATGGGCGATACGACCATCGAGCTGGACACCGGCAGGATGCTGGACGCCCTGTTCATCAGCGACGGTTTGCCGGAATTGTCCCTGAGCGACATTCCCATCAGCATTTCCACCGGGCAGCCCACCGCAACGCCCGCCCCCGTGAATCAGACGCAGACGACCACTTCCGCAATCACGACGCCGCAGATGACCGCCGTGCCTACAGCCACCCCGTACGCAGGCGGCAGCTTTACCCTGACGCTGGGCGGAAGCATCTGCATGGACGACGCGGTGCGGAAGTCCTGTTATTACAGCGAGTCGCAGAAGTATGACTTTACGGAGCTGCTCTCACTCATCAAGGGAGAAATGCAGTCGGACCTGGTTATGCTGTCCCTGGAGAATCTGGTTGATCCTTCCAGCAAGGTGTCCAGCCTGATCGCACCGGAGGCTGTCATGAGCATGCTGGCCTCCTCGGGGGCGGATATGGTCGCTCTGGGCTTTCCCCAGGTGTATGACCAGGGAGCGGCCGTGCTGGCCAGCACGGTGCAGGCAGCCCGTAATGCAGGCCTGACCACCGTAGGGGCTTATACCAGCCAGGAGGACGCGGATAACCTCCGCCTGGTCACGCTGAACAACGTGCAGGTAGCCTTCCTGCACTATGTCCAGGCCCTGTCCACCAAGAGCGCCAAGGCCATCAAGACAGCGGACGCCGCTTACGCCGCACCAGTGGCGGAGCAATCGCGCATTCAGGCCGATATTGCATCGGCCCGTGGGGCAGGGGCACAGGTGGTGATTGTGTCGGTCAACTGGAGCGGCACGAAATCAACCCCCACCCAGACGCAGACCACCCTGGCCCAGCAGATCGCCGACGCCGGTGCGGATGTGATCGTCGGCACGGGCACAGGAGTTCTCCAACCGGTGACATGGCTGACCGGGCAGAACGGTCGCAGGACGCTGTGCGCCTATTCCCTGGGCGCGCTGGTGAGCGAATCCCGCACCAATGGCGGCGTGGCGGCGGCGCTTCTGCAGCTGCGCATCGCTGTGGACGGCACGGGGCAGATCATCTTCGAGCAAACGGCTTATACGCCCACCTACATCTGGCGCTACAAACAGGACAGCCAGTATCAGTACCGTGTGGTGGCCAGCGACCAGGCTGCGCCCGACGGCATGGGCGCAGACCAGACGGAGGCCATGGAGCGGGCCTTGGCTACCACGCAAAAGTATCTGGGGGAGGGATCGCCCCTGACCCTGCGCCAGCGCTGACGTTCCAATTCCTGAAAGGCAGGCGGTACGGATGAAGAAAGTCCTTGCGGCATTGCTGCTGGCAGCCATGCTCTGCTGCGCTGCGGCAGCGGTGGGCGACGTCAGCCTGACAGCGCTTCTTCGACAGTATTCAGACCAGGCCGTCCAGGAGGCGAATGCCATCCTGCCTGAGGATGCCGGACTGACGCTGACGGAGCGGGAGGCTGAAATCTACCGTCTGGGTTTTGCCCGGGGGTATGACGCTGCATCCGCCGGCAGGCAGGAAAGCGCCGGTGGAAGCCTTGTCTGGGTTCCCACCAACGGCGGACGCAAGTATCATGTCAAAGAGACATGCAGCGGCATGGAGGATCCCGTGCAGGTCACCGTCAGCGAAGCGCAAAGGCTGGGCTTTGAGCCCTGCGGACGCTGCGTGGGCAAGTAGCATATGGCTGAGATGAATGTCCCCGGTGCAGGCTGCATCGGGGACGTTGCTTTGCGCAGCGTGATCTTCCGCACAGTGTGCATCAACGATGCATACCATGCTGTGTGGGAGGTGAGAAAGATGACCGTCAGCGAATTTCTCGCAGCGATTGCGGACATTGAGCGAACTGACCCACGCTATCGTCTGGGCGGCGACGGCTCCCGAGGCACCTGCGACTGCATCGGGCTGATTATCGGTGCATGCAGGCGCTGCGGCCTGCGCTGGCCGGGCATTCATGGCACCAACTGGACGGCGCGCAACGTGACTGCCGGGCTTTCACCCATTCAGGGCGTTGGGAGTCTGCGGGTGGGGGATATGGTATTCAAGCAGCGCGTGCCGGGGCAGAGCGGTTATGCCCTGCCCGGGCGGTACGCTGCCAGCCCGGACAGGCGGGATTATTATCATGTGGGCGTTGTGCGTTCCGTGACGCCGCTGCGGATTGTGAACTGTACCACGCCGGGTATCCGCACGGATACCACCCTGCGCAACTGGACCTACAAGGGCTGGCTGACGCTGCTGGATAACGCAGCGCCGTCTCCACAGCAGCAGGATGATCCTGCGCCGTCCATGCCCTTGCTGCGCAGGGGCGACAAGGGCGAAAACGTACGCCATGCCCAGCAGCTGCTGATGGCTGCAGGCTATGCGCTGCCCCGCTTTGGCGCGGACGGCAGCTTCGGCGCGGAAACCAGGGCGGCAGTCCGGCTGTTTCAGAAGGATCACCGCCTGCAGGTGGATGGCGTGATCGGTCCTGCCACATGGGCAGAGCTGATGCAATAATGTGCACCAATGAAAAACCGACCCGTGTCCTGCATGGGCCGGTTCCTTTGCAATGCTTTGCACAGCGACCAAAGTCGGCAAAAACCGACCGAAGTCGTTAATCCTGGTCGCGCTCCACCGGCAGATGCGCATGCTCCCGCACATGATCCCATGCTACCGTGTACCCTGCGCCGTGGGAGCAGAACACCGAGTCCGGCGTGTCATCCGCCAGGGGATTGTAGCCGCTGGCTGTCACCAGGCTTGCCTGATCGCGGCAGGGGACGTAGCGGCTCATCCAGACCCGCAGGGCGCCGCGCCCCCGGGTAACCGCCGTGAAGTCCTCCTGCCACGGGGCAAAGAGGGCATAGGGCGCTTCACCGGCGAGAAGCACGTCCTCCCCGTCATACACGGGCGGCTCTGTCTCCGCCTGAAGCCGGGTCAATGCGCCAGCCAATGTACCGTACAGATCGGAGGGAGCTCGCAGGGAGAATCCGCACCAGGGCTCCAGCAGCACATTATCCGCATACATCAGCGCGTTGCGGATGGCCCGGTACGTACTCTGCCGGAAGTCGCCGCCCTCGGTGTGCTTCAGGTGTGCCCGGCCGGAGAGCAGCTCCACCGTCACATCCGTCAGCGGCGCGCCGGTCAGCACGCCCTTGTGGGCTTTCTCCAGCACATGGGTTTCAATCAGCCGCTGCCAGTTCAGCGACAGGTCATCCACATGACACCGGCTGACGAAACGCACACCGCTTCCCCGATTCGCCGGGACAAGCCGCAGGTGCACCTCCGCGTAGTGCCGCAGGGGCTCATAATGTCCAATGCCCATGCTGGGTGCGGCGATGGTTTCCTTGTACAGCACACGAGCAGGGCCGAAGGATACCTCCAGGCCAAAGCGATCCTTCAGCTGCTGACGTAGCACCTCCAGCTGGATCCGGCCCATCATGTGTACCGTGATGCTCCCGCTGTTCTCGCTTATCGCCAGGGAGGGCTCCTCGTCCTCCAGCATGCGCATGATCTCCAGCATCCGGAAGACCGGCGTGGCCTTGCTGTCCCAGATGAGATCGGCGGCCATCATGGGCTCCAGGAGGAAGGGATTGTGCGCGTCCGTCCCGGGGCAGTCGCCAGGCCGGATGCCCTCCAGCCCGGGGATGGCTACCAGATCGCCCGCCTGGGCTTGATCCACGCTGCGGTAACGGCTTCCATGGTAGATGCGCAGCTCGTTGACCTTCTGTCCGCCGGGAAGCTCATCCTTGACGCGAAGGGTGCCCGTCAGCAGCCTGAGGAAGCACAGCCGTCCGCCGCCGCGCTCATGGCGGACGCGATAGCACCGGGCCGTCAGAGGCAGGCTGACCCGGGTCTCCATGTCCGTGGGCGTCAGGCGGGCCAGCAGGTGAAGAAAGCTGTCCACGCCCGTTCCCGCCAGCGCCGCACCCGCCATGACAGGGAAGCACTTCCGCTCCCGCACCTGCCGGGATAGGGTGTCCAGCCAGAGCTCCGCGTCGTACCCCTGGCTGAAGAGCCGCTCCAGCAGGGCCTCGTCCCGCTCGGCCACAGCCTCCTGCAGGGGCTCGTCCATGAAGCCGGTCTGCTGCAGAGCGCGGATATCCACCACATCCCCCGACAAGCGACGGCGCATCTGACCGATGACCGCCTCCTGATCCGCACCGGTGCGGTCAATCTTGTTCAGGAAGATCAGCACAGGCACATGATACCGCTCCAGCAGATGCCAGACGGTCTCGGTGTGGCTCTGCACGCCCTCGGCGCAGCTGACCACCAGCACCGCATAGTCCATCACCGACAGCGACCGCTCCATCTCCGTGGAGAAGTCCACGTGCCCCGGCGTATCCAGCCAGTAGATCGTATCGCCCTCCAGCTCAAAGCAGGCCTGCCCGGAAAAAATGGTGATGCCCCGCTGCCGCTCCAGGGGATCGGTGTCCAGGAAGGTATCCTGATGATCCACCCGCCCCAGGGTGCGGATGGCCCGGGCGCGGTACAGCACCTGCTCGGACAGGGTGGTCTTGCCTGCATCCACATGGGCCAGGATGCCGATGGTCTTGCGCATGCTTGCCTCATCCTTTCTGATACAGAGTATACAGCATCCGCCCCGGCGGCGCAAGGGTTGCGCGGAGGAAGAAGATATGGTATGCTTGTAGGCGCACAACATGGCTGGGAGGGGAATGACAGCATGAAGAGCATCAAGCCTGGTCGGGGCAAATCCATGGTGAGCGGCGCGGTCAGCGTGATCGTCGCGCTGGTAGGCGTTGGGTGGACCATCGTCGCGGTCAGCATGGGGGCAGGGTTCATGGCCTTCTTCGGGGTGGCCTTTATCATCATTGCACTGGTCAACGCCGGCGAAGGTTTCTACAACGCCACGGCGGAGAAGCGCATGTCCGTGGTGGACGTGGTGGATGCACGGGAGGAACCGGATCCGCTCAGCGAGCGCATTGGCAGCAAGCAGGCAGAGCCGCTTCAACAGCCCGCGGCCTACTGTCCCTACTGCGGCACGCCTGCGGAGCCGGACTACGCCTTTTGCCCCCGCTGCGGCAGGGCGCTGAAAAAAACCAACTGACTGCATGAGAGCAAGAGGGGAAAAGGATGGACTTCATCACTGTCAACAGCCGCGAATTCCGTATCCTGCGCCTGCTGGGCAAGGGCAAGGGCGGCTACTCCTATCTGGGGGAGGATGAAACCGGGCGATATGTTATCAAGCAAATTCATCATGAGCCCTGCGATTACTACACCTTCGGGGACAAGCTGGCCTCCGAGTGCCGTGACTACGAGCGTCTTTCCGCCCTTGGGCTGACCATGCCGAAGCTGCTGGATGTGGATGAGGCGCAGGAGCGGCTGCTGAAGGAATACATCCCCGGGGAGACCATGGACCGCCTGATCCTGCGGGACGGGGTGCCGGACGAGGCCCGGTGGCAGCTGCAGGCCATGTGCGATCTGCTGTACCCGGCCGGGCTGAACATCGACTATTTCCCTACGAATTTCATTTTTCATCAGGGTCTGCTGTACTACATTGACTATGAGTGCAACGGCTACATGTCCGAGTGGGATTATGAGCACTGGGGCCGGAAGTACTGGTACCGGACGGAGGAATTCCTGGCGCATTTTCAGCCGAAGCCTGAATGAGCGTCACAGCAGAAAGGAACGCCCCGGGGACGAACCCCGAGGCATTCCTTCCTATTTATATAGGGCTTACCACACGTTGCAGGCGTCGGCGTAGAAGGCCTGCATCTCTTCCTCCGTGGGGAACACGGCCACGTACATCTGATTGCCCATGGCGCCGGAGAGCGCGTCGGGGATGCGGGTGACCATGCGCATCTGGTTGGCGTACTTGGCCAGCAGCTGATCGTGGGTCAGGCGGAAGTTCTTGCCGTCGCGGCGGCCCGCGAAGGCGCAGAAGCGCTTCTCGCCGCAGAGCTTCTGGGTGCTGTCAAAGGCGATCATATCTGCCCAGATCTTGTACACGTCGGTGGAGTTGGCGTAGTTCATCATGTCGGGGGAGAAGCCGCCGCAGGGCCGCATGTTGACCTCCAGGGCCACCACGTCGCCCTTCTTGCCCATATGGGGATGATCGGCGGTCAGGCGGAAGAACTCGAAGTGCACAAAGCGGCTCTTCACGCCGAAGGACTTCACCGTGGCGCGGCCCGCCCGGCGGGTGTCCTCGGGCAGCTCCTTGACGATGTAGTAGATGGAGTTGTCGCCGTTGTTCACCACGTCCATGATGGAGTTGGGGGTCACGTTGCCGGTCTCGAAGATGGGCTCGCCATGGCTGTCGATGATGGCATCGTAGCTGTTGACCTCGGCGGTGATGAACTCCTCCATGATGTAGCGCACGGAGGGATCCATTTCCTTCAGGAAGCTGCGCAGCTCGTCGTCGCTGGCCAGCTTGTAGGTGTGGGAGGCGCCCACGCCGTTGTCGGGCTTGACGATGACGGGCCAATTCACCTCGTCGATGAACTTCCTGCAGCCGTCAAAGTCATCCACAATGTGGTAGCGGGCGGTGGGGATGCCCGCAGCCTGGTAGTAGGGCTTCATGCCGGACTTGTACTTGATGCGGGCCATGTCCTCCACCTGGAAGCCGGAGGTGATGTGGAAATCGGTGCGCAGCATGGCGTCCCGCTCCAGCCAGTACTCGTTGTTGCTCTCCAGCCAGTCGATGCGGCCATAGCGGGAGATGAAGAAGGCCACCGCGCGGTAGACCTCGTCGTAGTTCTCCATGGAGCGCACCTTGTAGTACTCCGTCAGGCTGCTCTTCAGCTCAGGCAGCAGCTCGTTGTAGGGCTGATCGCCGATGCCCAGCACGTTCAGGCCGTTGTCCTTGAGGTGCTTGCAGAACTGCCAGTAGTTGGTGGGAAAGTTGGGCGAGATGAAAATGAAGTTCTTCATGCTGATCACCTTTTTCTGTATAGTATCGCGCGGCGAGGCTCTGCCTCACAGCACGTGGGGGACGTGCACAGCCACCTGCTTGTACCACCAGTCCCAGTCATGCTTCACGTCGTAGCCCCAGATGTCGAAGCAGACGTTGATGCCCTTCTCCTCGCAGATGTCCTTGAGGCGGAAGGTGCTGGCGGGAATCTCCCAGGGGCCCTGGCCCACGACGATGACGCCCTTGTGCCGGTTGTACTGCCCGATGAAGGGATGATCCTTGGGCATGCCCGCCAGGTAATCCACGGGGCTGTTGCGGTACACATCCTCGTTCATGTAGCCATGGAAGCCGTAGTCCGAAGTGTAGATGCCCGACAGCGCCAGGAGCCCGTCGAACAGGTCGGGACGGCGGAAGTACAGGTTGGCGGCATGGGTGGCGCCCAGGCTGCAGCCGAAGGCAATCACCCCGGGGTAGCCCTCCCAGCCGTTGCGCTCGTTGGTGAGACGGCGGATGAAGGGCACCACCTCATTGGTAATGTAAGCAAACCATGCCTCGTGGCGGCGGATGCGCCAATAGGCGTCGCCCTTGGCGGAGTAGGTTTCCTTGTCCAGGGTGTCAATGGCAAAGACCATGCACTGGCCGCTCTCAATCCAGGGAGCCCAGGCGTCGGTCATCTTGTAATTCTCAAAGTCGTAGAAGCGGCCGTCCTGGCAGGGGATGAACAGAACAGGCCGTCCACCATGGCCGTACACCTTGATTTCCATGTCCCGGCCCACAGAGGGGCTGTACCATTTGGTGTAGTAGGTCTGCAAGTGCGTAAAACCTCCCTTAGTCTCTGTTGTACAAAAGCGCGCCCATGAAGAAGGGAATCTGCTCCTCCCAGCAGGCTTCGCAGTGGTCGCCGTTGGGGACGATGCGGCTGGTGAGGAACACCCGCTTCTCCAGCAGCTCCGCCGTGACCCTGGCGAACTGGCTGCGCATCTTGTCATGGTTGCCCATCTCCCGGGAGCCGTAGTCCATGTAGATCACCGTCTGCGGATCCATTTCCGCCCCGGCGATCAGCCGGTGCAGGGCCTTGGTGGCAAACCAGATGGAGGGCGACAGGCATGCCGCCCGGGAGAACACATCGTTGTAGGCCAGGATGGCGTACAGGCTCATCAGCCCGCCCATGGAGCTGCCCGCGATGAAGGTGTGCTCACGCTCGGGCAGGGTGGGATAGCGGTGGTCGATCATGGGCTTGAGGGAGTGGATCATCCACTCCATGTACTTTTTGCCCCGGCCGGTGATGTTGCCCAGGGTGGGGTCGCGGAAGGTGAAGGGGGAGTACTCGCTCAGGCGGCCGTGATTGGGGCTGTGGTTGCAATCCACCGCCACGATGATCATGGGCGTGCCGGTTTCCTCCATGTATTCCTTCATGCCCCAGCTTTTG
>JBJEUJ010000191.1:9761-11480 GCA_051883775.1 Aristaeellaceae bacterium | reverse complement strand
GCAACACCACCCAGACCTGCGTGGAGGATCAGACCAATGAGGTGTACGCCGCTGAGATTGACGGCTATACCCTGGCCACGGATTACAGCCCTGCTGTGCAGACCGTGATGGTCAGCAGCGACGGCACGGCCAGCCCGAACCCCGTGGTGTTCTACTACAATGCCATCCCGAAGGAAGCCGTCAAGGTTGACGTGCAGGTGATCTACCAGGCCGTGGACGGCACGGTGCTGGGCAACACCACGCAAACTTGCGTGGAAGGCCAGACCAACGAGGTGTACGCCATCGACATTGATGGCTATACCCTGGCCACGGACTACAGCTCTGCTGTGCAGACCGTGACGGTGAACGCCGACGGCACGGCCAACCCGAACCCTGTGGTGTTCTACTACAACGCCATTCCCAAGGAGCCCGATCCCGTGTCGGTCACGGTGACGGTTTCCTACGTGGGGGAGGATGGCCGCGAGGTTGCGCCCTCCGATGCGGTGACGTACACCGCCGATGGCGCCTACACCATCTCTGCTGCCCAGGCGGGGGTGGATGGCAACCTGCTGGAGCTGATTTCCGCCTATGAGGTGACGGTGAACGTGACCGGCGGCGTGGCGGATCCGGCGCAGGTGCGCTTTGTCTACCGGGAAAAGCAGCAGGAGCCTGAGCAGCCTGCGGAGCCCGTGCCTGCCACCATTCGGGTGTACTACCACAATCAGGATGGCCAGGACATCGCTTCCGCCCAGTCCGTGACGCTGCCTGGCGGGCAGATCACTGCGGTGACGCCGGACAAGGCCCTGGTGCCTGCGGACTATGACGCGTCCAGCGCGCAGCCTGTGACCGTGGAGGTCACGGCGGAGGGCGTGGCCACGCCTGCGGAGGTGGTGTTCACCTTCGCCAGGATCGTGGTGGAGGAGCCGGATATTCCCGTCCCCCAGGGCGAGATGATCAACCGCTTCGGCACCATCAGCGGCAACAAGGTGGCTGTGCGTACCAGCATGGACGCCTCGGGCAGCGCCAACCTGGTGACCCGCCTGGCGAAGGGTACCGTGGTGTACCTGCTGCGGGAGGAGCTCAACGGCCAGGGTGAAAGCTGGACCCGCGTGCTGATCGACGGCCAGCAGTATTACATCATGACCAAGTTCCTGCAGGTGATGACCAAGGCTGAGAGCGACGCCTACATGGCGGCGAACTACGCCGAGCCCATTCCGCCGCTGACCGAGGCTGACCTGACCGGCGGCGCGGAGCCCGAACCCGAACCTGTCACCGTGGACGTGCCGGTTATCTATGTGACGGAGGCGGGTGTGGAGCTGGACCGCCAGACCACGCCGGCATCCTCCGCCCAGGCGATTATCGTGACGCCCACCAGCAGCAAGGTGAACGGCTATATCCTCATCAGCGCCTCCAGCGTGCAGGTGACGGTGGATGCCTCCACCGGCGCGGCGAATCCCGCCGAGGTGCGCTTCACCTACCGCGAGCCCGCGCCCGAGGTCAAGACGGCCCAGGTGAAGGTCGTATACGTCACCGAGGACGGCAAGGAGCTGGACAGCCAGATCATCACCTGCTCCAGCGACAAGACCACCACCGTGACCCCTTCCAGCAGCAAGGCTGACGGCTACATCCTCACCAGCGCCTCCAGCGTACAGGTGACGGTGGATGCCTCCACCGGCGCGGCGAACCCCGCCGAGGTGCGCTTCACCTACCGCGAGCCCGCGCCCGAGGTCAAGACGGCCC
>JBJEUJ010000191.1:0-9661 GCA_051883775.1 Aristaeellaceae bacterium | reverse complement strand
GCGACAAGACCACCACCGTGACCCCTTCCAGCAGCAAGGCTGACGGCTACATCCTGACCAGCGCCTCCAGCGTACAGGTGACGGTGGACGCTTCCACCGGCGCGGCCACGCCCGCCGAGGTGCGCTTCACCTACCGCGAGCCCGAACCCGAGGTCAAGACCGCCCAGGTGAAGGTACTTTACCTCACCGAGGATGGCCAGGAGCTGGACAGCCAGGTCATCACCTGCGCCAGCGACAAGGCTACCACCATCACCCCCACCAGCGGCAAGACCGAGGGCTATGCCCTGGTGAGCGCCGGCAGCGTGGAGATCACCGTGGATCAGCAGACCGGCGCGGCCAGCCAGAGCGAGGTGCGCTTCACCTACCGTGTGCTGCCTCCTGCCACCGTGACGGTGGATGTGCCCGTGATCTACGTCACCGAGGACGGTGTGGAGCTGGACCGGCAGACCATCCAGTGCACCTCCGCCCTGGCGACCAATGTGACGCCCACCAGCAGCCTGGTGGCGGGCTATACCCTGGTCAGCGCCTCCAGCGTGCAGGTGACGGTGGACGCCTCCACCGGCGCGGCGGATCCCGCCGAGGTGCGCTTCATCTACGCCCGGCCCGCCCAGTATGAGGGCTATGCCCTGACCAGCCAGGCTGTGGCCCTGCGCACGGAAATCAGCGCCAGCGACAACAGCATCATCACCGTGCTGGACAAGGACACCCTGGTGTATGTCTACGGCCAGCAGTACGACAGCGGCAACCAGGCCTGGAGCTCCGTCTCCACCCTGGATGAGCAGCCCGGCATGGTGCCCGACAGCGCCCTGAACCGCATTACCAACGAGGTTGCCCAGTATTACATCAGCCTCTGGGAGGAGCAGAAGACCCCCGAGGAGACTCCCGCGCCCACGGCCACGCCGCCCCAGGTGGCTGGCACCGCGGTGACCATCGGCGATGGCGTGCTGTTCCGCCAGACCTATGATTCCACCGGCGCCATCATCGCCGTGCTGCCCGCGGATACCGAGGTGGAGGTGCTGGGCCAGGCCTACACCATGAACGGCGAGGCATGGCACTCCGTCCGTTACAGCGGCAACCTGGGCTACATCCGCGCGGATATGCTGCGCTTTGTCACCAACACGGATGCGCCCGCCACCGTTCAGCCCACGGTGAATCCCGACGGCCTGTCCGCCTATGGCTATGTGTCCTCCAGCACGGTGAACTTCCGCCAGGCGGCCAGCACCTCCTCCACCAGGCTGCGGGTGCTCAAGAAGTACGCCATGTGCCTGGTGCTGGGCACTGAGCAGGTGGGCGACACCACCTGGTACCACGTCAAGTATGACGGCCAGGAGGGCTACATCGCCGGCAATTACTTCAAGCACATGACCATTGCCGAGGTCAACACCTTCCTCAACAGCGACGAGTACCGGCAGGGCGTGCTGAACAACACCACCGCCAACAACAACCAGGACAACACCGGCAGCTTTGTGGGCGGCGGCGTGGTGTCCGAGGAGGACAAGAAGGTTGACGAGTGGACCAACCCCAACAGCGGCCTGAACGTCAGCTACGAGCCCTTCAATCCCTTTGCCACGCCGGAGCCCATTGCGACGGAATCGCCTGATCCCTCCGCCTCGGCGGAGCCCAGCGAGTCCCCGGAGGCCACGGCGACCCTCGAATTGCTCCCCACCATCGACATCAACGATCCCGGCGAGAACCAGGGCGGCGGCTCCGCGGTGGGCTGGATCATCGCCATTGTGATTCTGGCCCTGGGCGGCGGCGGCGTGTACGCCTACGTCCTCTATACCCAGAACAAGCGCAAGGCGGCCCAGCGTGCGGCCCAGCGCCGTGCCCAGGCGGCCCAGCAGCAGCGTGCCAACGCGCAGCAGCGGCCCGGTCAGCCCGGCCAGCCCAACCAGCCCCGCACCGGCACCTACACCAACCAGGCCGGCGCGGCCCGGCCCACGGGCTATCCCCAGCCCCAGGCCCGCAAGCCCTATACCCCCGGACAGTCGGCCTACCAGCGGCCCGCGGGGCAGACGCCTGCCGCAGGACAGCAGCCCCAGCAGGGCGCGTCCGCCTACCAGCGGCCGGCAGGGCAGACGCCCGTGAGCGGCGATGCGGCTGTGCGGCCCGGCACACCGTATACCTCCGCCTCCAGCACCGGCAGCGATGAGACCATCCGTCCGGCCCGGACCGGCAGCCAGAGTAGCCCTTACAGCCGCCCCACGGGCAGCTACACCGGCAGCTACCAGAGCAGCCAGCCCTCCGCCGACGCCGATGAGACCGTCCGCCCGAGCCAGTCCGGCAGCCAGAGCAGCCTCTACGGCCGTCCCGCCGGACAGTCCACCCCCGGCAGCTTCACGGCGTCCTATCGCACCGATGGGTCTGCCACCACGCCCCGCCAGGGCCGCAGGTACCGCAGCCAGCAGAACGGCGCGGGCCGTCAGGCGGACACGGGCAGCGCGGAAAAGCCCAATACCCGCCCTGCGGACAGCGATGACTTCACGTCCGACAACCATACCGACGATTTCTCCTGACGAATCACAACCCTTTCGGCGGCAGCTTCCATAAGGAGGCTGCCGCCTCTTTTTGGAGCCCTGCGGACGAAAAAGGAAGAAAAAAGCATATTCCCATGGCAATATGTTCACTTTTTTACTATTCGGATGTTGACCTGAGGCCGTGGATATGCTATGATGAAAAGAACAATACGATGGTCAGAAGGAGGTCCTGCATGAAAACGAATTTTTCTGAAATTACGGACTATATTGCCCGGATGGCAAATCTGTCCTGCAGCAACAACCACATTACGCCGGACATGTATGAGGAGCATCAGGTCTACCGCGGCCTGCGCGACAATGACGGCAAAGGCGTCGTCACCGGCTTGACGGAAATTTCCAGCGTCATTTCCAGAAGAACCAACCCCGACGGCACGGTCACCCAGTGCGATGGCGAACTGTACTACCGTGGCGTCAACATCCGCGACCTGGTCAACGGCTTTATGAAGGACGGCCGCTATGGCTTTGAGGAGACGGTCTATCTGCTGCTGTTCTCCCAGCTGCCCAACCAGGCGCAGCTGACCCGCTTCCAGGAGGAGCTGGCGGACTTCCGCAGCCTGCCCACGTCCTTTGTCCGGGATATGATCCTCAAGGCCCCCGGCAAGGACATGATGAATATCCTCTCCCGGTGCGTGCTGGGTCTGTACGCCTATGACGAAAACCCGGACGATATTTCCATCGCCAATGTGCTGCGGCAGTGCCTGCAGCTCATCGCGGTGTTCCCGCTGCTGGCGGTGTACAGCTATCAGAGCTTCCAGCATTATCATCAGGGCAAGAGCCTGTTCATTCACCTGCCCAAGGAAAACTACTCCACCGCGGAAAACCTGCTCCACCTGCTGCGTGAGGACGGGAAGTTCTCGCCCCTGGAGGCCAAGATCCTTGACCTGGCGCTGGTGCTCCACGCCGAGCACGGCGGCGGCAACAATTCCTCCTTCACCACCCATGTGGTATCCTCCTCCGGCACGGACACCTACTCCACGGTGGCGGCGGCGCTGGGCTCCCTGAAGGGCCCGCGGCATGGCGGCGCGAATGTGAAGGTCGTGCGCATGTTCGACGATATGCGCACCCATGTGGACACCCATGACGAGGGCGCCATCCGCGACTATCTGGCCAAGCTGCTGGATCGGCAGGCCTTTGACCAGTCCGGGCTGATCTACGGCATGGGGCATGCGGTGTACTCCCTGTCCGACCCCCGCGCGGATATTCTGATGAAGTGCGCCCGGGATCTGTCGGTGGAGAAGGGGCGGGAGGAGGAATACGCCCTGTACGAGACCGTCGCCCGCCTGGCTCCGGAGATCATTGCCGAAAAGCGCCGGATCTACAAGGGCGTCAGCGCCAATGTGGACTTCTACTCCGGGTTGATCTACCGCATGCTGGATCTGCCCTGCGAGCTGTTCACACCCATCTTTGCGGTCAGCCGCATTGCCGGATGGAGCGCCCACCGCATTGAGGAAATTCAAAACGCCGGGAAGATTATCCGTCCGGCCTACATCGGCGTGAAGGAGAATGTCCCTTACGTGCCCATGGAGCAGCGCTGAAAAGCAAAGCAAAGCCCTCCGTCCACGGACGGAGGGCTTGTTTGCTGTCGGCAGACTGCAAATCGAAGGCTGACGACATGCGCGTCAGCCTTCGCGCGATTTTGCTCTGCAAAATCGCTTCCTTACGCGAAGGAGCGGCGAGTGAGCACAAAATTGAAAAAGGTAGCGCCACCCCGCAAAGGAAACGCTACCTACCCCCCCCAATGCGGAGGCAAGTCGGGAGCCTTACCCCGACCGCCTCCAGACTACCACAAGTAAGGCGAAAAGTCAAACGGAAAAAGGAAGTAAGACAATGAAGATAATCGAACACCAGAATCTTTCCACCTTCGCCGTTCGCGAAATGTGCATCGAGAACAACCTTTACACCAGGGGCACCAATGAGCAGTACGAAGCAATGTTTGGCCTGGTGATCGATCTCTATCCCAAGTCCATCATCACAGCCGATGACCTGCCCCCGATCGCTGCCGACATCCTGGCGCATGGCAACGACGACTGGAACATGGAGGACAACCTGTGCGGACTTGGTAAAAAGTGGCCTTCAGGCCACTTTTTTGATGCCGCACTCACCGATACACCGTGCGGGAGATGACGATGCTCCTGGGGCGCAGGAACTGCCGGTTCAGGAAGGCGTAGTAGGTGCCCGGGGTTACGATGCCCTGGGGATTCATCAGGTCCAGGCCGCTGGCTCCGCACAGGAGGTTGGCCAGGGCCACGCAGTTGGTTTTCAGCACGTTGTAGGTCTTGAAGGGGCCGTGCTGAATCTTGTGGAATGTGGCGTCCGCCGCGCCCTCGAAGAGCTTCTGCGGGTCGCCCTCGGGGGGATACCAGGGCTCGCTGTCCCGGAGCAGCTCCTCCGCCGCCTTGCGCACGGCCTCCTTCTGCGCCTCTGTCAGCGTCACGCCGAAGCTGATGAGCTTCTTGCGCTCCGTCTCCAGGCAGTAGGGGATGTACTTGTCCCGGTTGGCCATGACCAGCACGCCGTCGGACAGCGCGCCGAAAAGCCGGTTGCTCCCCGCGTCATAGCAGCCGTAGGCATACACGGTGTCGTCCAGGGCGATGTCCACATGACCAAGGCCCGCAGCGGTGTTCTTCGACAGGTGCAGGAAGATCTCCAGGTCCTTCGTGGGATGCTCGATGGCCGTCTCCTGGCGGGTCCAGCGGGCGGTTTCCTCGGCCTCGTCCGGGTCGTCCAGGGCGGAGAGCAGCCGCAGGGGAATCAGCGCGGTCAAAAGCACCGGGGGCGACAGGCGGATCCGCTGGCGGACGCGCTTGCCCCGCACATCGGTACCCAGCAGCTCCCGCACCATGTCGCTGAGCAGGAAGCAGGCGTTGAGCAGGCAGTACACGCCCAGGATTACCGCCAGGGACACCACGCCCTGCAGGGGGCTGGTGAACAGCGCTACGGCGAACAGGGCATGGATGAGGGCGATGACTGCATGCAGGAGCACGCCCCGCTGGCGGTCGTGGCGCAGCTGAATGGCGTAGATCAGGCTGGACAGGGCGTTGATGCTGACCCATGCGCCGAACAGGTATGCCACCGATGCGCCCACCAGCTGGGGCAGGAAGGTGATCACGCAGGCCAGCGCCGCCAGCAGCCCCGCCTGACCCAGGGCGGCCTTGTGGCCCTTGTGGTCCGCCAGAAAGGAGATCAGCGAGGCCAGGGCGCTGACCCAGAGGAAGATTTTCAGCAGCGTGACCGCCAGACGCAGCGTGCCCACCGGGCGGCACAAAAGCAGCACGCCCGCGGCCAGCATGGCCAGGGCCTGCAGGAGCAGCGACAGGGGCGTATAGGCTTTCTTCAGCATGGGGATGGTTCTCCTTCCGCAGCCAGCGCATCCCGCGCCAGCTGGTCAAAGCTCTGGGCGAAGCGGCGGTCGTCCTCCAGGGTGCGGGGCGCAGGCCCCTTCAGGTGATGCCTGCCGGTGCGGCGGGCCTTGCGGGCCAGGTGGCGCTCCATGAGCAGGCGGTCGATGTTGTCGTTGGTGTAGCGCATGCCGCTTTGATGGATGGCATAGGCGCCCTTGCCCAGGGCCAGGGCGGCCACGCCGTAATCCTGGGTGACCACAATGTCCCCCCGGCGGCACAGGTTGATCAGTGCCAGATCCACCGCGTCCGGCCCTGCGCCGATGACCACCACCCGGCTCTTTGGGGAGGACAGCACGTGACTGGTATCGCACAGAAGCGTCACGGGGATGCCATGGCTTCCGGCGATGTCCTCCACCAGCCTCACCACGGGGCAGGCGTCCGCGTCCACGTAGATATGCGGCATAAGGTTCCTCCGTCAGATCAGGATGCCGTCGCAGTGGTCGATCTCGTGCTGGATGATCTGCGCGATCCAGCCGGTGTAGACCTGGCGGCGGGGCTGAAGCTCCGCGTCCTGGAAGGCTACCTCGATCTCCCGGTACCGGGCGGCCTTCCGCTTTCCCGCCAGGGACAGGCAGCCCTCCTCGGCCTCATAGGGGCCGGTGCGGCGCAGGATCACCGGGTTGACCATGGCCACGTTCACCGGCCCCATGCTCACCGCGATGATCCTCTTGCGCACGCCGATCATGTTGGCGGCCATGCCCACGCATTCCTCATGATGGGCGCGCAGGGTGTCCAGAAGGTCGGCAATCACCGCCCGGTCCGCCGGGGTGGCCCTGTCCGAGGGCTGTGAGAGAAACAGCGGATCCCGCATGATGGGACGAACCATGGTTGCATCGCTCCTTGTCCGGGCTTTTTCTGCCCTGATGATAGCACACCCCCGCCCCGATTGCAACCGCGCGGCCGTCTGCCCGTGACGCTTTCTTTGCAAAGCTGTTCCCTTTTTCGATGAATTGTGCTATACTGAACCTCGTGCTATGGACACGCGTGCCCGCAGGGTGCGCGGACGAAGCCAAGTTTCGGAGGATTTGCTTCATGCGTATTGTGGTGGTGGGCGACGGCAAGGTGGGACATACCCTGGCTGAGCACCTGACCCGTGAAGGTCATGACATTACCATGGTGGATCAGAACGAAGAGGTTCTGCAAAAATGCGAGGACACCCTGGACGTGATGTGCATCCAGGGCAACGGCGCCAACGCCAAGACGCTGATGGACGCGGGCGTGGACAAGGCGGATATTATCATCGCCGCCACCGCCTCGGACGAGATCAACATGCTCTGCTGCCTGGTGGCCAAGCGGCTGGGGGCCAAGTATTCCATCGCCCGCATCCGTGACCCCGAGTACAACGAGAGCCTGAACCTTCTGCAGCGGGAAATCGGCCTGGACATGGCCATCAACCCCGAGCGCGCCACGGCTCTGGAAATCAGCCATCTGCTGCGCTTCCCCTTCGCCAGCAACATCGAGTCCTTCGCCAAGGGCCAGGTGGAAATGGTGGAGTTCCGCGTGCAGGCCCAGGACGTGATTGTCGGCTGGCCCCTCAAGAGCCTCTCCGCCCGCCAGCCCATGATGCCCAAGGTGCTCTACGCCGCCGTGGAGCGCGGCGGCCGGGTCATCATCCCCAACGGTGATTTTATCATTGAGGTGGGGGACAGGGTGCATGTGGTGGCGGATATGATGACCATCACCGACTACTTCCGCTTCCTGGGCAAGAACGCCCGCCGCACCCGCAACGTGATGCTGCTGGGCGGAGGCCGCATCAGCTACTATCTGGCGAAAACGCTGGTGCCCATGGGCATCCATGTGAAGATGATCGAGATCAACCAGCAAAAGGCCGCCCGCCTGAGCGAGATGCTGCCCCATGTGGATGTGATCCACGGCGACGGCACGGATCAGGAGCTGCTGGATCAGGAGGGCCTGGGGGACATGGATGCCTTCGTCGCCCTGTGCGACCGGGACGAGGAGAACCTGATGACCGGCCTGTTCGCCTCCCGCCAGGGGGTCAGCAAGGTCATTGTGAAGAACAACCGCGTGTCCTACGCGGGGATTCTGAGCACCATGGGGCTGGACAGCGTGGTCAGCCCCAAGGACATCACCTGCAACAACATCCTGCGCTACGTCCGCGCCCGGGCCAACCGCACCGGCACCGGCGTGGAGAAGCTCTACCGCCTGGTGGACGGCAAGGCCGAGGCCATGGAGTTCGTGGCCAAGAAGGGCGACCCGTACATCGGCGTGGCGCTGAAGAACCTCTCCGTGCGCAAGGGCACCCTGGTGGCCGTGATTGTGCGCAAGGGCAAGGTGATCGTCCCCTTCGGCAACGACTACATTGATGACGGGGATCATGTGATCATCCTGGCCTGCGAGAGCGGCATTTCCGACCTGAACGAGGTTATCCGGCGATGAACAGACGGCTTGTGCTGAACCTTCTGGGCGCCATTCTGCTGATTGAGGCGGCGGCCATGCTGCCGGCCCTGCTGATTGCCCTGGGCTACGGGGACGGGGACGCCTCCGCGCTCATCAAGAGCATGGTGCTGCTGCTGGTGGCGGGACTGCCCATGCGGCTTCTGTCCCGGCCCGAGAAGCATGACCTGCGGGCCCGGGAGGGCTTTCTCTGCGTGGCGCTGGCGTGGGTGCTTCTGTCAGCCTTCGGCGCGCTGCCCTTTGTGTTCAGCGGGGTGATTCCTGATTATATCGACGCGTGCTTTGAGGCGGTGAGCGGCTTCACCACCACCGGCGCCACCAAGCTGACCGACTTCGAGGGCCTGCCCCGGGGCGTGATGTTCTGGCGCAGCTTCACCCACTGGATCGGCGGCATGGGCGTGCTGGTGCTGACCCTGGCGCTGCTACCGCAGATGTCCGGGCGCACCTCCCATCTGGTGCGCGCCGAAAGCCCCGGCCCCACCCTGAGCAAGATTGTGCCCAAGATGGGCGACACGGCGAAGATTCTCTACATCATGTATTTCGTGCTGACCATGGCGGAGTTTGTGGCGCTGCTGCTGTGCGGCATGAACGCCTACGACGCGGCCATCCACGCCATGGGCACGGCGGGCACCGGCGGCTTCAGCAATTACGGGGCCAGCGTGGGCGCCTTTGACAGCGCAGCGGTGGACGGGGTGATCACCGTGTTCATGCTGATCTTCGGCATCAACTTCGCCCTGTTCTACCGGCTGCTGACGGGCGGCTGGCGGGATGTGGTGCGCTGCGAGGAGCTGCGGTGGTACCTGTGCATCTTCGTGATTGCGACAGCCTTCATCACCTGCCAGCTGCTGCCCGGCTACGACGGCAACGCCCTGACCTCCCTGCGCTATGCCTCCTTCCAGGTGGCGAGCATCATGTCCACCACGGGCTTCGTCACGGCGGACTTCAACCTGTGGCCCGTGGCGACGCGGATGCTCATCCTGCTGTTGATGTTCATCGGCTCCTGTGCGGGCTCCACCGCCGGCGGCATGAAGGTCTGCCGCATCGGCATGCTGGTCAAGCAGGGCCTTAGGGATGTGCGGCATGTGTTCCAGCCCCGGAAGATCACGGTGGTGCGCTTTGAGGGCAAGGGCGTGGACGAAATGATCCTCAAGCAGATCGCGGTGTTCGCCTTTGTGTATGTGGCGCTGGTGCTGCTGGGGGGCTTCCTGGTGTCGCTGGAGGGCCTGTACGATGTGGAAACCAACCTGACCGCTGCCCTGACCTGCGTGAGCAACGTGGGCCCGGGTCTGGGCAGCGTGGGCCCGGTGG
>JBJEUJ010000190.1:0-2208 GCA_051883775.1 Aristaeellaceae bacterium | reverse complement strand
CCCTTGCCGGACAGCACCGTGCCGCCCCGGGCGCCCGCGGGCCGGGCCGCCGCCATCACCAGGTCGGAGCAGCCCTCGTTGAGGATCACATAAATCAGCTCATGCCCGAAGGTCATGGCGGCCTTTTCGCCGCTGTCGGGCTTCTTGTCGGTCAGGTAAGCCATGGTTCGTCCTCCTCCTACGCTCTTGATGGGCACGGACAGCATAATGCCGTTGCCCGGCACGTCGATCAGCATGCGCCGCTTGGTAATCTTCAGCAGCCGCGTCGTCTGCTCGCCGTCGGCCACGGTTAAGACCAGGGCCTTCTCCGTGGGCAGCAGCCCGTGGATGGACAATACCTCCATCGTGGCGGTGCCCTGGGCCATCATGGTCAGGGACATGGGCAGGCGCAGGGTGTGGATAATGCCCTCCAGGGCCTTGCAGCGGTCGCGGTTGACAATGGCCATGACAAGGTTCAGCTCCATATTACGCCTCCCACAGTTCGATAATGTCGCTTTCGCCCCAGTCCAGAGCAGGCGCCTCGGTGCTGACCCGGCGGGTCTTGAGGACGTAGATGAGGCCCATGATCTGCACGGTGATCAGCGGCATCATGGCCACCAGCGCCACCAGGCCGAAGGCGTCGGTCATGATGTTGCCGCCCATGGCGTTGCACGCGCCCATGGCGAAGGGCAGCATGAAGGTGGCC
This sequence comes from Aristaeellaceae bacterium, assembly GCA_051883775.1. GTDB lineage: Bacteria > Bacillota > Clostridia > Christensenellales > Aristaeellaceae > UBA11524. Next base: position 1,523 of record JBJEUJ010000190.1, on the reverse strand, counting down.
GTCAGGGGGCCGGAGGCCACGCCGCCGGAGTCGAAGGCGATGGCGGTGAAGGTCTGGGGCACCAGCAGGGCCAGGAGCAGCGCAATGAGGTACCCGGGCACCAGCAGCCACAGGATGGAGACGCCCGTCAGCACCCGCAGCATGGACAGGCCCATGGCGGCGGACACGGCGATGGACAGGCTGTAATGCATGGCCTGCTCGGAAATGGCCCCGGCGCTGAGCTCCTCCACCTGCTTGTTGAGCACGTGAACGGCAGGCTCGGCGTTGATGATGAACCAGCCCATGACCATCGCCACGGGGATGAGCAGGAAGCGCAGCCCTGGCGCGGCGAGCTTGTCGCCCAGGATGTAGCCCAGGGAGGAAAAGCCCACGTTCGCCCCGGTGAGGAAGAGCATCAGCCCCACGCACGTGCAGCCCAGGCCCAGCATGATCCGCATGAAGGGCACCCGCCGCAGCTTCAGCGCGGCAAACTGGAAGATCAGGAAGAATACCACAATGGGCAGCATGGCCATGAGAACCTCGCCCAGGTAGGTGGGCAGCGCCTCCCAGTAGCCCCGGCCCAGGGCCACCGTATCGGCGTAGGACTGCATGACGGAGGCCGCCGCGCTGTCGGGCACATCCCGGTAGACAAAGCTGAGCAGCAGCACCGCCAGCACCGGGCCCACCGAGCACAGCGCCACCAGGCCGAAGGAGTCGGTCTGGGCGTTGCCGTCGGAGCGGATGGAGGCCACGCCCACGCCCAGAGCCATGATGAAGGGCACCGTCATGGGGCCGGTGGTCACGCCGCCAGAGTCAAAGGCCACAGCCAGGTAATCCGGGTTGGTGAAGGCTGCCAGCAGGAATACCACGCCGTAGAGGATAATCAGCAGCCACTTGAGCGGGATGGCAAAGAGAATGCGCACCATGCTCAGCATCAGGAACAGGCCCACGCCCACCGCCACGGTGATAATCAGCACCGTGGTGTTGATGGTGGGGACGTTGGCGGCCAGCACCTGCAGGTCCGGCTCCGCCACGGTGATGGCGATGCCCAGCAGCAGGCTCACGGTCAGGATCAGCTTCAGGTTTTTGCTCTTGGTCAGCTTGGCGCCCATATGGGAGCCGATCTGCGTCATGGATACGTCCGAGCCCATGGTGAACAGGCCCATGCCCACAATCAGCAGCACCGCGCCGATAAGGAAGGAGAGCATCAGATCGGTGGTGATGGGAATAAAGGACAGACACATCACGGCCACAATCAGCGTGATGGGCAGGACGGAGGCGGCGGCCTCCCTGAACTTTTCCAGCAGTCGCGCCCGGGAAGTCAAATGGCATACTCCTTTCTTTGCATGGCGGCGGCGTCTGTCCCATGGCCGGGAAAATAAGCAGGGCAGAGCCACACAAGCATATGGCTCTGCCCTCGTGATCATGCTGCTGCAGGGCGGTACGCGCCCGCCCGCACCTTTCAATCGAGATAAATCACGGCCCTTCGGCACATGATGACAGACTCCACCACTTATTTCGATTGCTTTGATCGTACCATGAAA
>JBJEUJ010000189.1:0-2208 GCA_051883775.1 Aristaeellaceae bacterium | reverse complement strand
GCGACGCTGACCTGGCTGGCGGAGATGAGGCCGTCCCTGCCGGGGAGGGCGAGGCACTTGTGGCCGGAGGACTCGATGGCGCCGGTTTCGTGGGCGTTGATATGCCCGGTGTGGGCGCAGAGCACGCCCTCATAGGGCCGGAGGGCGGCGGCGATGACGGTGGTGTTGGCCTGGGTGCCGCCCACCAGGAAGTGGACGCTGGCCTCGGGGCAGGCGAAGGCGGCCTTGATTTTCTCCGCGGCCTCCTCGCAGTAGTGATCCATGCCGTAGCCGGGGGTTTGCTCCATATTCGTTTCGCTGAGCTTCCGCAGGATGGAGGGGTGGCAGCCCTCCAGGTAGTCGCAGGTCAATGAAATCATGGTAGACTCCTTTCGTGTGTGAAGGGGGGACGCTGGGGCTTCCCGGTGGGCAGTGCCCACAGCCGGCGCGCGATTGAGCTGGTTCCCTCCGGTCATGCTGCGCGCGCGTGGGAGGATAGGGGACGGCTGGGGCTTCTCGCCCCAGACCCTCGCCAAAGAGCCTTCGGCTCTCTGGACTCTCATTTTGGGGGATCAGGCTGGGTCGGAGGCACGGCGCGCGGAGGGCGCGCCGTGCCACGCGCAACCGCACGACACCCCCACGCGCGCTCAACTGCGACCGAAGGGGCCCTAACCCATTCGCGAGAATGGGAGTCCAGAGGGATGAAATCCCTCTGGCGGGGTCGAGGGGCGGAGCCCCTCGCGTTCCTTTAATACCGTCCTACGCAGAGAATGTCGGGGATCGCGCGGTCGTTTTCGTCAATGCCGCCGTTTTCGCTGAGCTGAACGCTCTCGCCCATGAAGAGCATCGCGGCGGTGTTGCCGCCGTCCAGGTTGATGGCGTCGGAGCAGCCCATGTCGCAGAGCAGGGAGGCACAGGTGGTCAGGGTTGCGCCGTCGGAGTGATCCTTCCGCCCTTCCACCAGCAGGCCCACGTAATGTCCGGGTTCAACAATCCCGATGCAGCTGCGGGGCTCCTTGTGGTTGTACTCGTCCTTGTCCACGTCCGCCATTTCGCCATCGCGGATCAGGATCGGCCCGAAGGCCACCACCGTGGATGCGCCCCGGTCGACGTACTCCTTTGCCGACACCTCCCAGGCCTCGTTGACCTCCGCCTTCCCCGAGGGGAAGAAGGCCATCGTGGCCAGGTTGGGCAGCGCGTCGATCAGCTTGGAGTAGCTCTTGCTGTACAGCACCTTGCCGTCCCGGACAATGTTCCCCGGGTACCGGTCGTTGCTGACGCGGTAGGAGTAGAAGTCCCCACTCTGGGCATAGACCACGCTTTCCCGGGCGGCCATGTCCTGGGGCAGGCCGTTGGTGCGGCCGGGCTTGTCCTCGTTCCAGGTGACGGTGTACAGGCTCGAGCCCCGCGCGCAGACCAGCTCCGCCAGATAATACGTCAAGAGCGGCGAGGTCGTCTGCGTCCGGGTGATCTCCACCCGCACCGTCTGATCCACATAATACCAGTAGCCGCCCTTGTGATCCTTGTAGTACACGGGATCCTCGCCCTCGGGGAGAAAGCCCTCGTCGTTGAGCTCGGGCAGCTCCTCCATGGACGACAGCGGCCGGGGCGAAGCCAGGGACGCGGCAGGCATGCACGCAAGCGTCAGCGCGGCCAGCAGAAGCAGCAGGCGTTTCATCATCGGCAATAACCCTCCTTGCAATATCCCCCCTATTATACCCTTCGCCATGCTTAGCGTCAATGACCAGCCGCGCCCGCCCCGGACGGAGGAAAACAGGAAATCCGGCCTGCGGTGCGGTCACAGGCCGGATGGGTTGGGCATGGGCGGAGGCTTCAGGCCTGTCCGTGCCGGTCGTCGTCGAGGATGTCGCCGTTTTCGTCGTACGTGCAGGGATACAGGCTCCGGCATTTTCCCGGAAAAGCCTGAGCCGCCCGCCGTCCGTAAAGCAGGATTCTTTTTCAGGTCAGGATGAAACCTGATGCCCGTATGGCATATCAGCTGCCAGCAGGGCTTTGCTTCCGGAATCAGCAGCTCCCGGTATGCTGCCGGATGTACCGGCTGATCCGCGCCTGATCAGGCTGTTCGCCGCTGCCTGCGGGGGCGATGTCCATCCCGTGACCTCCGCTCTGTCCGTGATGCAGGGCTGATGTTACCGGGGGATGCGGGGCTGGGTGCCCATGATCTGCCGGGCCTCGGCGGGGGTGGCGGGCTCCAGACCCATGGCGCGG
>JBJEUJ010000188.1:0-2218 GCA_051883775.1 Aristaeellaceae bacterium | reverse complement strand
GACACGGCGAAGTAGTCGATCCTCACCTGATCCCGGTAGTGCTTCTCCCCGTAGGCCACCAGCTTGTGGAAGCGGCTGCGGGCCTGCTGCTCCCGGCCCAGCTCCCGGTTGGCCAGGCCCTGGTAGAGGATCAGGTCGGCAGGCTGATCGTTGTAGTACATGGCGGAGGCAGGCTCCTCGTCCCCGGCGGCGGCGCGCTCCAGGTGGCGCAGAGCCTCGTCCTCATGGCCCAGGGCCCGCTCCGCCAGGCCCAGGTAGTAGTGGATGTTGTTGTCCTTCGCGCCCTCCAGCTTGCCCTCGCCCAGGTTGTGGGGGAAGCTCAGCGCGCGCTCCAGCAGCTCCTTCGCCCTGGCGGGGTCGCCCTTTTCCAGCGCGATGCGGCCCAGCTGCGTCAGCGCCACGGCGTACTGGCCCGTCACCTTGCCCTCGCCGCCCTCCCAGGGGTGGAACTTCCGGTTCATGATGATGTCCAGCGCGTCCTCATACCGGCCCAGGTCGTTGAGCAGCGTGCAGTATTCCACGGTCAGGTCGTCCCGGCGGAACACAACGTCCCTGCGAGCGTCCAGGAAGGCGAAGCGGTCGGCCGGCTTCATGCCCAGCTTGCCGTAGAGCTGGTGCAGCTCCAGCAGGATCCGCGCGTCGCTCTCATCCAGCGCCCAGGCCCGCTCCATGGCCCTGCGGGCCGCGTCCCTGTCGCCCCGCTTGTTGAAGTAGGCCAGGGACAGGTTCCGCCATACCGTGGGGAAGCTGCCGTCCGTCTCCGCGCTGCGCTCCCAGCAGGCGATGGCCTCGTCGTACTGCCGCTTGTCATACCACAGGCAGCCCAGGTAGTAGGGAGCCTTCGCGTCGGCAGGATTGTTCTCCATGGCATAGCGGAGGGCGGCGATGTCCTCCAGCTTATTGGGGAAGCAGTACAGGCTGGACGCGCCCGCGGCCTTGTCCAGCTCGGCCCTGTCCCCGGTGTACAGCGCCAGGTAGTAATGCACCATGGGATGCTCTGCGGGGCAGCGGCGGAGGATGTCCGCGGCGTCCGCCAGATACCCCGCCTCGGCGTAGTCGATGGCGCACTCGATGAAGCTGCTGACCCGCCCGTTCATCATGGTCAGCGCGCCGTCGATGTCCCCGGACTCAATCCGGGACACGTAGTCGAAGGCGTCCAGGCGCAGGTTCTCCTCGTACCAGGCGGCGGCCTCCTCCTCCCGGCCCAGGCTGTCCAGAATCATGCCGCGCAGGGCCCGGGCCTTCAGGCTGTGCCAATTCTTCACCAGGCTCCGGTCGATGTGCTCCAGGGCCAGGGCGTAGTCGCCCCGCCGGCAGTCGATGCAGGCGATGTGGTAGTAGCTGGTCTCCTGCTCCGCCGCCGTCCACGTGGCCTTGAAGAAGGCGTCGTAGGCCTCGTCCTCCCGGCCCTGATAGCGCAGGCACAGCCCCAGGTTCATGTACGCCTCGGAGCAGTAGGGGTTGGGGTTGCGGGAGGTGATCCGCTCGATGGCCGCCCGGAAATACCCCTCCGCCAGGTCAAACCGGCCCCGGCGCATCAGCAGCAGGCCGTAGGCGTTGTTGGCGCGGCTGTCGCCGGGATCCCGCTTCAGGGCCTCCAGGTAGTAGGGATCAGGCAGATAGGTGGCGTGGCGGTACTGCTCCAGGTGCATGCCGGTGAGGTACAGCTCCTCGCTGGTCATAATGTCCTCGGGGAGCTTCGCGGGGGGCATGGGATCGGGGATGGAGGTGATCTTCTTCTCCTCGGGGGTGTAGGACAGCAGCTTCCTGCCGGAGGCCGCGTATACGGTGAGGGTCAGGGCGGTCTCCGGGACGGACACGTCCGCCTGGGCCTCCAGCACCTGGGTGGGGCTCAGGTCGCACACATGGTCGTAGATGATCTCCTTCCCAGCCGCCAGAGTCACCCGGGCGGAATGGAAGGGCTGCGTGGCGTACACGGCGAAGCTGGCACGGCCATCCTCCACCTGCAGGTTCAGCGCGCACTCCCGGCTGGCGTTCTTCACATAGCCGATTTTCTTGTAGGGCATGAAGTACTGGGTGAAGGTCTTTTCCTCGAAGGGCTTGAGCCAGGTGAAGTCCGGCTGGTTGTCGCAGTACATGCCGGTCATCAGCTCGATGTAGGGGCCGTTTGCATCGGTGAGGTTGCGATCCCATGCCTGGCCGAAGTCCCCGCAGCCCCAGGTCCACTGCTTCTTGCCGGGGGAGACGTGGTGGTCGG
>JBJEUJ010000187.1:0-11591 GCA_051883775.1 Aristaeellaceae bacterium | reverse complement strand
CCGATGGACTGGAAGCGCAGCGCCAGCTTGCCGATGGTGGTGGTCTTGCCCACGCCGTTCACGCCCACCATCAGCATGACCATGGGCCACCGCAGCGGCGGACGGGGCACGTCCATCTCCTTGACCATGATGGCCTTGAGCATCTCCCGGGCCTGTGCTGCATCCTTGACATTCTGCTCCTTCACCTGGGCGCGCAGCTCGTCCATGATGGCGGTGGTGGCCTTCACGCCGCAGTCCGCCATGAGCAGGATGTCCTCCAGCTCCTCATAAAAATCCTCGTCAATTTTGCGGGTCTCCCGCACCAGATCGTCCACCTTGTCCGTCAGGTTGCCGCGGGTCTTGCTCAGGCCCTGGAACAGCCGGGAAAAAAGGCCCTTCTTTTTTTCTTCACTCATGGAATATCCTCCTGGATGGTCAAGGGCTCGCGCCCGATGATTGTTCTATCCTGTCCGAATCAGTGTATCACATTTGCGCCTCCGGGGCAAGGGGGCCGGAGGGCTGCGCCGCCCTGTGCTGCTCCAGATAGACCATCAGCACCGCGATGTCCGCCGGGGATACGCCCGGAATCCGGCTGGCCGCGCCCAGGGAGCGGGGCTTCTGCCGCAGGAGCTTCTGCCGGGCCTCCAGGCGCAGGGTGGTGATCCGGTCGTAGGGAATATCCTCGCCCAGCAGCGTGTCCTCCAGCTCCCGGGCACGGCGGATCAGCGCGTCCTGCCGGGAAAGATACCCCGCGTACTTCACGGTGATCTCGCTCTGCTCCCTGGCCGCAGCGCTGTATGCCCTGATGGCGGGGGTCAGCTTCGCCAGGCTGTCGATGCGGATCTCCGGGCGGCGAAGCAGCTCCTCCGCCATGACGGCTGCCGCAGGAATGGGCTGCCCGTGCTCCGTCAGCCAGGCGTCCCGCTCCGGCGAGGGGCCGTAATGGGTTGCATGCAGCATCGCCGTCAGCGCGGCGGTATCGCGGGCCTTGCGCTCCACCCGCGCCAGCCGTTCCTCATCCGCCAGCCCTGCATCATAGGAGAGCCGGGTCAGCCGCAGGTCGGCGTTGTCCTGGCGCAGCTGCAGCCGGTGCTCCGCCCGGGAGGTCATCATGCGATAGGGCTCGTCGGTGCCCTTGGTGGTCAGGTCGTCGGTCATCACGCCAATGTAGGCCATGTCCCGGGTGAGGATGAAGGGCTTCTTCCCCTGCAGGAACAGCGCGGCGTTCATGCCGGCGATCAGCCCCTGGCAGGCCGCCTCCTCGTAGCCGCTGGTGCCGTTGATCTGCCCGGCGAAAAACAGCCCGCCGATGCGCAGGGACTCCAGCGTGGGCCGCAGCTCCCGGCTGTCGATGCAGTCGTACTCGATGGCGTAGGCCAGGCGGGTCAGCTCGCACCGGCGAAGGCCCGGAATCGTGCGGTACATGGCCCACTGCACGTCCTCCGGCAGGGAGGTGGACATGCCCTGCACGTACCACTCCCGGCTCTGCGCGCCCTCCGGCTCCAGGAAAACCTGGTGCCTGTCCTTGTCGGCAAAGCGGACGATCTTGTCCTCGATGGAGGGGCAGTAACGGGGGCCGATGCCGTGGATCGCGCCGGAGTAAAGGGGCGCGCGGTGCAGGTTGGCACGGATGATGTCGTGGGTCTGCTGGTTCGTCCAGGTCAGGTAGCACTGGTGGGTGTTGGCAAGCGTCCTGTCCGTCATGAAGGAGAAGGGCGTGACCGGGTCGTCCCCGGGCTGGGGCGTCATCTCGTCAAAGTCAATGGTGCGCACGTCCACCCGGGCGGGGGTTCCGGTCTTGAAGCGGCGCAGCTGAAAGCCCAGCGACATCAGGCTGCCGGAGAGGCTCCCGGCGTTCATCAGCCCCTGGGGGCCGCTGTCCTTCTGCCACTGGCCGATGATGACCCGGCTCTTGAGGTACACGCCGGTGGCCACAATCACCGCCCGGCAGGGGATCCGCTGGCCGGTGGTGGTGGTCACGGCGGTCACACGGTCATGCTCCACCTCGATGGAGGCGCATTCCCCCTGGCGCACGGTGAGCCTCGCCTGGGTCATCAACGCCTGGCGCATGCGGTTCTGATACTGCTGCTTGTCCGCCTGGGCGCGCAGGGCATGCACCGCCGGGCCCTTGGAGGTGTTCAGCATGCGGCTCTGCAGGAAAGTATCGTCAATGGCGCGGCCCATTTCGCCCCCCAGCGCGTCCAGCTCCCGCACCAGATGCCCCTTGGCCGAGCCGCCGATCACCGGGTTACAGGCCATCAGGGCGATGCCGTCCATGTTCAGGGTCATAAGCAGCGTGTCCAGCCCCATGCGCGCCGCAGCCAGCGCCGCCTCGCACCCCGCATGACCGCCGCCGATCACCACCACATCCGCCATCAGATGCACCTCCTGTGCAAAATCGGACTTATTATAGCACATTTCCCGCCTGATGAAAACACTCCCCCGCGCAGCAAAAGCGGCGCCTCCCGGGAAAGGGAAGCGCCGCGCTGCTCCGGCATGGAGCTTATTCTGCCGGGGGCGTGACCACCGGTACGGGCGTGGGCGTCGCACCCACGAAGCTGCTGGAGCAGAACTCCAGGACAGGCTGACGGTCGGTGCGGATGTCCCGGCTGTAGCCGGTGTCGGTGCTGTAACCGGTGATGTACATGACCACCCGGCCGATGGTCTCCTCCGGCTGTACGAAGTTGCCGAAGTAGAAGCGGCCATGCTCCGTGCTTTCACCCTCGTAGAGGGTCAGGCTGTAGGAGCCATAGAAGGTGTGCGAGCCGTTCTCGCTGCAGGTCAGGGGCGCGTCGTAAATGTCGTAGCACTCGATGATGAAGGAGAAGCGGGTGACGGTCATGTTGCTCTCATTGTTCACGCTGATCTTGATCTTGTTGTTGGACAGATACAGGTCGGTGATCTTCAGCGCATTGTCATAGTCGCCCACGTTGACAGTGGCGGTGGTGGTATAGCCGCCGTCCTGGGTCACGCCGGTGATGGTGGTGGTGCCCCAGCGCTTGCCGGTGACGGTGGGCTTGTTGCGGCTGCCCTTCACCGTGGCGATGGAGGAATCCGCGCTGGTCCAGGACATGGCCGTGTTGCTGGCATCGGAGGGCTCCAGCACAGCCCGGGCGGTGTAGCTCTCCCCCACGCCCACGCGAAGGGCGTCGTTCTCCATATGCACGCCCAGCACGGGCTGCAGCACGTTGATCTTCACCGAGGCCTTCTTCTGGCTGCCGTCCGCCGCCGTGGCAGTGATGGTGCATGTGCCCCGCTTCAGCCCGGTGACCACGCCGCTGTCGTTCACCGTGGCGATCTTCTCATTGCTGCTTTTGAAGGTCAGGGTGGGATCGGTCGCATTGGCCGGGAAGGTCTGCCAGAACAGCTGGCAGGTGTCCCCCACGTTGAAGGACACATCCTTGTCCGAGAAGGTGATCTTGGTCACCAGCTGATGCACCTCCACCGTGGCGGTGGCATACACCTCCGGGTAGCTCTTGCTCTGGCAGGTGATGACGCAGTAGCCCGGGGCCACGGGGGTCACGCGGCCGCTGGCGTTCACCTTGGCCACGTTCTCGTCCGAGGAGGACCAGGTGACGCTCTTGTCATTGGTATTGGCGGGCAGCACCGTGGCCGACAGGGTCTTGTAGGAGCCCACGTTCACCACGACGCTGGTATCCTTCAGGGTAATGGATTCCGGCTGCTGCTGCACCGTCACCTGGAAGGTGGCCGTGCGCTTGGAGCCGTCCGCCGCCGTGGCCTTGATGGTCGCGGTACCCTTGCCCACGCCGGTGACAACGCCGTTGTCATCCACGGTGGCGGCCTTCTCATTGCCGCTGGACCAGGTCACCTGCTTGATGGAGGCGTTCTCCGGGGAATAGCCGACCGACAGAGCCAGCTTGCCGCCGATGATGGTGGTCTTTTCAGGGGCGGTGATCTTCATCTGGGTGACGGGCTGCACCACCAGCAGATGGTACTGCTTCGTGACCTCCGGGTTCTGCCGGCTGGCGATGGTCAGGTCGCACTCGCCCACAGCCTTGGGGGTCAGGGTCGTGCCCTGGGCGCGGACGATGCTCTCGTCCGTGGTGGAGAGCACCACGGCCCGGTCGTTGGCGTTGGTCGGCAGCACGGAGGTTTTCAGCGACTGCTGGCTGCCCATGCGCAGCAGAAGCACCGGCAGCTCCGTCTCCTGGGTCAGCAGGGACGCCACGAAGGGATCCTCCGCCCCGTAGAGGGGCAGCGCGTCCTCCGTGACGCTGATCTCCGCCGCCTTCACCGCCACGGTCACCGTCAGGCTGGACTTGAATACGCGCTTGCCCGCCTCCAGCCGGGCCGTGATGGTCACCTGACCCTTGGCCAGGCCCGTCACCACGCCGTCCGCATCCACCGTGGCGCACTTTTCGTTGGATGAGGTGAAGGTGAGCGTGCCTTCCTCCGCCGCCTCGCCGGTGCGGTTCAGCGCCATCTGCACCGTGTCACCCACGAACACCGTGTTGTTCTCCTTTTTCAGGGTAAAAGTGGTCTGCTCCGCCAGGGCAGGCAGGGCCATGCATGCCAGGAGCAGGGCCAGCAGAACCGCGATTTTCCTCTTCATCTTCCATCCTCCGTCCAATCAGAAGCCTCGCGAATGCCGCGGGGATTTGTCTACACCATTATAACGCATTGTTCAAGGAATTTCTTCCATCAGCAGCCTTCCGCCAAAATTTTTTTCGCGACAGGATGGCCCTTTCTGCGCATTTCTTCCCCGTCGCCCCCTTTACAAATGCGGCCCTTTGTGGTTGAATGAACATGAACCCAACCCTGCCCGAAAGGAGCGATTTCCGCGATGACCTTTACACCGCGTTTTCCGCAGTTTCTCCATGGCGGCGACTACAATCCCGATCAGTGGCTGGACCGCCCCGACATTCTGGAGCGCGACATTGAGATGATGCACAAGGCCCACGTCAACTGTGTGTCCCTGGGCATTTTCTCCTGGGCGCTGCTGGAGCCCGAGGAGGGCGTATACGACTTCGACTGGCTGGACGAGGTGATCGACCGGCTGTGGAAGGGCGGCATCCACATCATCCTGGCCACGCCCTCCGGCGCGCGCCCTGCCTGGATGGCGCAGAAGTATCCCGAGGTGCTGCGGGTGGATCAGCACTTCCAGCGCAACCACTTCGGCGGCCGGCACAACCACTGCCCCTCCTCCCCCGTCTACCGGGAGAAGGTGCAGGCCATCGACACCCAGCTGGCCATCCGCTACGCCGGACACCCGGCGGTGATCCTCTGGCACCTGAGCAACGAGTATTCAGGCGACTGCCGGTGTCCCCTGTGCCAGGAGAAGTGGCGTTCCTGGCTGAAGGAGCGCTACGGCACCATCGACGAACTGAACAAGCGCTGGTGGACCGCCTTCTGGGCCATGCGCTACACCGACTGGAGCCAGATTGAGCCCCCGTCCCCCGTGGGGCAGAACAGCAACACCTCCATGCAGGTGGACTGGCGGCGGTTTTCCACCCAGCAGTGCAAGGACTTCATCCTCATGGAAAAGGCCGCCGTGCAGGCGGTGAATCCCGACCTGCTTTGCACCGCCAACCTGATGGAGCGCTTCTGGGACTACGACTACTTCTCCCTGTCGGAGGCCCTCGACGTGGTGTCCTGGGACGCGTATCCCCAGTGGCATGGTGAGAGCGACGTGGCCCGGGCGGCCGAGTTCGCCATGAACCACGATATGATGCGCTCCTTCAAGGATCAGCCCTTCCTGCTGATGGAGTCCACCCCCTCCCTGGTCAACTGGAAGCGCGTGAACAAGCTCAAGCGTCCCGGCATGCACATGCTCTCCTCCATGCAGGCCCTGGCCCATGGCAGCCAGAGCGTCCTGTACTTCCAGTGGCGCAAGGGCCGCGGCGGCGCGGAGATGTTCCACGGCGCGGTGGTGGATCACGACGGCCGGGACGACACCCGCGTTTTCCAGGACGTGACGGCGGTGGGTGAGGCCCTGGAGCGTCTCCAGCCCCTCTACGAGGCGCCCAAGCGCAAGCCCCAGGTCTGCATGCTCTTTGACTGGAGCAGCTGGTGGGCGGTGGAGTACGCCCAGGCGGGACAGCTGGGCCACATGAATTACTTCGACACGGTGAACATGCACTACCGCTCCCTGTGGCAGCAGGGCGTGAACGTGGACTTCCGCGACATGCGCCCCGGCACCGACCTGAGCGGCTACGACCTGGTGGTGGCGCCGCTGCTGTTCATGCTCCGCGACGGCTTTGACGCAACGCTGCGGGAATATGTCCAAAACGGCGGCCATCTGCTGATGACCTACTTCTCCGGCGTGGTGGACGATTCCGACCTGGCCTGGCTGGGCGGCGCGCCCCACGGGCTGACGGAGGTGCTGGGCGTGCGCGGCACGGAGCTGGACGCCCTCCATCCCCAGGATGTGAACGCCCTGGTGCTCAAGGACGGGCGGCGCTTCGACATTCACGAGCTGTGCGAGATTCCCGAGCTTCTGGGCGCGGAGACCCTGGGCAGCTACGAGCGGGATTTCTACGCCGGGCTTCCCTGCCTGACCCGCAACGCCTACGGCGCGGGCGAGGCCTATTACCTGGCGGCGAAGGTGGAGCAGGCGGGCCTGGATGCGATCTACGCGGACATTGTGGACGCGCTGGGCATCGTTCGCGCCCTGCCCGATGAGCTGCCCGAGGGCGTTGTCGCCACGGAGCGGGGCGGCGCGGTCTTCCTGCAGAACTACTCCGGCCAGGCACGGCAGGTGTCCCTGTCGGAGGAATACACCGACCTGCTCACCGGTACCGTGGTCACCGGCGACTTCGACATGCCCGTCAACGGCGTGATGGTGCTTCAGCCCCGGGCATAAGCGGCCTTTATCCCATGCGTTCGCGGCGGATACCTCCCTCACGGGGTGTCCGCCGCTTTCTTGCTCCATACAGCCGTTCTCAGCGCGGCCCTGCCTTCCGGGCGGCGTTCGATATTCTCCGCCCCCTCCCGCTTGCAACCACCCATGAAGTATGATAAAATAGAAAAGGTATATTGGTTATATACTGACCGCTTTTCCTGAGGAGGAATCCCGATGCGTATTTTTCTGGACGCCATGGGCGGCGACAACGCGCCCCAGGCTCCTGTGGCCGGCGCGATTGAAGCCCTGCGCCGCTTCCCTGAAATTGAAATTGAGCTGGCGGGCGTCCTGTCCCAGCTGGAGCCCCTGCTGACCGACTGCGACGACGTGCGCAGCCGCATCACCCTGGTGGATGCGCCGGAGGTCATCACCAACCACGAAAGCCCCGTCATGGGCGTGCGCACCAAGAAGCAGTCCGCCACGGTCATCGGCATGCTGAAGCTGCGGAACAAGGAAGTGGACGGCTTTGTGTCCGCGGGCTCCACGGGCGCGGTGCTGGCGGGCGGCATGTTCCGCCTGGGCCGCATTCCCGGGGTGGAGCGGCCTGCCCTGGCCCCCCTGATGCCCAACGGCAAGGGGCATTTCCTGCTCATTGACTGCGGCGCGAACGTGGACTGCAAGCCGGAGTACCTGCAGGTGTTCGGCGTGATGGGCGACGCGTACATGAAGGGCGTCATGGGCATGAAGGAGCCGCGCATTGGCCTGATCAACATCGGCGCGGAGTCCGAGAAGGGCAACGCCCTGGTCAAGGCCACCTATCCGCTGATGGAGCAGGCCCCCTACCGCTTCGTGGGCAACGTGGAGGCCCGGGACATCACCGGCGACGTGGCCGACGTGCTGGTGGCCGACGGTTTCACGGGCAACGTGGTGCTCAAGTTCATGGAGGGCGTGGCCGGAACGCTGATGGGCATCATCAAGAAGGAAATGATGGGCGACACCCGCAGCAAGATTGGCGCGCTGCTGGCCAAGCCCGCCTTCCGCCGGGTCAAGCACGCCATGGACTACACCGAGGTGGGCGGCGCGCCGCTGCTGGGCGTGCAGGGCGCGGTGGTCAAGGCCCACGGCTCCAGCAACGGGCACGCCATGGCCTGCGCCATCGGCCAGTGCATCAAGATGATCGACGGGCATGTGGTGGACATTATCATGAAGGGCGTGTCCACGCTGAACCCGGAGGCCTGAGCAGGGCTTCATCCCCGCCCGCGCGGGGTGAACATACATCCGCAGAATGTTCTGATGCAAGAAGGAGGAAACAAACATGATTTTTGATACCGTGAAGGCCATGATTGCCAAGCAGCTGAAGGTGGACGAGGCGTCCATCACCCGGGAGTCCCGCCTGGTGGAGGACCTGAAGGCCGATTCCGCCAACGTGATGGTCATGGTCATGGACCTGGAGGACAAGTTCGGCATCATGGTGGAGGACGACCAGATTCTGAAGCTGCGCACTGTCGGCGACGTGGTGGACTATATCGAGAAGCACCAGTAAGGGCAGCATTTCCGCAGGCACGGCGAGGCAGATTCCGCCGTGCCTGTGTTCATTGATTTCAGCCGATGCTCTGACCCGAGGATACCTGCGCGGCATCCTCGGGTCGGCTTGTCGGCGCATGAAACGGAGGAAGCCTATGCAGGCATTGATGGACGCGCTGCAGTATCATTTCAGGAATCCGGAGCTGCTGCGTCAGGCGCTGACGCACCCCTCCATGGGCAAGCATGACAACCAGCGGCTGGAGTTCCTGGGGGACGCGGTGCTGCAGTACATCATGAGCGACCAGCTCTACGCCGCCTACCCCGACAGCCAGGAGGGGCAGCTGACCCACCTGCGGGCGCTGCTGGTCTGCGAGGCCGCGCTGAGCCAGGTGGCGGCCAGCCTGGGCATCGGCCGGGCGCTGCTGATGGACAAGGGCGAGGCCCTCACCGGCGGCCGGGAGAAGCCCAGCGTGCTGTGCGACGCCATGGAGGCCGTGCTGGCCGCGGTCTACCTGGACGGCGGCATGGAGGAAGCCCGGAAGATCGTCCTGCGCTGCTGGCCCAAGCCGGAGGAGGTTCGCCGCCCCATGCAGGACAGCAAGGGCGCGCTGCAGGAGTTCCTGCAGAAGGACGGGGGCACCACCCCCGTATACGAGACCATCGGCCAGTCCGGCCCGCCCCACGACCGGGTGTTTGAGGCGGCGGTCTCCCGGGACGGCAAGGAGCTGGGCCGGGGCAGCGGCCGCACCAAGAAGCAGGCCGAGCAGGCTGCCGCGCTGGATGCGCTGCGCCGTCTGGGCGCGGCGGAGGCTACCTGACGCAAAGGAGGATCCCCATGGAGCTTTGGGATGCATACGACAAGGACGGCCATGTGACCGGCGGCACGCTGATCCGGGACGAGGCCATTCCAGAGGGGCAGTATCATCTGGTATGCGAGGCGATGGTGCGCCACGCGGACGGCAGCTACCTGTGCATGCAGCGGGACTTCCGCAAGCCTGCCTACCCGGGCTGCTGGGAGGTGACCGCCGGCGGCTCGGCCTTGAAGGGCGAGGATGCGCTGACCTGCGTCCGCCGGGAGCTGCTGGAGGAAACGGGGCTTGCCTGCGAGGAATTCACCTTCGTAGGGCGCGCGGTGATTCCCGGCACCATCTACATGGTTTACACCTGCACGGTGGATGGGAACAAGACCTCCGTCCGCCTGCAGGAGGGGGAGACGGTGGGGTATCGCTGGGTCAGCGAGTCGGAGTGGCCCGGCTTCCTGCGCTCAGAGAAGGTCATTCCCGCGCAGCTGCGGCGCTACGGGATCAGCGTTGACGACAACTGAAACCAGGTACAGCAAAGGGCGGGGTCTTCCTGGATGTGGAAGATCCCGCCCCTTTTTTGATTGCGCGTTCCTTTTGGGGGTTGCGCGAATCTGCCGTTTCCATCGCGGGCGAACTTCGTCGCCTGCTCGGAAACTCTGGCTTTTTCTGTTCCTTTTTTCTTGTTCTTTTTTGTTGCGCCGGGCTGCCGCCCGGACCTGCGCAGGGGCTAACGCCACCCCTGCACCCGTTTTCGCTTCGCGTTCCCTTGGGGGCGTTTACATTTGGAAGATGATGCCCAGCACGGCGCCCGCCAGGATGAACACGACGGGGTGCAGCTTCTTCAGGGGCTTGAGCTGGGTGCAGGTCAGCACCACCGCGAAGATCACCACCGCCAGCCAGTTGATGGTGGTGAAGCTCACGCCGCCGTTGAACAGCGCGATCTCGAACACCGACCAGCCTGCCGCGGCGATCAGGCCCGTCACCGCCGGACGGATGAAGGAGAACGCATCCTGCACCACGCGGCTGTTCTGGAACTTCTCCAGCATGCCGGCAATGATGCAGATCACGATGATGGACGGGGCGATCAGGCTCAGCGTCGCCAGCACGGCGGACAGGATGCCGCCCTGGGTGTAGCCCACGTAGGTGGCCATGTTCACGCCGATGGCCCCGGGGGTGGATTCGGACACGGCGATCATGTTCGCCAGCTCTTCCTTGGTGAACCAGCCGTAGATTTCTCCCATCCGGCTCAGGAAGGGCAGCGTGGCCAGGCCGCCGCCCACGGCGAACAGGCCGGTCTTGAAGAACTCCCAAATCAGCGTCAGCAGCTGCATCAGGCGTTCACCTTCTTCCCAAGCACGGCGCCCAGCACCGCGCAGGCCGCCACGACCCACGCCGGCGACTGGCCCAGCGCCACCACCACAAAGGCCGCCACGGCCAGCAGCCCGTGCCACCACTTTTTCAGGTTGCCCTTGGCCAGCTTCAGCACGCTGGAGGCAATCAGCGCGCACACCGCCACGCGGATGCCCGCGAAGGCATGCTGCACCCAGGCAATCGCCATGAAATTCTGCAGCACCATGGCGATGAGGATGATAATCAGCAGCGAGGGCGATACCAGCCCCAGCGTGGCCGCGATGCCGCCCGGCACCTTCCGTTGCTTATAGCCCACAAAGGTGGCGGTGTTCACCGCGATGATACCCGGCGTGCACTGGCCGATGGCAAAGTAATTGAGAATCTCCTCCTGCGTGGCCCACTTGTGCTTCTCCACCACTTCACGCTCCAGCATGGGCAGCATGGCATAGCCGCCGCCGAAGGTCAGCGCGCCGATGGTGAAAAAGGAGCGGTACAGGTTCCACAGCTCCCTGAGCATGCTCAGATGCCCCCTTCCATATTTTCCGCTCCCTATCATAGCACACGAAGGGCGTTTCAGCAAGCGGAATCAACAGCTTTACGCAGCCTTCGGGCCATGAGCCACCGGGTCAGAAGCATGACGGCCAATCCCAGCGCAAGGTTGCACAGCAGGATCGCCATCTGCGGTATCTCCAGCGTCACCAGGAAGAACACCGGCGCGGCGAACATGGCCGCCATGACAAAGCTCAGGGTCATGGCGCTCCACAGCGCAGCCCGCATGGGTGTGAAGGGCAGGCATGTGCCCAGCAGCACCATCAGGCCGATGCCCCCTGCCGACAGCGTCGCCACGGTGGAGCATACATCCACATTCCAGCCCTGATGCTCCAGCATCATGGCCAGCACGGCGCACAGCGTCGCGCCCGCAGCGCCCGGCACCGCCCGCAGCAGCACCGTATCCAGGAACCGGCCGCGGATCCGCTCCCGGTTGGGCTCCAGAGCCAGGAAGAAGGACGGTATGCCGATGGTCAGGCTGCTGATGAGCGTCAGCTGGATGGGCTGGAAGGGATACACCGCCGGCAGGAACAGCAGCAGCACCGTCACCGCGAAGGAGTACAGCGTCTTGACCAGGAACAGGC
>JBJEUJ010000186.1:0-2232 GCA_051883775.1 Aristaeellaceae bacterium | reverse complement strand
GTCGGGTATGATACAATGCCAGCGGTGAATCCCGATGAATTTTGTCGGGAATCGTGAGAGGAGGGGAGCCTGACCGTGAAGCTGTCCACCAAGGGCAAATATGGCCTGTACGCCATGTATTACCTGGCGCAGCATGCCGGGGAGGGCTGCCAGTCGCTCAGGAGCGTGGCGGAGATCGGCGTGCCGGAGGACTACCTGGAGCAGCTGCTGGGCACGCTGCGCCGGGCGGGTCTGGTGACCACCGTGCGCGGGGCCCAGGGGGGCTATGCCCTGGCCAAGGCCCCGGAGGAGGTCACCGTAGGCCACATCATCGACGCGCTGGAGGGGCCGCTGTCCATCGCTGACTGCGTGGGGGATGAATCCCGCTGCCACAAGGCGGGGCAATGTCCCTCCCGGCGGGTGTGGGAGTACCTGTCCCGCTCCATCAATCAGCTGCTGCAGTCCATCACCCTGCGCGACATGCTGGAGCAAACCTCCTTCGACGACCTCGACGCAACCCTCACTGCCGACGACCCGGCCAGCCCGGGCCAGCCATAAAAGGAGCAACGCCATGGATCGCATCTATCTGGACAACGCCGCCACCACCGCCGTATCCCCGGAGGTGCTGACGGCCATGCTGCCCTATTTCACGGAGTGCTACGGCAATCCGTCCTCCATCCATTCCACCGGCCGGGACGCCCACAAGGCCATCGACGCCGCCCGCCGTCAGGTGGCCGCGGCCATCAACGCCGACCCTGCGGAGATCTACTTCACCGCCGGCGGCTCGGAGAGCGACAACTGGGCCATCAAGGGTACGGCCTTCGCCAAGAAGGACAAGGGCAACCACATCATCACCACCGCCATCGAGCATCACGCCGTGCTGCACACCTGCCAGTGGCTGGAGAAGCAGGGCTTTGAGGTGACCTACCTGCCGGTGGATGAAAACGGCCTGGTCAGCGTGGAGGACGTGGAAAAGGCCATCACCGACAGGACCATCCTGATCTCCGTCATGGCCGCCAACAACGAGATCGGCACCATCGAGCCCATCGCCGAGATCGGCGCGCTGGCCCGGAGCCGGGGCATCCTCTTCCATACCGACGCGGTGCAGGCCGTGGGTGCCATCCCCCTGGATGTGAAGGCCATGAACATTGACATGCTGTCCATGTCCGGCCACAAGTTCCATGGCCCCAAGGGCGTCGGCGCGCTGTATGTCCGCAAGGGCGTGCGGCTGGATACGCTGATTGCCGGCGGCGCCCAGGAGCGCGGCAAGCGCGCAGGCACGGAGAACCTGCCGGGCATCGTGGGCATCGGCAAGGCCATCGAGATCGCCACCCGGGACATGGAGGCCAACGCTGAGCGCCTGACCCGCCTGCGGGACAAGCTCATCCACGGCATCCTGGAGAATATCCCCGACGTGCGGCTCAACGGCCATCCCACCCGCCGCCTGCCCAACAACGTCAACGTCTCCGTCCGCTACATCGAGGGCGAGGCCCTGCTGCTGCGCCTGGACCTGGCGGGCATCGCGGGCTCCAGCGGCTCGGCCTGCACCAGCGGCTCGCTGGATCCCAGCCATGTGCTGCTGGCCATCGGCCTGCCTCATGAGATCGCCCACGGCTCCCTGCGCCTGACCCTGGGCACCGACACCACCGAGGCCGACATTGACGAGGTGCTGGACAAGCTGCCCGGCATCGTGAAAAATTTGAGGGACATGTCCGTGCTCAACGAGTTCACCAGCACCCTGGGCGGCAGCTGTCCCTTCATGACCGCGCATTGACACAGGAGGTATAGACAATGTATAGCGACAAGGTGATGGATCACTTCTCCAACCCCCGCAACGTGGGCGAAATCCCGGACGCCAGCGGAAGTGGCACCGTGGGCAACGCCAAGTGCGGCGACATCATGAAGATGGACATCAAGGTGGAGAACGGCATTATTGTTGATGTGAAGTTCAAGACCTTCGGCTGCGGCGCGGCCATCGCCACCAGCTCCATGGCCACGGAGATGGTCAAGGGCAAGACCATCGACGAGGCCCTGCAGCTGACGAACAAGGCCGTGGCGGAGGCCCTGGACGGCCTGCCCCCCGTGAAGATCCATTGCTCCATGCTGGCCGAGCAGGCCATCCACGCCGCCGTGGAGGACTACAAGAAAAAGCACCCCGAAGGCTAAAATCTCCCATGGAGCGCGCAGCGAAAAAGGGTCAAGGGGCGATGCCCCTTGCTTTGGTAGCAGGGGCGGCGTTAGCCCCTGCGCAGG
>JBJEUJ010000185.1:0-2263 GCA_051883775.1 Aristaeellaceae bacterium | reverse complement strand
TCACGCGGGTGCCGATGTACTCCGTCTGGGTGGAGGCGTCGATGTAAAGCTTGCTGACCTTGCCTTCCTCGTCCACCGTCACATTGACGATGACCACGCCGCCGCCGAAGCCCTCGGCGGTGGTGCGCAGGCTGCCGTCCTCACCGGTGGTGACCTCCGCAGGGGCCGCCGCAGCGCCGCCGCCCTCGCCGAACTCCACCAGGGGATCCACCGCGGGCTCCCGGCCCATGCCCACCACGGCCACGCAGCGCAGGGCCGCGTTGGTGGCATCCTTGACGGCGGTGGAGGTGATGGTCGCGCCGCTCAGGGCCTGGAATGCGCCGCCGTTGATGGCGTCAATGCCCACAAACTGCTCGGCAAAGGCAGGCTCCTTGGCCCGGGCGCCGAAGTTGGCGGTCTCCACAAAGTTCAGGTCGCCCACCACGCAGCCGGTCACCAGGCCGTCGGTGCCCACGCCCAGGGTGACGGCCACATCGCCGGCATAGCCCTTGGCGGAGGCGGTAACGCACCAGCCGATCAGCTCGCCGCCCTGGCGGGCCTCATACAGGCTGCTCACGCCCGCCTGATCGCTCACGTCCAGTTCCTTGTACTCGTCCGCAGGCATCACCGCGCCGAAGGATTCCTTCAGCGCCGCCATCTGATGCTCGGCAATGGGGCCGCGGGTCACCATATTGGTGGCGGCCAGCACCACCGCTGCCACCAGGGCGATGATCCCCAGCACCAGGAATGCCGGGAGCTGCTTGCGGGTCGTCTTGTTTTCCATGGAAGGCGCCTCCTTGTGTGATCCTGATAGGGTAAGTAGGTTTATGTTGCCTGTCCTGCGGTCAGCAGGGGGTATCTGTCCTCAAGGCCCGGGGTGGTCACGATGGTCATGTCCTCCCGGATGAGCAGCCCGTCATAGCCCAGGGCCTCCAGCAGCGCCAGGGCCTTTTCCTCCCCCAGCACGATGCAGGCCGTGGCCAGGGCGTCGGCGGTCATGGAGCTTTCCGCCACAATGCTGGCGGAGGCCAGGCCCGTATCCGCCGGAAGCCCGGTGGATGGATCCAGGATATGATGGTACCTTTTCCCGTCCATGACAAAGTACCGCTGGTAGGTGCCGCTGGTCACCACGGAGCGGTCCCTCACCCGCAGGGCCGCGATGGCGTTATTGGGGCTTAGCGGATGGGCGATGCCCACGGAGAAGCCCTCCTTGCCCGGCGCGTCCCCCAGGGCGTATACGTTGCCGCCGAAGTTCAGCGTCGCGCCGCTGACCCTGCCGCGCACCATGTCCGCGATCCGGTCGGCGATATAGCCCTTGGCGATGCCCCCCAGGTCGATGCTCATGCCCGCGGGCAGGGTGACGGTGTTGTCCTCGCCCAGGAGCAGGAGGCTGTCGTCCACCAGGGGCAGGGCGGCAAGCCGCTGCGCGTCGTCGGGCATGCGGGGCGTTTCCCCCGTGAAGTCCCACAGGGTGGACAGGGGCGCGATGGTCACGCTGAAGGCCCCCTCCGTCAGGCGGCTGATCTCCACCGCCCGCTGAAGGATCGTCCAGGTTTCAGGATCCACCGTAACCGTTTCGCCTCCGGCGCGGTTGATGCGGTCCACGTCGCTACCAGGAACCGTTCGGCTCAGCAGCCGCTCATAGCGGCCGCATTCCTGCCAGAGGGTCTCCAGCAGGCCCTCCGGCGCGCCGTAGAGGGTCAGGGTCACCACGGTGTCGAAGTAATAGCCCACGCCGCTGACCGGCTCCCCGGCGGGCGCGGGAGCATCCTGGGCAGCGCAGCCCGTGAGCAGCAGCGACGTCAGCAGCAGCGCGCACAGCAGCTTCCTCTTCATTGCGCCACCGCCAGTTCCACGCTGACCCGGTTGGGCAGGCAGATGATGAACTGCTGGTTGGGCCGGGTTTCCCAGTTGTCCAGGGTCACCTGACCCATCTGCACGCACAGCTGGTTATGGCAGGTGGAGGAAAGCATCACCGCGCCCTCCGCCGTCACCTCCACCACGTTGACCGACCCGTTCTCCTGGGTGACGGTCA
This sequence comes from Aristaeellaceae bacterium, assembly GCA_051883775.1. GTDB lineage: Bacteria > Bacillota > Clostridia > Christensenellales > Aristaeellaceae > UBA11524. The sequence continues at coordinate 249 of JBJEUJ010000185.1, read as the reverse complement.
CAACCTGCGGCTGGGACAGGGGCACGCGGGCGTACTCCTTCCCGTCCACGGTGATGATGACCATATCCTCACCGGTTTTCGTGCGCGTCAGGGGGGAGAGCAGCATCAGCGCCACGGCCAGCAGCGCCATGCCGCCGATCAGCAGCCAGTTCTTCTTGCTCATAACAGTCCTTTCTGGGCCACCGGCGCCCCGTCAAGGGGCACACAGGTTAGATTATACCACGCAGTGAAAATGCATGTCAACCGTCG
>JBJEUJ010000184.1:0-11843 GCA_051883775.1 Aristaeellaceae bacterium | reverse complement strand
TCCTGTGGTTCATCGCGGCCAGCGTCATCACCACCATCTGCACGGCCTGCGGCGTTCCCTCCAGCGCCTTTGGCATCTTCAAGGATCTGAGCAAGTTCATGATTATCCTGGCCATGGCGGCCATCGGACTGAACACCGACCTGGTCAAGCTCATCAAGACCGGCGGCAAGCCCATCCTGATGGGCGCCTGCTGCTGGATCGGGATCATCCTGGTGAGCCTTGTGCTGATACCCCGGTAACCCCGGCCAATGCAAAAGGCGCGGAAGCCATGCTTCCGCGCCTTTTGTGTTGCGCTCATTCAAACTGGATTCCGTCCGGCGCAAACACGAACATGAAGGTGACCGTGCCGTCCTCGCTGACCTTCACGCCCACGCAGCCCTCGTGATTCGCCAGGGGACCGTAGGAGGTTACGCCCGCCAGCTTCTCCTCGTCCGTCATGCTGTCGAAGTTGGTGATGCAGGCAATGACGTCCTCCAGCTCGGTCATGAAGGTCTGCACACCGGCATTCACGGCCTCCTGATCCGTCACCTCGCAAAGCAGCACGCCCAGGGCCGCGCCGGAAATGACGGTGCCGAAGGCCTCGCCCACGGCTTTGTCAGCCTCAGAGATGGGGCAGCTCATCTCCACCACCATGTATTCCACGTCGCCGGCTTCGCTCATGTACAGCTGCAGGTCCGGCAGGTCAGCAGAAGTACCGGCAATCATGCCATCCTTCTCCAGCCAGGCCACATCCTTCTGGATCAGCTGGGGATAGTAGGCCTGGAAGGTTTCCAGGTCAAAGGTGAAGGGGCCGGCCAGGGTCAGGGCCTGGGCAGGCAGGATGCACAGCGCCATCACCAGGCACAGCATCAGGGCAGTCAGTCGCTTCATGGGGCACTCTCTCCTTTTCTCCGTTGCTTCTCCGTTCACTCAGCCTTCCTTGGCTGCAATGACCTCGATCTCAATCCGCGCGTCCCGGGGGAGCTTTGCCACCTGCACGCAGGCCCGGGCCGGAGGATTCTCGGTGAAAAACTTGCCGTAGGCGGCGTTCACCTCAGCGAAGTCGCCCATGTCCTTGAGGAAGATGGTGGTCTTGACCACATCCTTCAGGGTGCAGCCGGCCTCCGCCAGGATGAAGGAAATGTTGTACAGGCACTGCTTGGTCTGCTCGCCGATGGGGGCGTCCAGCAGCTCGCCCGTGGCGGGCACAAAGGGCAGCTGGCCGCTGACGAACACCAGGTTGCCAACCTGCACACCCTGGGAGTAGGGCCCGATGGCCGCAGGCGCGCTTTGGGATGCAAGAATCTTCTTCATGATTTGTCATCGCCTTTCCTTGTTGATTGTAGCAGAATGCGGCCCTGCCGGGTGGACAGGGCCGCAAGCTTTACCGGAACCATACAAACACGCAGAACGCCACAAACGCCACCATGCCCAGGCACATGACCCCTGCCACCAGCAGTCCGGCCTTCAGCGCGCTGGCAGTGTACATGCGCATCTGCCTGCGGGTCAGGCCGTCCGCGGGAGCCTTGGAATCCCTTGACTCCGGGGGAAGGTCGGGCCGCTCCGGCTTGTACCAGGGCATGCCCTCCACGTTCATGTTGGCAATGGTATGCCCGTCGTCGCCCTCAGGCAAGCGGGGCTTGCGCTCGCGCTTATTCCTTGTCATAGCCGCTCTCCGGATCGTAGATGTGGCAGGTCACGGTATGACCCTCGCCCACCTCCATGGTGCGGGGCACCTTCTGGGAGCACACGCCCTTGCACATACGGCAGCGGGTGTGGAACTTGCAGCCGGACGGCGGATTGGCGGGGGAAGGAATGCTGCCCTCCAGGATGATACGGTTCATCTTCACCGTGGGATCCGGCACCGGGATGGCGCTGAAGAGCGCCTGGGTGTAGGGATGCAGCGGGTTGGCGAAGATTTCCTCCTTGCTGGCGAATTCCACCATGTTGCCCAGATACATCACGCCCACCGTGTCCGAAATGTGCTGCACCACGGACAGGTCATGGCTGATGAACAGATAGGTCAGGTTGAACTGCTTCTGCAGATCCTCCAGCAGGTTAATGATCTGCGCCTGAATGGACACGTCCAGGGCGGACACAGGCTCGTCGCAGACGATGAAGTCCGGGTTCAGGGCGATGGCGCGGGCGATGCAGATGCGCTGGCGCTGGCCGCCGGAGAACTCATGGGGGTAGCGATCCTTCTGATACTCATGCAGACCGCAGGCCTTCATGACCCGGGTGACGTAATCGTCCAGCTGATCGGCAGGCACCAGGTTGTGCTCGCGCACCGCCTCGCCGATGATCTCGCCCACGGGCAGGCGGGGAGACAGGCTGGAGTAGGGATCCTGGAAGATGATCTGAATCTTCGGGCGGAAGGCCTGCAGCTCCTTGTGGCTGAGCTGATCCAGGTGGGTCTCCTCATTGAAGATGACCTCGCCGCTGGTCTTGGGCGTCAGGTTCAGGATGGTCTTGCCGATGGTGGTCTTGCCGCAGCCGGATTCGCCCACAAGGCCCATGGTGGTGCCCCGCTTGAGCTTGAAGGAGACGTTCTCCACGGCGTGTACATGGCCCACCACGCGGCCGAACAGGCCCGCCTTGATGGGGAAGTATTTGCAGAGGTCCTTGACCTCCACCACGTAGGTGCTCTTGTTATCAGCCATTGCTGTCGCCTCCCTTGTCCTGGTCAAAGTACCGCCAGCAGCTGACGATGTGGGTGTCGGTGACGTGAATCTCCGGCGGATATTGGCCGTCGCAGCGGTTCACGCACTTTTCGCACCTGTCGCGGAAATAGCAGTAGTCCGGCATGTTGATGGGGTTGGGTACCGCGCCGGGGATGGAGTACAGCCGCTCCACGGTCTTGTTGATCACGGGCTTGGACTCCATCAGGCCGATGGTGTAGGGATGGCGGGGATCCAGGAAGACCTCATGCGCCAGGCCCTTCTCCACCACGCGGCCAGCGTACATGACCACCACGTAGTCCGCCATCTCCGCGATGACGCCCAGGTCGTGGGTAATCAGCATGATGGACGCGTTGATCTTGCTCTTCAGCTCACGCAGCAGCTCCAGGATCTGCGCCTGGATGGTCACATCCAGGGCGGTGGTGGGCTCGTCCGCGATGATCAGGCGGGGGTTGCACACCAGGGCCATGGCGATGACGATGCGCTGACGCATGCCGCCGGACAGCTCATGGGGATAGCGGTTGTACACGCCCTCCGCATCCGCGATGCCCACCATCTTGATGGCCTCCACGGAGCGCTGCTTGACCTCCTCCTTGCTCATGGAGGGGTTATGCAGGGCGATGACCTCGTCCAGCTGGAAGCCGATGCGGAAGACCGGGTTCAGGCTGGTCATGGGCTCCTGGAAGATCATGGAGATCACGTTGCCGCGAATCTTCTGCATGGCCTCCAGAGGCATCTTGGCCACGTCGTAGGCCTTGTCGCCCAGGTTCAGGCGCATTTCGCCCGCCACGGTCTGGCCGGTGGGGCGCTGCACCAGCTGCATCAGGGACATGCTGGTCACGCTCTTGCCGCAGCCGGATTCGCCCACGATGCCCACGGTCTTGCCGATGGGCACGTTGAAGGACACGCCGTCCACAGCCTTCACCGTGCCGATGTCGGTGAAGAAGTAGGTGTGCAGGTTGTCGAACTCCACCACGTTGGCGGGGTCCTTCATCCGGGTCAGGTACTCGGTTTCAGGGACATTCTTCCGCGTGCGCTTCTTCTCGTATTCCCGGGTGATCCTCAGATTTTCCTTGCTGATCCTGCGGGACTCGCGCGCCGAAATATATCCGGAGGTTTTCTTTTCTTTCTTCATTTCAGCAGCCTCCCGCTTAGCGCTTCATCTTCGGGTCAAAGGCATCGCGCAGGCCGTCACCGACAAAGTTGAAACCAAGCACGGTGAGCACAATCAGCACGCCTGCGGGAATCCAGATGAACCAGAAGTTGGACATGACGTAAATGTTGCTGGCAGAGTTGATGATGGTGCCCCAGGAGGCCAGCGGGTACTTGATGCCCAGGCCCAGGAAGGACAGCGTCGCCTCCGTCAGGATGATGGAGCCCAGGGACATGGTGGCCTGCACGATCAGCAGGGGCATGACGTTGGGCACCAGGTGGCGGAAGATGCGGCGGCTGATGCGCACGCCGGTCGCCTCCGTGGCCACCATGAAGTCCTGCTCGCGCAGGGAGAGGATCTGGCCGCGGACCACGCGGGCCACGCCCGTCCAGCCCATGATACCCATGATGCCCATCAGCATGAAGATTCGCGTGTAGGGATTGACCTCGAAGGCGTCCATCAGGGAGCCGGCGATGATCATCATCGGGTAGTAGGGAATGGAGTTGAACAGATCCACGAAGCGCATCAGCAGCGTATCAACCCAGCCGCCGAAGTAGCCGGACACACCGCCGATGATGATGCCGATGAGCATCTCCAGGAACACAACCACGAAGCCCACCATCAGGGAGATGCGGCCGCCGTACATCAGGCGGGTCAGCACGTCCATACCGTGGTCGTCCGTGCCCAGGGGATGGGTCAGGCTGGGCGCAGAATACATGTCAATGAGCATGGTGCGCTGCATGGTGGACACCACGTAGCCGTTGACGCGCAGCTCAATGGTATGCTTCTCCGTTTCGCCGTTTTCATTCACGTATTCGAAGGAGGTTTCCTTCGCGGCGATGGCGTCGGCCACCGCAGCCTTGTAGGAAATCGGCAGGAAGATGTCGTTCACGGGGTTGACGATCACGTTGGACACATTGGCCACCATGACCTTCTCGTCGCCCTCCATCTTGTAGATGGTGGCGGTGGTCTCCGTCTCGATGTCCAGGTTGTAGGTCACGCCGTCCAGCTCAAAGGAGGTTGCTCCCTGATGCATGGCGGTCTCGCTCTCCAGGCGGAAATCGAAGGAGGAAACCAGGCTGGTGAACTGATTATCAAAGGCGTCGTAGTTCAGGATGGACGCCAGGGCAATATCCTCCGTGCCGGACAGGACGTAGCTCTTGGCCGCGCCCGCAGTCAGGGTGTAGGACACACCGTCCACCTCAAAGGCGCCGCCGCCGCTGGTGGCCGCCTTGAGGGCAGCGTTCTTCAGCTCGTCGGAGATGACCGCGTCTCCGATGGGCTTCACGTCGGCAATCTTGCCCAGCACCGTCACCGTGCCCAGCTCGGAAGCCGTGCCGATGCGGTAGAAGTTGTCATCCACCTTGGTGACGGAGTAGGTCACGCCGCCGGCGGTAAAGGTGGGATCATCCTTCTTCGCCGCCAGGTTGAAGGACGCGCGGGCCGCGGCAGGCAGCTGCGCACCCTCCTGGGTGGTATAGCGGAACTCCGTGTTCACCACGGCGCCCGCGTATTCCTTGTTGGCATAGTCGTACTTGTAGAACACCTGATCCTGCGTATAGGGCGAAATGACGCCGCCCAGGAAGGAAAAGGCAAACATGAACACCAGGATGCAGATACCGGCGATCGCCAGACGGTTACGGATGAACCGCTTGAACACCATCATGCCCGGGGACAGCACCTTGACGCGGCGGCCATCGTCCAGGGCAAGGTTTTCCTTGTTCTGATTGTCGGTCGTATTCTGACTCATTTGCGTACTCCTCCTTCCCTCTTAATTCACGCGGACGCGGGGGTCCACCACGGCGTACATGATGTCCGCCAGCATCAGACTCACCTGCGTCAGCACCAGGCCGAACACCGAGTAGAACATGGTGAAGGGAAGGTCGCCGGCCACCATGGCGTCATAGGCAATATAGCCAATGCCGGGGATCTGGTACAGCGTCTCGGTAATCATGGAGCCGCTGAACAGGCTGGGCACCAGGTAGCTCATGTAGCTGACCAGGGGGATCAGGGTGTTGCGGAAGGCATGACGGTTGATGACCACCTTTTCCGACAGGCCCTTGGCGCGGGCAGTACGGATGTAGTCGGCGTTGAGCACCTCCAGCATGTTGGTGCGGGTGTAACGGGTCAGACCGCCGATGTTCAGCATGGTCAGCGTCAGCACGGGCAGCACCATGTGCTTGCACATATCCATGATCTTGCCCCAGGTGTTCAGCTGCTCGTAGTATCGGCCAACAATGCCGTACAGGTCAAACCAGCCCAGCTTGACCGAGAAAATATATTTCAACAGCGTTGCCAGGAAGAAGGTCGGCAACGAGATACATAGCATGGCAAAAACGGTGATGCCATAGTCGAAGCCGCTGTACTGATGGCGCGCAGCCTGAATGCCCAGCGGAATGCAGATGGCAACCTCCAGCAGAATGGTGATGATGTTCAGCACCACGGAGTACCAGATAACGTCGTTGAACTTCTGGATGACCGGCACGCCGTACTTCCAGCTGTCGCCAAAGTCACCCTTGATGACTTCACCCAACCAGTTCACAAAGCCTGTGAACACGTCGTCGTTCATGTGATAGGCTTCATTGAGCTTCTCCAGCCATTCCTGATAGCTGGCGCCGCCCGTGGTCGCGCTGGCCGCGGCCCGCTCGCGGGCAAGGCTCTCCACAAAGGAGGTGGGCATGCAACGCATCACGCCGTAAATGACAAAAGAACCGCATAGGATGATGACCAGCGCCAGACAGATTCGCCTGACTAAAAATTTCCACACTTGAGCATTTCCTCCCCACTGTGTTATTTCTCCCCCCGGGTATCAACGTGGCTCAGGCCACCCTCCGCCTCGCGACGAAGGGCGACCTGAGCGCTTATTGTCAGCTCATGGGGAGTTGATGCTTATGCAATTTGACGAAACTCCTGAGCCAACGGCTTACTTGGCGGCCTCGACCATCTTCATGGTCTCCAGGTCAGCCAGCCAGCCCCAGTAGGTGGTGACGTCGGGGGTCACAGTGGCGGTGTCAACGCGCTGAGAGCTGGCGATGACGATGTTCTGACGCTGGTAGGCGGGGATCTCCACAGCCCAGTCCATGATCTCGTCCAGAGCAGCCTTGTACAGCTCCTTACGATAGGCCTGGTCAGCGGAAGAACGGGCGTCCAGAATCAGCTGGTCCACAGTCTCGGACTGGATGTGGTAGTGGTTGGAGTCAGAACCACCCAGACCAACGATGTTGGAGGAGTGATAGATCTGGTACATGTCGGGGTCAATGGTGGAGCCCCAGGCAGCGGTCCACAGCTCCTGCGTGCCGGCATCCAGAGAATCCCACAGCACGTTGGAGTCGGCGGGGTCGTTGATCTTCAGCTCGATGCCGATGGTGGCCAGCGCAGCCTTGGCGTCGGTCAGCACAGCGAAGGAGGGATGATCGCCGATACCGTCAGCGGGGATGATGACTTCGTAGGACAGCTTCGCGCCTTCGGGAGCGGCGGTGAACACACCGGCAGCCTCGTCATAGGTGAAGCCAGCAGCCTTCAGGAAGCCCTTGGCGGCCTCGATGGCGGCAGCGTACTTGTCCTCGGTGCTCATGTCAGCGGTGTAGATGGGGTTGCCATCCACATCCACGGAGAAGGCCACGCGATAGCCCTCGTCGGTGGGCTGGGGAGCCGCCCAGGAGGTGGTGGAGATGGGATAGTTGATGACGGCCGCAGCGTCGCCATAGTAGGAATCATAGGCGGTGTCGCGGTACACAGCCAGCACGGTGGCCAGGCCCTTGCGCAGGTTCTTGGAGGCCTCGGAGCCGGGCTCGCCAGCAACGTTCACGGTGTCGGCGTTCATGCCGATGTAGCCATAGCCCAGGTTGGCCACGGAGTAGGTGGTCACCACGTCGCCGGTCACTTCGCCGTTGGAGTTGAAGGAGCGCAGCATCTCGAAGTTGGCCTTGGTGCCGTTCATCTCGCCGCCGTCAGCGGTGCCGGTCTGCACAGCGGTAGCCACTTCAGCAGAGTTGGTTTCCTTGTACTGGAAGGACTTGATTTCGGGCTCGCCCTTGTAGTAGTAGGGATTCGCCTCGTAGTACACGACGCGGTTCTCGTACTTGATGAACTTGTAGGGGCCGGCGCCCATGGGAGCGTCGTTCTTGGCGGTCACGGGAGACAGATCGCCGAAGGCATGACCGAAGTTGTTGGCCTCGTAGTCATAGGTGCCGTCGCCATAGTAGTGCTTGGGGGTGATGGACAGGCCGCAGATGCTGTACACAGCGGGAGCGGAGAAGCCCTGCACCTTCACTTCGACGGTGTAGTCGTCCAGCTTCTTGATGCCGGAGATGTTGGGCACGCCAGCGGACAGGTCAACACCGGCAGCCTCGGCCAGGATGCCCATGGTCTCGGTGTTCACAGCGTCGGTGGTGGTGCCGGTGGCAGACTCAACGCCCAGGTAGGTCTCGATGTCGCCGCCATAGGCCGCGAAGGTGCAATCGAAGTAGTCGTCCACGGTGGGGAAGGTCTCAGCCATGTCGTAGACCTTGCCGTTGGAGTCGGTGAAGGTGCCGTCCTCGTTCACAGCGCCGAATCCCCACAGGGCCATGCCCAGGGCAGTCTTCAGGCCGTCGGAGGCGCCAACCTCGTCAGCGGTCTTGGCCAGCACAGCCTCGGAGTAGGCAGCGCCGTAGTTGTCGAACACGTAGTCCACGATGCCCTGCACGTCAGCCTTCCACAGCTCGGTCAGCTTGGCGTAGTAGGCGTCGTACTGCTCCTGGGTGAACAGGTCGCCCTCGGCCACGGTGTAGCCGAAGCCAGCAGCCTTCAGAGCGTCCATCGCAGGCAGAACCTCGCCCAGAGAAGCCTCAGGGATCTGGGTCTGGTAAGCCTGCAGGCCCAGGATGCTGTAGCTGCTCAGGGTGGTGGAGCCGGTGTAGGAGGGATCCAGATACACGTAGTAGGTGAAGATGATGTCGTCCGCGGTGACAGGCTCGCCGTCGGAGAACTTCAGATCGTCACGGATCTTGGTGGTGTAGGTGGTGATGTCGTTCTCCTCGTCGTACACCACGGAGATGTCAGCGGTGCCGGTGTAGAGGTAATCGGTACCGTTGTAGTTCCGGGTCTCGCCCTCGATGGCGTTGTAGACGATACCGCCCACACGGTCGGTGGTCATCATGCCGATCTGGGTCAGATCAACCACGTCCTGGTCGTAAGCGGTGTCGGCGAAGAAGGGGCTGAACTTGGAGCTCAGCGTGGAGATCGCCACAACCAGGGGCGTGCCGGTAGCTTCCTCAGCGAAGACCGCGGTGATGCTGGTGAGCATGCACGCAGCCAGCAGCAGAGCCAGCAGCTTTTTCATGGGTTGTTTCCTCCTTTTTGTGATCCCTGCCGGTCCCGTCAATGAATGCATACGCCCGCAGGGTCTATACCCTTGAATTATATCAACCAGCCCATTCATTGTCAAGCCAATGCCCATGAAAACCCGAATATTTTTGCAGGAGTTGACCCCAGTTCATGAGAAATTTGCCTCTCTTTCCGCCCATGCGCTGCATATTTGGCATTTTGGAGCAGCCATTATGTCATTTCAGGCGCAGGCCCTTGGCAGACGCGCCGCCTTGTGGTATCATGGGAATGCTTCAATCATGAACCAAGCGGAAGGAGACCTGTTCCACCCATGAAGGAACGCAAGTACAAGGAGGACTACCGGCTGGAGACGCGCCTGACCGACCGTGGCCGGGAAAAGCGCGTGGCCGTTTATCAGGGCGAATGGTATGTCCCCGGAAATCAGCAGGACTGGACGCAGGCCCGCCGCTTCGGCCTGGGCGGCTGGGTTGCCCTGGCCGTGTGCTACGCGGCGTACATGCGCCTGTCCACGCCCAGCGCCTGGTGCATGTACGTGCTGCCGGTGGCGGCGGCGGGTGTGATTCCCGCGCTGTACTGGGTTATGGGGCTTTTCGCCCTGCTGCGCTGCCCCTCCCCCATGATCCGCACCCAGCGGGAGAAGGGGATCGGCCGGGTGATGCGCTCCAGCCTGGGGTGCATGGTGCTGCTGGGCATGGCCGCCCTGGGGGACGTGGTGTTCCTGGCCGTGGGCGGGCAGGCGCTTTCCGAGCTGCCTGGCTTTGCGCTGCTGGCGTGCTGCGCGGCCGTCAGCGCGGGATGCTTTTTCCGGGTGAAGGCAGCGTACAACGGCATGAGGGCTGTTCCGTCGCCGGAGGGCGAGCAGGAGCCGCAGGGAGGGCAGGAATCATGAAATGGTATACCAAGCTGCTGATTTTCGTTGGCGTCGCCACGCTGGTGATGGTGATCGCCGGCATGGTGTATGTGGTCAACGCCAAATACCAGATGAATGAATATGCGCTGCAGACCGGCCTGGCCTTCAACGCCGCCACCCTGGTCAACGCCTCGGAGACCCACACGGAGGAGGAGCAGGCCGTTGTCGCGGAATACCAGGGGCGGCGGGCCATCATCGTCCCGGAGAACTACAAGACCGTGCTGAGCTACCTGCGCCGCAGCTACGCCATGCCGCCCTTCGCCCATGTGAGCAAGGACACGGCCCTGCACCTGACTATCTGCGGCGCCAGCGAATGCTGGGTGGCGGGGGACCGCGACGGCCAGGGTGCGACGGTGCTGTTCACCAGCGCGGGCAAGAGCTTCACCATGCACGTTTCCGGCTCCGATTTATGGCAGAAGCTGCTCTCCGCCTGCCTGGACGGCACCTACAATGCGGAAAATCTTCCATTATAATTCTCCCGTACAGCCACGGGGCGCGGACAGAAGCATGTCCGCGCCCCGTTTTATCTGCCGGAAGCATCCGCCCCGGTCATGGGCAGGGTATCACAGTGACGCAGTTCTGCGTCGGCCGGTACAGCGTAGTCCAGCTGCCTTCATAGGGCGTCTCGGGGTGGCGCTGGTGATAGCGGTCGATCCACGCATCCACCCCATTGGCGAAGGCTTCCGCATCCTCCGCCCTGTCGAAGCGGAGGTTCACGTTCACGCCCTCCCGCACCATGCGCTCCATGACCCCGTCGATCATCTGCCGGGCCTCCGCCTCCTCTGCGGGAACCAGCATACCGTTGCGGGCATACCAGGAGAGGCTTTCGTCCGTGCAGGGCAGGGGGAGCGTTCCCGCATCCGGGGTATGATCCGCGGCCATCTGCGCGTCGGTCAGGTTGAAGTAGCAGTAGGAAATCAGCCCGTTCTGATCATCCCAGGTGGGGTCTGTCAGGGTGAAGGCTCCGCCGATGTCCAGCACGCACCAGGTATGCCTTTCCTCCGCGCCGTTAGCCCGGGCCGTGCCGCTGACGGTCTGGCAGGGGATGCCCGCCAGGCGGCACAGCAGCGTCATCGCCCGGGCGTAGCCGCTGCACCCGGCCCGGCCGTCCACCAGTGCGCCATAGGCGGTGCTCTGGTTGGGGGCGTTCAGGTCATAGGTGGCGGTGCGGCAGAGCATATCATGCAGGGCAAGCTCCCGCTCCCAGGCTGAGCCCTCCGTCTGGGCGGCCATGCTGCTCGCCGCGTTCAGGAGCGTTGCCTGGGTATCCAGCGGCCGGGCGTAGGCCAGCTCGACCCCAACGGCTGTATCCGGCTGGCTGCGGGCGTAGAGGATCCGGCAGGAATCAGCCAGCGCGCACAGCTCGGGGCACTCATTCAGCAGGAGATTCATGGCGGCAGCGGCATCCTCGTACGCCATGTTTTCCGGGACCTGGACGTTCGTCTCCCCCGCGACCGCCGCCGCATACGCCGCCTCGAACAGCGTCTGCTGCATGCTATTGAGCATCATGTACCCCGGGATCAGCATCCGCTCATAGGGAAGAACCGTCTCCGCGTGCGCCGCGCCGGTCAGCGCCAGCGCCAGCGCCAGGCTTATCAGCAGTTTTCTCACGGCCCACGCTCCTTTCGTTATCATTATTATAGCGGCGGAAGGCGGGGTTGTCCAGGCTGGGGCTTCTCGCCCCAGACCCTCGCCAAAGAGCCTTCGGCTCTCTGGACTCTCATTCGGGGGGATGCAACTTGGGTTGGAGGCACGGCGCGCGGAGGGCGCGCCGCGCTTGCGGGGGTCACGGCGC
>JBJEUJ010000183.1:0-2272 GCA_051883775.1 Aristaeellaceae bacterium | reverse complement strand
ACGACCTCATCCGACCTCGCTGCGCTCGGCCACCTTCCCCAGAGGGGAAGGCTGCATGCCGCCCGCGAGGGAAACGGCATGCTCCAGGGCCCTGCACCGGCGCGCCCCACCTCCAGCGGCAGTCTGATCCATCCCCCGGCCTCCTTCCCCGAAGAGGCATGCCTGCCCGACAAACAAATTGCAGTCCCCTGCGCCTTTGCGCCGGGGACTGTTTGCGTTGTAGAGATAGTGTGCGCTTTCCAGGGAGAATGCGGCGCGGACTGTACTCCTGCTGCAGCAGAGCCGCCACAGCTTCGACCTATCCGCCCTCAGGCGACGCCCCGTCCCGGAACAGCGGCCCGTCCAGGTCGTCAATGCTGCCCATGGGAATCACCCGGCCGTCCGTCAGCAGAATTTCCTGCCGTACCTCGTCCATGCGCCGCACGCGCCCGGTGATGCGGCGGTAGGCCCCGCCCTCCTTTTTCGCGTCCGGGATGAAGCACAGGAAGGTCACCTCCGGCCGGCCCTCCGCCAGCGCCGCGCAGAGCCGCTGCAGCCGCCGGTTCAGCCGGGCCAGGCTGTCCTCGTCCGGGCCGGTGCGCCGGTCGGTGAGCCGGGCGGTCTCGTGCATCTCGTCGCTGAAGCCCGCCAGCGCGTCGAAGGGCGCGAACTGCGCCGCCCGGTTCAGCCGGGTCATGGGCTTGCGCCGCAGGGACACGGGCCGCCGCAGACGCAGAAGATCCGTGTAGGGGAATACCTTGCTGCTCATGCCTTGTGACCTCCGATCTGCCGGTGGCGGTCCGCAGCGGTGGCGCCCTCCTCCAGATTCATGCCCATGAGGATGGCGTTGCTGCCGAAGCGGCGGCGGATGTCCAGCACCGCCTCCTGCCCGCGTCGCTCCCGGGCCAGGCGGGCAGCCTCCTCCGCCCGGCGCTGATCCTCCGCCGCGTAGTCCGTGAACAGATCCAGCTGCTCGAAGGCGGGGGCCTGCCGGGCCTCGGCCTCGTCCACCACCCGGCCCGCCGCCAGGCTTACCCGGCGCACCAGCAGGGCGGGGTCAACAATCCGGTCGAACAGGGACAGCACGGCCTCGGTGATGAGGCGGGTGGAGGAGGTCATGCAGGGGAGCGCGATGGAGCCGTGGGCGTGGCGGGGGATGCTGCGGCCGTAGAAGTCCGTGACGATGGGCCCGCGGTAGGCCGGCCGGCCCGGCGCAGGGGTCAGGCTCTCCGCGTCGTAGCCGATGCTCAGCACCACCTGGTCGGTGACAACCCCCTTGGCCACCAGGCTCAGGGACAGCTCGTCCGCCATCTCCCGGGCAATCAGCCGCGCCTTGCCGAAGGCATAGGGACAGTGCAGCACCTGCCCCGTGCCCACGCTGCTGCTCAGGGGCTTGTAGGCCTTGATGTCGGCCATGGTGCAGCTTTCCCAGCCCCAGGCGTGGTCGATGAGCAGCTCCGCGTTCACGCCGAAGAGCCGGTAGAGCAGATCCTCGCCGCTGCACACCCCGTGCTGCCCCACGGAGCAGCGGGCGATGTCACCCATGGTGAACAGCCCGTGGGCCTCCAGCTTCCGGGCATAGCCCCGGCCCACCCGCCAGAAGTCCGTCAGCGGGCGGTGCGTCCACAGCTGACGGCGGTAGCCCAGCTCCGTCAGCTGCGCCATGCGCACGCCATGCTCGTCCGGCTCGGCATGCTTGGCCAGAATGTCCAGGGCCACCTTGCACAGGTACAGGTTGGTGCCGATGCCCGCGGTGGCGGTGATGCCGGTTTCTGCGAAAATATCCTGGATGATGGCGGAGGTGAACTGCCGGGGGGTCATATTTCGCGCCTTCAGGTAGGGGGTGGCGTCGATGAATACCTCGTCAATGGAGTAGACGTGAATATCCTCCGGCGCGGCGTGGCGCAGGTAAACGCTGTACACCTTCGCGCTGCACTCGATGTAGCGGGCCATGCGGGGCACCGCGCGGATGAAGTCCAGCGCCAGGTTGGGGTTCTGCCGCAGCTCCTCCTCGTTCCAGGAGGAGCCGGACAGCCGCTGCCCCGGGGCTGCCAGCCGCCTGCGGGCGTTGACCGTGTTCACCCGCTCGATCACCTCGAACAGCCGCGACCGGCTCGGCACGCCGTAGGCCTTCAGCGCCGGGGTCACCGCCAGGCAGATGGTCTTTTCCGTCCGGCTCTCGTCCGCCACCACCAGATGGGTGACCATCGGGTCCAGCCCCCGATCCACACACTCCACGGATGCATAAAAGGACTTCAGGTCAATGGCGATATAAACCCGCTGCTGCGGCATC
>JBJEUJ010000182.1:0-11903 GCA_051883775.1 Aristaeellaceae bacterium | reverse complement strand
GGTAGAGCGCATCCTTGGTAAGGATAAACTCTATGCGGCACTCCAGCATAACTATTCACTCGCGCTGATGTAGCTCAGTCGGTAGAGCGCATCCTTGGTAAGGATGAGGTCACCGGTTCGAATCCGGTCATCAGCTCCATAGAATCGCCTTTGTGAGGTCACTCGCAGAGGCGATTTTCTTTGTGTCATCAGGGTTTCCGGCTTTCTTCCTCCTTTCCTGTCTGAGAAGCAGTGCGCTTGTCCAGTCCGGTTCTCAGCTAATGATTTCAGCCTTTTTTCGCTTTTCCAGCTAATTTCTGCCGCATCCCATTCAGGATCGCTATGCATTCGATGCATGCACCCCGCCGCCAGCTAATGATTCCTGCTAACACGCAGAAATTTTTGCATCAGGCGTGCTGCTGTGCACCGGGCGTCAGGACTTGCAGAAGTTTCCGGTACAGCTCCGGGTTTTGCTGAATCTGTGTCATCAAGGCCGACACATCCGCGCCGTCCGGCGTTTCTTCTGTCCTTTCCCTTTGCGGATAGAAGCTGTCCTCCACCAGCCGTGACAGGGCACGCTTCTCGCAGTCCAGCGCCTCGTTGTAATGGGCCATCAGAACCTCCGGCGACTGTCCGGCGTTCTCCGCAACCAGCTGGTAGTTGTTCTGCGACAGACGCACCTTGTGCATCTGTCCCGACTTCCGAAGCCCCTGGAAGTCGATCCGCTCATTCTCCGGAATGCCGATTCGCTTCTGGTGCTCTTTGAAGCTCTTTTCCAGATTTCTGGGATCGACCGGCCGCCCGTCCGCCTGGCAGATCAGCAGTCCGTAATCCTGATACTCATCCCGGAAGAAAGATTTGTTCTCCTCAATCCGTGCTATACGCTGGCGCAGTTCCTCCAGAAGCGGTGTGGTCAGATACTGCTTCCGGTGGCTGTCCTCCGTTTTCGGCCCTTTGAGAATCAGGCTGCTTCTCGATGTTGCCACCTGCTTGGGGAAGATGCGAAGCACTTCTTGCCTGGGCAGCACGCTGATGGCATTGTCAGACACACGCTGAATCTGCCTGGTGATCCACAGGCTGCCGTCCCGGAGATCAATCGTCTGCAGATCAATACCCGCCGTTTCACCGGCCCGCAGGGAGCATACGAACGCCAGATGGACAGCCAGGTGCAGCAGCTCGTCCTCCCGGATGCTGTCAAGCACCTCGAAAACGCGGCGGGCATCCCAGGCCCTGCGCTTGACCGTTTTTTCCGTGGGCGCGGTGACCTTGGGAATTTCCGTGATGTAGTGCCACTTCCTTGCCGTCTCAAAGCCCGAGGTCAGGATCGTAAAGCACTTCTTTATGGTACTGGAGGACAGCGTTGGAATATCCTCCGGACGCTTCCCGTAGCTCTTTGGCCCGCGGCAGGGTTTCCGGCTCAGCGCATCCAGGAAATCGTCAATGTCCTCCGCTGTAATGCTGCTCATCACCCGGTCGCCGAAGTACGGCAGAATATGCCGTTCCAGATTGCTGCGATAGCTGTCGTAGGAGTTGGGCGAAAAGCGTTCCTTCCTGGCGTGGATGGGCAGCCATTTCTCCACAAACTCCCGATACGTCTTTGTGATATTGTCCTCCGCAGCGTGAGTCGGCGTTTCCTCCGGTGCTTTGGGGCGGAACCGTTCGACCACTGCTCTTTCTACCGCACGCCTGCATTGGTATTCGGCAGCTGCCTTCCGGATTTCATGGTGAAGCCGGTTCTTCTGCAGATAGTCGATATAGGCCTTTCTGTGCATCGCCTCCAGTTCCGTTGCATAGGTCTCCCATTGCTGCTTGAGCTTGCCGTCCTCTGTTCTGTAGGGATAAATGATGTTGTGGGCAATGCCCCTTACCTTGTAGGTTGCCATGCTTGCTTTCCTTTCCTGCATCAGGTCAGGTAAGCTCCGCTTGCTCGTTCAGCCACTTGTCAAAGGATTCCTTGTGAATTCGCAGGCATCGCTTGCCCAACCGCATCACTTTGAATTGTGTGGTGGTTTCGCAGAGCCCGTAGGCTTTGCGCAGGCTGATGCCAAGGATTTGTGCTACCTGCTCGGCGGTATATGTCCGCTGAACGCATTCCCCTTCAGAAGAACCTCGCATCCTGTGTCCTCCTCTCGCTGTGCCTCACATGGATGGATCCGCGTACCTCCTTTCAAGTATCTTGATTAGCAGGTACGGGTATTCTATAAGCAGCTACATCCTCTGTCAACACTGTCGCTGCTCAGAGGCATCATGCAAGCACATGGTGGCGGCTGGCTGCCGCATCATAGCCCTGCCGGTACCGCTGTCCCCCGGACTGGCGCATACCGCAGGGACTCCCTCTCCAGTCAGTGGAGGGCCGTGGTGGAAGTCTCATTGTTCCGCATGGGATCGTCGCGCCCTGCCTGCCACAGCAGGGTCAGCAGGCTGCGTGTGTCGCTCCGGCTGTGCCATCCTCGCGCCGCCCTGCTTGCCGCTCCCGCCATGCGGAGATCTGTCCTGTGCTTGCTGTGAGGCTGCGTGAATTGCAGCCTGTTTGTGAAAGTGCAAGATGGCTTACTTCCCGTCCATGACCATCAGGATGGAACGAGTACATGTAGAATGCTGCTCATCATGATCGCATCCTCTCCGGTCAGCGACTGGGCCAAGCTCAGCAGAAAGTCCATCTGTGCCGGGCTTAGCAACCGTGAGCCGGGAACATACCAGTCAGCGAGTCTCACACAGCCGCCATGACTGCTGCGGACTGTTTCAATCGGATAAAGCGGGGAGAGATCCGATACCATAACGGTTTTTATAATGTGCCATACTGCACCACCCGTTCTCGTATTAATGCTCTTTTCCACTTCATCATGGACAATCAAACTGCAAGCGTCTTTTCATTGACACGGGTTTGATCTATCCGTATGGGAAATTGCATGATGGGAACTGCCCCTCCAGCTCAGTCGGCACAGATGATGCGTCCTTATGGTATATGCTCAGAGCATTGATCATGGTGTTCGCCATATGGGCCATCAGGCAAGGTTGAGAACGCCATTGTTGATGACACCACGGATTGCACCACATGGCGCATCTCGGGCATAAATAGGTTGATGCTTTCTGAAGAAATGACCTGACATATCGATATGCCTGTTCGCCCGAATCTGTCAAGCCAGTTGGTTTGGGCAATGTCAACAGTTTGTATGCTGGTACTTCTGCTTCCTTGTCATCGGAAATATGGACCTTTTCTGTTAGCCTGGCATGAACATAGGCCTCGAACATACAATCCAGCGACAGTTGTTGATACGCACAATAAAGCAATACCCTGTTCAGAACAATCGAACTTCCTTTAGCCGTATCATCCTGCAAGCGTTCAAAGGCACGCTGCACCGTCCGGCAGCTTAACCCTAATCGCCTGGCCATATCTGCCTTGCTGCGGAAATAGTGATCCAACATATTCTACCATGTAATGCAGTCATCAACAAGAGAACAGGGCTAGAAAAGCTGCCGGTCATAGAATGTCCCTTGCTATTTCAATCTGTGTATTGCATTCATTAGGCAATGGGAAACAACACAAGCACCTAAGGATTAAGCCGGGCTTCGTGACGAAGTCTCCGGCTTTTCCTTTTGCGGATCGCGGCCTGCTGGCGGCTCGTGATGCCCGCACAGGTCGGGCAATACATCTGACGGTTGTTGGCGACGGTGAAGGACTGACGGCACATCTCGCACCGCTTCATTCCCCTGGGCAGACCGTCATCATCGTTCTCTCCGTCATACCACAGCGCATAGGCCACAAGATCATTCAATGTCCAGTCTGCCGGAAGCACGCAGTCCAGAAAATAGTCGCAATCCAGCGTTCCGTCATGAATCGTATCATAGTCCGGGTTGATCACATGGCATCTGTTATCTGTTTCAAGACAGTAGCCGTATCGGTAGTTGGCACACTCTTCCCTGACGAGTGTGCGGATGCTCCTGAGGATTTGCTGGTCGGTCATATCACAAAATGGACGCTTCATCACACCTTGCGGCGGAGATCGTCCTCGGTCAGAAAGATGTTGAACCGCGCCAGCTCGGGAATCGCATGATTCTCAGCCCAGGCTTTCGCCTGCTCAAAGGAACCACAGTCATCCTTCTCCAGCGTATCCAGGGAATACACCGGTCTGTCCAACCGCAGGTGTCGAAGGGTATCATACCGCGGATCAGGGCTGATGCCATGCTTCCTGCAAAGATAATCGCTCAACCCCAGCAGGAACAGGGTGATACGATACATCCTGTTCCTGTAATACCGGCCAATCCAGTCATTCTCCCGAATCTGCCGCACAAAGGCCAGCTCGCCTTCCGCATGAAGCTTTCCCGTCACCGCATCCAGCAGGACATAGAATGTCATCAGGGTTCCATCCTCATGGACAGGCCGGGAGGGCGGATACTCCGGTTCCGGTTCTACCATGGTGCTGCCAAGCAGCTCCTCCACACTCGTGTTCATTGCTTTCGCGAGACGGTGCAGCGTCCCGGCCTGGCAGCGCTCCAGTTTAACACCGCCGCTGAGGATTCCCCGCAGGGTGGAATCGGGCACACCGCTCAAGCGGCACAGTTCTTCACGGGTCATATGGTGCTTCGCCATCAGGTCATTCAGATACATTCTTATCTCTCCATTTCATGAGTTTTCCTGGGTTTCGGCTTCCTGTCGCGCACAGACTCGGCTTTCTCACGGGCATGCTCACGCTGTGCGTCCTTATCGTAGCAGTACAGGTAGAAGTGATAGTCATCCCGGCGTGGAATGCAACGGAGGCAGTATTCATAGTGCGCGGTTTCCGCGCGGAAGCCGTAGCTGTCATCGCATGCCAGCCCGTTCCGGCACTGGCTGCGCATGGCGGCAAAGCCTGACAGCAGGCCGCCCTCCTCGCGGAGGTGATTCACAACGGACTGCAGTTCCTCCCGGAATGCCGCGCTTTTCAGCTCGGGCGTATGGTCGAACCAGCTCGTCCAAAACGCATTTCCCTCGTGGCCGAAGTCGCCCCGCAGATGGCCGATGCAGCCACGTTCAGCATCTGTCTCGCGCTGGCCGGAGTACAGCCAGTCCTGCTTTTCGGTCTCGATCGGCTTCCAGACAACCTGCTGGTTCAGATCGCGTTCAGCTTCCGTGAGGACACCCTCAAATGCATACAGCGCTGTGCGGGTATACTCGCCAAAGGCAGGCGAAATGTCAGGAGCAGCAGGTATGCCCTGCTGCTCAGCGAAGGAGGATGTATCCTGGGCATCCAGCCACGAGGTCAGCTCCGCATGCAAAGCTGCTGTAAGCTCCACCATGGATTCCCCCTGATCTCCCGCATACAGCAGTTCTTCCACACCGGCATCCGGGTCTTCGGAGGTGAACGTGAGCTTCAGCTCGGCATGTTCTCCCGCGCGGGTGTAGGTCATGGTGGTATCCTCTGGATGATCATGGGTGAAGCTGCGCGAAATATGCTCATCCGGAGCTTCACGGTCCGGCTCCGGACGGTCATGCTGACGGTCACGCCAGTTCTCAAAGGATTCGATGGACTGATCAATCGGCATTGGTCATAACACTCTCTTTCGGATATTCGGGCACGCAAAAACCGGCAGATTGCTCATGCCGGTTGAAATGCTGGGTTATGCGTCCAGCAACGCTATTCTTCTGGTTCATCCTCATCCTCTGGAAACAGATACTCCATCAGCTGCCACACCAGTTCTTCCACCCGATCAGGCAGGAAATCGTGGGAGATAACCTGCTGGGAAGCTCCGTTGCGATAGGTGATATCAAGCTGCCAGCGGACAGGGACATCTGATTCATCTGATTCGAGCGGATCATCTTCTGCATCGTCCTCCAGCTCAGGCTCCTCCCATTCGCTTTCATCCTCCTCGTCCAGCATATCCAGCCAGTCCTCATCAGGGAGCTGATGCATACTGCTCCTGGTTCCATAATCCTCCTGCCAGCAGAAGATTTCAAGCGAATGAACCATCCATTTGAGCAGCTTGGTCATGCGATCCGGGGGAAGCTGCACAGCAGTATCCTGTCCATCTTGCGCAATCGAAATCGTTCCGTCCCTTCTTCGGACGCGGAACACCGCATTCAGGGGAAGCTCATCGCCATATGAATCAAAGAGTTCGTCATTGACCATCAGGGTCAGATGATCCACATGGTATTGCTTCTTTTGCTCATTTCGTTTGGCATGGGGAAAGCGGATGTCATAGGCACGCTCCGCAGCCTCACGAATCTCAGGACGCTGATCCCTGCAACGCTTCTGAAGCCCGGCTTTCTGCTCCCTGGACAAGTACATGGGCAGATTCAGAATGCGGGTAAGCGTCATCGCCTGATTCCGCTCTTCCACGGACAAAGCGGCACATTGCTTGCAGATATGCGCTGCATGCCCCTTGCCGGAGAATTTCTCATTGGCTTTATGCTCACCGCAGACCTTGCAGTAGTGACCGTGCCTTTTCATGCTGTTCTCCTTCATGTGCAGCCTCATTCAGCACCCTTTATAGGATTCTGGATCAAGAACATTAACTCCTTGTGTCGAGTGCCTTACCGCTCCATGTCATGATTCTTTCTGGGCTGTGCCTTGTCCGGAGCAGCAGCCCGGGTGGCTTCGGCAGACCGCTCCTTGTAGCTTTCCAGCATGGCCTTGATTTCGGTGTTGGGCAGCTTGACCACCTTGTTCTTGTAGACATTCTTGCCCTCGGGTGTCTGGCCGGTGACCCCGGGTACATAGAGCTTCGTTTCGCCGTCTGCGGGCAGCTTCATCCACATGCCCTTGCCGAACCTGTTATCATGCACATGGTTCGCCGCTACGATGATGCTGGGCCAGGGCGTCTTGTCCGCAGGGTCGGCATGGGGTATTTTGATGCTGACGCACTCACGGCCCGTCCTGGCCGTGAAGGGGGCGCTGACAAGCCCCTTGCCAAACTTGATGGTGATCTCGTTCCGCTCCTGCGTGGGGGCAGGATGCTGCAGGTTGTTTTCCGTGATAATTCCTCCTTCATCGTGTACCAAATTGGGGTATGAGAAAAGGCTGCCGCATGCGCAACAGCCTTTTGGAGTGTGCCCTGATATTCATCTGATTCCAAACAGAAGGGAAAGCCAGTCCTGGCGGCTATGGAGGATACGACCAATCCTGATCTCCTGATCCACCACGCGATAGAAAACCAGATAGGGCGATACGACGATATAGCGGTACCCACTGGAAATCATCATAGGGGAATCCGAGCGAAGCGCAGCGCCGAGATACGGCGTGGCAGCCAGTTTTTCAATCCCGGTTCGGAAGTCCTGAAGCATCTTCCTGGCTGCATTCGGATTGTCCAGACAGATGTAGTCAAAGATTGCATCGAGGTCATCCATCGCCTGCTGGGTGTATCGGATGCGGAAATCAGCCATCGTTGATACGCGCCTCCAGCCGTGCCATGACATCCTCATGATCGGTCATTTTGCCCTCAGCCATCTGTTGATCGGCTACAGCCAGCTTCATCTGCAGGCGATACCAGGCTTCACGTCGGCAAAACGCTTCATGACTCATGACAACCAGGTCATTCTCGCCGTTGTTCGTCACAAGGATCGGGTCGTCCGTCTCATGACAAAGCTCCGAGAAGCGCTTGTAATCAGTACGGATGGCCGAAGACGGCTTCACCGTCAGAACGCTGGGAATGCGCATTTCACTCATGCGTATCACTCCTTGCATATTTTTCTGTCAACATCTTATCATGAGCATTTGAAGAAGTCAAGCTGCGGTTTTCTGGGAATGGTCGGAAACAAGGTGTCCAGTCATGATCACACAGCACGCACTGTTGAACCGGGCGTGTCCGTGTGTATTTGCAGCCGCTCAGCGTTCCGGTTCTTTGGAGGCCAGGACTTTAGAATGCGTATGGGGCGTGTCAGTCGCATCACGGTCGTTCACAGGCTTCAGCTGTTCCACTGCCTGAGATGCGCCCTCTCTGGGGCCGTTGTTCACAATCCCATCCAGCATGTTGTAGTCATCCTCCAGAAGCATTTCGGCGTTATGCAGGTAGTTCTCACGGGGCCACTCTTTCCGGGGCAAAAAGTCTGGCAGCTTCTCAAAGCCGAAGCTGTCCGTGTAATAGCAGGTCACCTGACCGTCCAGCTTCAGCGCGATCACGTCGCTGACGCTCAGGCTGTGCCCCCGGAAGTCCTGCGGACGATCCATGTTGAAGCAGGAATAGAGGCTTTCCAGCATGGCCTCCGGCTGTCCCAGGCGGAGAACCGCATCGGGCAGAGTCCCTGCATACGTCAGCAGATAGTTCTCCCTGCTGACCGGCTGATCCAGGCCACGGGTATCGCAGCTATCCACCAGACAGCAATCAACCCCGTAGCCCAGGTGGATGTTCGCAGGCATCCGTGTCGGACTGAGCACGGTGATCACATCCGGTTCTTGATTCGGAACAACTGTGAAGCCCTCCGTGCGCAGGAATTGTTCGGCATCGGCCTTGCTGCCAAAGAGCCTGTTCTCTGCCTTCTCGACCACCGCATGCACTCTGCTGCGCATCTGTTTCGCGTCAGCACGAAGCTCCGCAAGGCTCGCGAACCGCAGCCCCCTGAGTTCCGGCGCGTCCTTCAGCTGGTAAATGGCAAAGCCGTCTTGTGTATCCCGAAGGATCATTTCTCTTTCTCCGTTCATTCGCACAGCACCATGCCGCTGGACTTGGGCCCGTCGGACAGCACCAGCGCGTATTGGTACCCGCCGTTCTCCGCTGCCTGACGGCAGATGCGCAGGCCATACTGCTCCACCGCGCTGCCCCGGGTCAGGGTCAGCTCGAACTCCGCATCATTCCAGTAACGACCCCGGGCAGGGTCGTATTCCAGCAGCGACCAGTTGCCCGACCACTCCACCTCCCGCCCATCACCCAGCGCAGAACGGCCCGTCATGGTGCCATCCTCACGGAAGATAATGCGGCTGGCGTTGATGGAGCTGCCCGCGTAAAGCCGCCAGCTGCCCACAATGGCCCGGTTGGCCTCCCGCAGATCGGTCACCGTACCGGACAGGCATTCCGTGGGCACAAAGCCCCGGAAGCGCACCGAATTCTCCACGCCCTCGATGTAGGTCCAGTCACCCATCGCTCCCAGCACCGTCACGCTGGTGTTCTCGGTGAGCCTTGCCAGCGGCGTCTGGCTGATGAGAGGGTCATCCGTTACGGCCACGTCATAGTTCACCACGGCGGGCACACTGGTCAGCGCCAGCTCCGGCACCACCACATCCTTGGGCAGTGCGTTCCTGTCGATGTACCCGATGCGGTTGTGCTTGTCCGTGATGTCGTACTGCACCAGAATCCAGTCCCCGTCGCTGCCAAACACCTGAATCCAGCCGTTGGTGCTGACGCGGGCGCGGCCCTTTGCCCCGCGGATGCTCTTGCTGTCCGGAGCGGAATACACCGCGTAGGTCTGGTTGGAGGTGAATTGCACGATACTTGCGCTGAGGGTACCGGCGGGAATCGCGGGCGCGTTGGACGCATCAATGTCAGCAAGCGCAGTGCCCAGAAGCAGCAGCATA
Source organism: Aristaeellaceae bacterium (assembly GCA_051883775.1). Lineage (GTDB taxonomy): Bacteria > Bacillota > Clostridia > Christensenellales > Aristaeellaceae > UBA11524. The sequence goes on along the minus strand of JBJEUJ010000182.1, from coordinate 2,439 downwards.
CCAAGCAGTGCACACAGAAGTTTCTTCATGATAGTTACGCTCCTTTCAGTCAAAGGTCGGACGCAGCACAGGTCTGCCGTCCTGGTTGAAATCCAGACGCAGCGTGGCATCATAGCGTGTGTGCGTCCGGGCAGAGCGCAGGCCGGTTTTCTTCACCATGCCTGTATTCAGCAGGGATTGCACCTCGCCGGAGGTCAGCGGCTTCTCCGCATCCTTCAGGATACCGCCCTGCTTCCACAGGGCGAAGGTGCAGGCGCGGTTCTCGCACATGAAGCCCTGCGCCCGCTCGGTGATGGCCGCGCCGCACAGGGGGCAGACGCCGAGCTTCTCCCGCAGGGGCGGAAACAGCTGCTCCGCGTTCTCCGCTCTTTGGGTATCGCGGGTCAGTTCGGTGACCAGCTGACGGATGTCGCGCATGAAGTCCTCCGGTGCCTCCTTGCCCTGCTCGATGCGTCTGAGCCGCTGCTCCCACTCCGCGGTCAGCAGCGGTGACTGGAGCTTCTCCGGCAGGATGGCTGTCAGAGCCTTCCCCTTGGCTGTGGGCACAAGTACCTTTTTTCGCCGGTCGCCGATGCGCTCGATCAGCCTGGTTTCGATCAGCTTCTCCAGAATGGATGCCCGGGTGGCCGGGGTGCCGATGCCCTTGCGCTCCGCATCCTCAGGCATGTCCTGCACCCCGGCGGTCTCCATGGCGTGCAGGATGCTTCCTTCCGTATAGTGCGCAGGCGGGGTGGTGCGGCCCTCGCAGACCTCCGCCCTGGGGAAGGGACACTCCATGCCCTCGGTCACATCGTCCGGAAGCGCAGGCAGATCTGTCTCTTCCTCCTCTGCAAGCCGACCGCCCAGGCTGCCACGGAAGCTGTGCCAGATGCGCCGCCAGCCCATGGCCGTGATGCGCCTGCCCTTCGCGGTGAAGTTGTGCCCACCGCAGGAGATAGTGATGGTGGTTTCGTCATAGGTGCAGTCACCGTCCAGCGCACAGAGCATCCGGGCGCAGATCAGGTTCAGCAGGTCGTGCTCCCCGGTGGTCAGGGCGTTGACGGCGGAGGTCTGGTCGGGCATGGCAGCGGTGGGAATCAGGGCGTGGTGGTCGCTGACCCGACTGTCGTCCATCACCTTGTCCGTGTGCATGGCGATCTGCATTCCTGCCGCAAAGGTCAGCGCCTCGCATACCCGGGCAGCCAGCTCCGGCAGTTTGTCCACCATTTCATGGGGCAGATAGCGGCTGTCCGTGCGCGGATAGGTCAGCAGCTTCTTCTCATACAGGCTCTGCGCGTAGTCCAGCGTCTGCTGGGCGGTGTAGCCCAGCAGCCTGTTGGCGTCCCGCTGCAGGGTGGTCAGGTCGTACAGCTGGGGCGGATGCTCGCAGCGTTTTTTGCGTTCGATCATCGTCACAATGGCTGGCTCACGGCTGCATGCCTTCTCCAGCCGGTGGGCGGCGTTTTCATCCGCCATGCGTTCGGAGTGCGCCGTAATGCCCAGCCCGGTGTCCAGCCTGACCGTGTAGAACGTCTCCGGCTGGAAGCTGGAGATGGCTGCTTCGCGCCCGGCAATCATGGCCAGCGTGGGAGACATGACGCGCCCCACATGCAGGGTCGGGCCGTACAGCAGCGAGTACAGCCGGGTGGCGTTCATGCCGATGAGCCAGTCCGCCTGTGCCCGGCAGAGCGCCGCCTGATACAGGCTGTCGTAATCCGACATGGGCTTCATGCAGCGGAGGGCTTCCCGGATGGCGCTTTCCTCCATGGAGGAAAGCCACAGGCGGCGAACGGGCTTGTGACACCCGGCCTTGTCATACACCAGGCGGAAGATCAGCTCGCCCTCGCGCCCCGCGTCAGTGGCGCAGATGATCCCGGTGACCCGGCTGTCGTTCATCAGGGAACACAGCACCTCAAACTGCTTGCGGGTGCCGTCGGAAACGGTGTACTGCCAGGCTTCAGGCAGGATGGGCAGATCCCGGTAATACCAGCGGGCGTATCGGGGGTCATAGGCTTCGGGCAGCGCCAGCTCCACCAGATGCCCGACGCACCAGCTGACCAGGTAATCCTCGCCCTGCAGATACCCGTCCTGACGAAGATTCGCGCCCACCACAGCGGCAATGGCCTTGCCTACGCTGGGCTTCTCAGCAATGATCAGTTCCATGCTGTCCTCCATGCAAAGGCCCTGTGGAGGCCAGGCTCCACAGGGCAAAATTCCTTATGCTTCATTCTGTTCATCCTCATCGTCATCCAGCTCGAAGTCGTTATCGGCCCGGGCCCTTGCGCCGTCCCGCTTGCCCTTCAGGAACACGAGGACGCCAACTGCTGCCAGGGCACCAATGGCTGCCAGGGCCAGGATGGCTTGCATCTGATCCGGCTTCTCCTGTTCTGCGGGTTCCGTTGGAGCAGGCGTCGCGGTGATCATGGGCATTGCGGTCGGCTCGGGCGTCACATAGATGAT
>JBJEUJ010000181.1:0-11996 GCA_051883775.1 Aristaeellaceae bacterium | reverse complement strand
TGCCGAACAGCGCGATCATCCCCACGCCCAGCATGAGCCCCAGCAGCCCGCCCAGCACCGCGTAGCCCACCGCCTCCATCAGGAACAGCGCCGCCACCTGGCCCGACGTGCCACCCACGGCCTTCATCAGCCCGATCTCCCGCCGCCGCTCCCTTACGCTCACCAGCAGGATGTTGATGACCCCGATGCCGCCCGTGACCATACACACCGCCGCCACGCAGGCCAGTACCATCACAAAGATGCGGATCACCGACCGGGCCGCGTCAATCTCCGTCTGCAGCGTCGCCGCCTGATAGCCCTCGCCCAGGCTGGCCAGGGCCATGGCCGCCACCTCGTCCGCCTTAGCGCCGTGAGGCACCGAGACCGTCACCTCGCTGACGGCAGCGTCCGGATAGGTGTCCAGCAGCGTGCGCAGGGGCAGCGCCACCAGGCCGCCCGCCGCCTGCGCCGCGGCAGGCGCCACAACGCCCACCACCGTCACCTGTCTCAGGCCCAGGCTGATCCGCCTGCCCACCGGCGATTCCTCAAAGGCGGCTGCCAGGGTATTGTCCACAATGGCCACCGGCGCTCCCTGCTCATATTCGCGCTCAGTAAACCATCTTCCTTCCAGCAGCACGGGCTGCAGCACATTTTCCGCGCCCTCATCATAGCCGCTGACGGTAACCAGCATTGCCTCTCCGTCCGCCACGACAGCCCCTGCGGTATACGCCGCTCCGCAGGCCGCTGCGCCGGAAGCCTCCGCCACCGCCGCCGCGCTGTCCGTGGTCAGGCTGTATCCGCTTTCCGCCGTCAGCCATACCTTGTCCACGCCCAGCTTGTCAATCTCCCGCTCCACCTGAACCTGGCCCGCCGCGCCCAGGGTGATCACCGTCAGGATCGCCCCGACCCCAACCCCCAGGCCCAGAATCGTCAGCAGCGTGCGCATGGGGTTCTTGACCAGGTTCGTTGCCGCCAGCCAGGCCGCGTCCCGCAGCTTCATATCCCAGCCTCCCGCACCCGCTGACCCTCCACGGTGGATTCTCCCTGCAGCACCACCTGCGTCCCCAGGGGCAGATCCACCCAGCAGCGTTCGTCGTCCGCCAGCAGCACCGTCACCGGCGTGGTATAGCACCGGTCCTCCGCCACCCAGCGCACCGTATCGCCCTGGTCGATGGCCGCCACGGGCAGCACGGGCACGTTATCCCTGGCGCAGCGGATGATCTCCGCCTCCACCTGGGCCCCCAGGGGCAGGGGAAGGTTTTCCTCCGGCGTCAGGTTCACCTGGCAGACGGTCTGCCCGTTCTCCGCCCGGGCCTCGCCGATGCTCTCCACCCGGGCCATGCACAGCGTATCGCCGTTGTGGAGGATGCGTGCGCTCATGCCGGGCTGCAGCTGCTCCGCGTCCCGCAGCACCGCCTGGCACTGGATCTGCTGCCTCTCCCCGCTCAGCGCCACGGCGACCGTCCCTGCCGCCACGCCGCCCTCCTCCGTCACCAGCACCTGCTGCACCAGCCCGTCCGATGCGGCTCGCACCGTCATGGCTTCCAGCGCCAGCCGCGCCTCGGACAGCGCCGCGTCCGTCTCCCAGGCAGCCGCCTGGCTGACGCTTGCCCAGGCCCCCTCATAGGCCGATACGGGCAGCGCCCCGCTCTCCGCCTGCCGGCTTACCGCCGCGGATACCGCCAGCTCCTGGGCCGCCCCGCTCAGGCGGAACAGCGGCTGTCCCGCCGTCACATGGTCCCCCGGGGACACGTACACCACCTCCACCAGCCCCGTTGCCGGACTCACCGCCGCCCGCTCCGCCTCGTAGCGCACAACGCCCATCACCGCCGTCACCTGCTCCACCCTGCCCGCTTCCACCCGGCACAGAAGCACCTGCGCCGCCCGCTCCGTGGGCTGGGATGCGCGCATGGCCCAGGGCAGCGCCGTCATCAGCGCCGCCGCTGCCGCCGTCACCGCCGCCATCCATGCCGTTGCCCTGACCTTGTTCAACTGTGCACCGCCTTCCTTCCCATTCAGACGTACTATCTCCCGACGGGCGGGAAATCATGGCGGCAATGCTTTCCTTCCCGCGCCCAAAAATCACAAGAGCCGCCGGTGGAATTGCTTCCGGCCGACGGCCCTTGCTTGTATGGAGGATAGGGAGGTTGACATTCTTGTGGAATGTCGGGGAAAAAAGGAGATGCGATCCATCAGGCGGTGGCTTCCTTCCTGATCGCAAGGTAAGAATAACCGAGAAATATGAAGTCTGTATGAACGAATGATGAATATTCATAACAAATTTTCCGCATGGGACACGTTTGCGTCCGGATGGGACTCACCGGTGCTTGTTCAGCTCCGCCCGCTCCAGGCGCATGTCGTTGACCACATCGCTCAGGTAGCGGTCCACCTGACCCATCACATTGTCCAGATAGTCGAATGTCTTCTGCCGGATCTGCGTCAGCTCCTTGCGGGTGGCGTCGCGCATTTCGTCCGCCTCCACGGCAGCCATGCGATAGACGTTCTCCTGGCTGACCTTCTCGCGGCACTCCTCCTCGGCCTTGGCCCGGAGCATGGCGGCGTTCTGCTCCGCCTGCCGGACAATGCGCTGGGCCTCCTCCTGCCCGCGGCGCACAGCCTCCTGGGTGGTGCGCTCCGCCTGCTGGGCGGCCTGCTGCGCCTCGGCATTGGCCCGCTGAACGGCCTGCTGGGCCTCGCTGACCATCTGCTGGGCCTGGTTCTGGGCCTGGGTGAGCATATCGTTGCACTCCCGGTCGGTCTGCGCGCGAACCTGCTGCACCTCCCGGATGATGCCCTCGGCCTCGTTCAGGGCGTCAGGCAGGCTGCCCAGCAGCCGGTCCAGCCGGTCCCGCAGCTCGCTGCGGTTCACCACGCACGCATCCCCGTTGATGAACGCCCGCCGCGCGCCCCGCACCAGCTCGTCCAGCTCGCGGATCATGTTCATGCATACTTCCACATTGCCGCTGTCCCGCACTGCCATCTGCCTCCATCTCCCTTGCATGCTTTACCTGGCAAAACGCGCCCGAACCTCCGGAAGGATTTCCGCAGGCACCAAGGCGCTCACATCCCCGCCGAAGGCCGCGATCTCCCGCACCGCCGAGGAGGATATGCACCCGTGCTCCGGCCGGGTCATCAGGAACACCGTCTCCAGCCCCGGCAGCAGCTGCGCGTTGAGCTGGGCCATGGTCTGCTCCGTCTCAAAGTCGCTGACGGCCCGCAGCCCCCTTACCACGCACTGCGCGCCGGTTCTGCGCATGTAGTCCGCCAGCAGACCGTCGAAGCTGTCCACCGACACCTGCGGCATCTCCGCGCAGGCCTTCCCGATCAGCGCCACGCGCTCCTCCACCGGGAAGCAGCCCCGCTTGGCCGGGTTGTGCAATACCGCCACAATCACCCGGTCAAACAGTGCGCAGGCACGGCGGATCACGTCCATGTGCCCGACGGTCACGGGGTCAAAGCTGCCCGGATACACACAGATTCTTTCCATTTTTACGCACCTTTACTCCCGCTTGCTGTAAAAGCTCACGCCCACGTAGCCGTACTTGCGGGTGTCCGTCCGCTCATAGACCTGCGACACCACCGGCAGCGTGCGGAACTCATGCTCCACAATCACCAGCGCATCCTCCGCCAGCAGGGGGAGAAGGGCGTCGGTCACCTCTGTCAGATCCTGCATGGCGTAGGGCGGATCCAGGAACACCAGGTCGAAGCGCATGCCCTCCCCCTGCAGGGTACGGACCGTCTGCTGCCACTCCGCGTGGATGATCCGGGTATTCTGCTCAAAGCCCAGGTTCCTCACATTCAGCTGCTGGGCCGCGATGGCCGCCCGGTCGCGGTCCGCCATGACGGCCATGGCCGCGCCGCGGCTCACCGCCTCCAGGGACAGCGCGCCGCTGCCGCCGAACAGGTCGAGGGTCACGGCCCCCGAAATCCGCCGCTGGAGAATGTTGAACAGGTTCTCCCGCACACGGTCCAGGGTGGGACGGGTGTCGCGGCCCCTGGGGGCCTCAATGGTACGGGAGCGGGCTGTGCCTGCAATAATGCGCATGGCCGGCCTCCCCCGTCAGTTCAGCTGCTCCGGCCCCTTGGGGACGCGGCGCTGCTGCGCCTTGCGCTGACGCTTTTCCTTCTTCTTGCGCTTGATCTCGCCCTCGGCGATGCCGGCATGCACCTGCTTGCGGGCGCGCACGCCCTGGGTGTAGCCCAGGCCGTAGAACAGGGCGGGAGCCAGCATCACCAGGGGGCTGAACCGCTCCAGGGTCAGCAGGGCGTCCGCGCCATAGGGATTGACGATGTTGACCAGGGGCATCATCAGCACGCGGATGATCACCCGCAGCACATCCTCCACCGTCAGCGCGGCCGGCTGATGATAATACGCCACCGCATTGCCGATGTCCGTCCGGCCCTCAAAGGCGGACAGCCAGGAGGGCAGCGCGCCCAGGGCGGTCATCTGCCGCTTGGCCACCAGCGCCAGCACCACGGCCGCCAGCACCACCGGAATGGAGCCGAGCAGGCCGGTCAGCAGGCCCTTGAGGGGATGATAGCAGGTCTTCTGCTCCTTCGCGGTAACCTGGCCGCCGGACTTCCTGCGGTCAAAGAGCATCTCGCCCATGTTCACCGCCACGGCGCCCTGTCCCGCGCCGGTCTGGAAGAACAGCAGCAGCGCCGCCGCCAGCAGGCAGCTGTTGAACGCCACGCGCAGGATGGCGTTCTCCATCATCATCGCCATGCCCAGCAGCAGGAAGGCGATGGCCATCAGCAGTATGCTGCCCATGAAGGTCAGGGCGTTGCGGGCGGTCTTGCCGTCCACGGGGCTGCCCTTGAGGTACTCCAGCTTGATCTCGGAGAGTTTGATGGTTTTCTTGCCCTTGTTCTTGTTCTTCTCCACGGATGCTCCGTCCCTTCGTTTACAGGATTGGGTAACAGGGTTCAAATAAGTGTATACCGCGCAGGTCCGCCGCCGCCTGCAGGGGCTTGTCCCAGGGCTGGGCGGGAATGCGCTCCTCCCACTGCCAGCTCATCACCGCCCCCAGCGTCGCGCAGGGCGTATCTGCCAGCAGCCGGTCGTAGTATCCGCCGCCCTTGCCCAGGCGCATACCCAGGCGGTCGATCCCCTCCAGGGGCACGATCAGCAGCGACAAGGCCGCCAATGGAACAATCTCCGTATCCCCGTCCGGCTCCGGAATCCCATACGCCCCCGGAACCAGCGCCTCCAGGCTGCGCACCCGGCGCAGCGTCATGCTTCCCTCGCTCTCCACCCGGGGCAGCACCAGCGTTTTTCCCGAGGCCAGCGCATCCCGCATGACCGCCGTCACGTCCGCCTCCCGCCTGAGGGGAATATAGCCTCCCACGGCTTCCGCCCGCCGGTAGGGCTCCCAGGCCAGGATGTGCCGGCACATGGCCTCGCTTTCCGCCCGGCGTACGTCCTCCCCGGGGAAGCGGCTGCGGATCGCCCGGCGCAGCGCCGCCTTGTCAGCAGCTTGCATGGAGCCACTCCCTGGGCACGCGCCCCGTCGCCGCCAGCAGCACCTCATAGCTGATGGTGCCTGCCCAGCGGGCGATGTCCTCGGCGGTGATGCACTCGTCGCCGTCCCGGCCCATGAGCGTCACCACATCCCCGGCCTTCACACCCGGAATGTGGGTCACGTCCGCCATCATCTGATCCATGCAGATGCGGCCAACCACCTTGGCCCGCTGCCCGTGGATCAGCACCTGCGCGCCCGCCCCCGCCGCCCGGTGGTAGCCGTCGCCGTACCCGCAGGATACGGTGGCCAGCACCATGGGCCTGTCCGCGGTGAAGGTGCAGCCGTAGCTGACCTTGTCCCCGGGGCGCAGTTCCTTGACGAAGGTGACCTCCGTGCGCCAGTCCATGACGGGCTTCAGGGGCATGTCCGTCTCCACCGGCGGATAGCCGTACATGGAGATGCCCATCCGCACCATGTCCAGGGCCGCCTCCGGCCTGCGGTGAATGGCGGCGGAGTTGCTGCAGTGCAAAAGGATGTCCCCCGGCAGCGGCTTCACCAGCTGCAGGAAGCGCGCAAGCTGCGCGTCGGTATAGGCCATGTCGTCCCCGTCCGCGTCGGCGAAGTGGGTGAACGCGCCGGTCATGCGCACATCGGGGCACTGGGCGAGGGTGTCCAGCATGGCGCGGACCTCGTCCTCATTGCGCACGCCGATGCGGCTCATGCCGGTGTCGATCTTCAGATGCACCAGCCCGGTCCTGCCCTGGCTTTCCGCCGCCCGCTGCACAAAGCGCACCATGTCCGGCGTGCATACCGCCAGGGTCAGGTCGTGGGCCACGCCCTCCATGGCCTCCGCCAGGGAGGTGGCGCCCAGCATCAGCACCGGCGCGGCAATGCCCCCATGGCGCAGCTGCACGCCCTCCTCCACCGTGGCGGTGGCCAGCTGATCCGCACCCACCGCCAGGGCTTCCCGCGCCACCTGCACCATGCCGTGGCCGTAGGCGTCCGCCTTGACCACCGCCATCAGCTTCGCCGTGGATGGCACCTGGGCGCGGATCAGCCTCACGTTCTCCCGCAGGGCCGCCAGATCCACCCTGCGCACCTGATGTCTTACATTCACCGTCATATAACGCCTTCTTTGAAGCAGGACTCCCGCCCGCATGCAGGCGGTATGTCATGATATTATACCATATTCCCGGCCGGATTAAAAGCCCATGCTTCTTTTTTCTCATTTTTCCTGAAAAATGGCGGCGCACAGCAGCACAAGGCACCCTGCGCCCAGCACGGGATACGCCTTTCCCACCGTCCCCGTGAAGCCCGCGCCGGCGCACGCCAGCATCCCCAGCGCGGCAATCCCCCGCCATCGCCGCCCCCCGCCCAGCGTCCACAGTCCCCGCAGGGAGGCGCAGGCGGTGGTCAGCACCGCCAGGTACATGGCTGAGCCGCCCAGCACATACCCCGCCCGGCCATAGGCTGTCAGCAGGTGGATGAAGGGCATGGTCTCGCCGCGCAGGGCGCTGTGGCGCATAAGCAGCCCGTTGCCCCCGATGAGCAGCAGGCCCAGCAGGGCTGCCAGCAGCAGCGCGCACTGTCTGCGGGCCCGGCGCGACATATCAGGCGCGGCGGAGGCCAGCCCCGGCACGGCCAGGGCCATGTTGAACCCCGCGTAGCTGGCGCCGCGCAGCAGGCTCTCCCAGGGCGACGCCGCCGGGGCGATGACCGCCGCCTTCCTGGGAGGCAGCAGGAAGCCCGCCCCCGCCATCAGCAGCAGCAGCGCCGTCAGGGCCTTGCCTGCCGCGCCTGCGCCCTCCGCCCCCTGCCGGGCCAGCAGCACCGTCAGCGCCGCCGTTCCCGCAAGGCCCATGATGTACGCGCCCTGCACGGGCAGCATCAGCGCGGCAATCTCCCCTGCGCCGGCCAGCATCGCCCCACCGGTGCACATCAGCAGCGCGCCGAACATCCCCTGCCACAGCCGGCCCGGCCAGCGGCCCTGCCATGCATCCGGCATGCCGCCACGCCCCGGACGGCGCATGACCCCCAGGGCAATCACGCCCGTCACCGCCGCCGCAGCCGCCACGCCCAGCCAGCTCCAGCTCCCGCAGCGGCTGAAGAAGCTGTCGATCTCCCGCCCCGACGCAAACCCCGCGCCCACCACCGCGCCCAGCGCCGCCATGGCGCTGACCACCGCACGCCGCTCCATTCCCTCGCCTCCTTCACGCAAGGGTACAGCGGACAGGTGCAAAAAAGAACGCGCAGGATTTCCCCGCGCGCCTTTGGTGATGATGGTTATTCCGCCTGCTTCTTCTCCGTTTCATGCCGGTGAATCTGGGCGTTGAGCATGTTGATGTCCCCACAGCCCATGGTCAGCGCCAGGTCGCCCGGCTGCCAGTGGGCGCGCAGGTACGCCTCCGTATCGTCGAAGGAGGGCGTCCACACCGCGTCGATGCCGTGGGCCCGCATGCCCTCCACCAGCATACCGCTGTTCAGGTCGCCGGGATCCTTCTCCCTGGCGGCACAGATGTCCGTCACCAGGGTGAAGTCCGCCTCCTCCGTGCAGGTCAGATAATCCTTAAACAGCGAGCGCACCCGGCTGAAGGTATGGGGCTGCATCACCGCCCACAGCCGCCCCTTGCACCGCTTGCGGGCAATGGACAGGGCGCTGCGCATTTCGGCGGGGTTGTGGCCGTAGTCGTGGAACACCTCCACCCCGTCGATCACATCCGTCAGCTCAAAGCGGCGGTGCGCGCCGGTGAAGCGGGACAGGCTCGCCGCCGCGCTGTCCATGTCCACGCCCAGGGCGTGGGCGGCGCTGAGGGCAGCCAGGCCGTTTTCCACATTGAAGTCCCCGGGGACGCGCATGGTCACGCGGGTGACGTACGTGTCCCTGTGATACAGGTCGTAGGAGGCGTAGCCCCGGTCGTCCTCCGTGAGGTTCTCGGGGTGCCAGTCGCAGTCGCGGGTCATGCCGAAGGTCTCCGTGCGGCAGTTCAGCTTCGCCAGCTGGCGGAGGATCCGCTCGTCCGTGCCCTTGCCGATGGCCAGGCCGCTCTCCGGCAGCAGGTGCAGGAACTGGCCGAAGGTCTCCTCAATCTCGTCGATGTCCTTGTAGCAGTCCAGGTGATCCGCGTCGATGTTCAGCACCACCGCCATGGTGGGGCGCATCTGCAGGAAGCTGCGGCGGAACTCGCAGGCCTCCGCCAGGAAGGCCTCCCCCTGACCGATGCGGGTGGAGCCGCCGATGGCGTCCAGCTTGCCGCCGATGTGGATGGTGGGATCCGCGCCCCCCTCCACCAGAATCTGGCTGAGCATGGAGGTGGTGGTGGTCTTGCCGTGGGCGCCGCACACGCCTACCGCCTCCCGGTAGCCCTCCATCAGCTGGCCCAGAAGCGTGGCCCGCTCCATGGACGGGATGCCCAGCCGCTCCGCCTCCACCCTTTCCGGGTTGTCGGCAGGGATGGCGGCGGTGTACACCACCAGGTCCGCCCCGTGGACGTTCTCCGCCCGATGGCCCACGAACACCTCCGCGCCCTTGCCGCGCACGTCCCCCAGCAGATACCCTTCCGACCGGTCCGAGCCGGTCACCCGGTAGCCCTTGTCCATAAGCATTTCCGCCAGGCCCGACATGCTGGAGCCGCCGATGCCGATCATGTGAATTCGCTTGCCTGTATAGTCACGGATGTGGGGTGCCTGCATCCCTGTCACTCGCTTCCTGCATGATTGTCGTACAAACTATTATATACCAGGTGCGGCGGAATAATCAAGGGCAGTCCGTATAGAATATTTGTTCGTGTTCCCCTTGACGCGCGGCCAGGCGGGGCGTACAATGGTTGCATCAACGCCGCACAGGAGGCCCGCCATGACCGGCTTGCCCGCCAAGCACCTGCTCACCCCCATCCCGCCCTGCGGGGAGGATGACTTTTTCCGCGCGGACTGGAACATGAACCTGTACCGCGGCTGCTGCCACGGGTGCATTTACTGCGACACGCGCTCGGTGTGCTACCGGGTGGAGGACTTTGAGCATGTGCATCCCAAGCAGGACGCCCTGCGCATCCTGGAGGAGGAGCTGCGCGGCAAGAAGCGCACAGGCATCGTGTCCATGGGGGCCATGAGCGACCCGTACAATCCCCTTGAAAGGACGCTGCGGCTGACCCGGGGCGCGCTGGAGCTTTTGCGGCGCTACCGCTTCGGGGCGGCCCTCACCACCAAGTCCGCCCTGTGCGCCCGGGATGCGGGGCTGCTTTCGGACATCGCCCGCCACGCGCCGGTGCGGGCGCAGCTGACCATCACCTGCGCCGAGGACGGCCTGTGCCGGCGCATCGAGCCCCATGTGTCCCCGTCCTCGGAGCGGTTTGAAGCCCTGCGCGCCCTCAGCGACGCGGGGGTGTACGCGGGCGTGTGGCTGAACCCGGTGCTGCCCTTCCTCACGGACACGCCGGAGAACATCCTGGGCGTGGTGCGTAAGGCCGCCGGGGCCGGGGCGAAGTTCGTGGTGTGCTTCTTCGGGATGACGCTGCGCACGGGGAACCGGGAGTATTACTTCGACGCGCTGGAGCGGGACTTCCCCGGCGTGCGGCAGAAGTACCTGACCACCTTCGGCAACGCCTACGAGTGTGACTCGCCCCGGGCGGAGGAGCTGTTCCGGCTCTTCCGGGCGGAATGCGAGCGGCTGGGCCTGGCCTGGAGGTTCGCGGACATCAACCGGGCGGCGCAGATCCGCCAGCCAAGGCAGCTGTCCCTGTGGGATATGGGATGATCCTCCCGGCATGGTTGACAAGCACAGGCATATGGACTATAATGGTTGCGTTTGCAACGTTGCACCCGCAACGATTCTCGTTCAAAAAGGATGATGCCCTGATGCCACCCCTCATGCGGCAGATCAACATCACCGCCCGCTGCGCCACGCTCTACCGGGAGCGGGAGCTGGCGGGCACCGGTCTGTCCGGCTGTCATACGCCCTACCTGCTGGCGCTGTACCGCCGCCCGGGCATCTCCCAGGAGGAGCTGGCCCGGGATCTGAATGTGAACAAGTCCTCCGTCACGCGGCAGCTGGCCGCCATGGAGGAAAAGGGCTATGTCCGCCGGGAGCCCGACCCCGCCGACCGGCGCAGCCTGCTGGTGTATCCCACGGAGAAGGCCCTGGCTCTGCAGGAGCGGCTGCATGACATTCTCCGGGCCTGGAGCGCGTATCTCACCGCCGATTTCACCTCTGAGGAAAAGGAAACCCTCTCCCGCCTGATGGGCCGCGTGGCCGACCGGGCGGAGGCCTATGTGAAGGGAGCTGAGCCGCCGTGCGCACCGTCCTGCGATACCTGAAGCCCCAGGCGGGCAGGATCTGCCTGCAGCTGTCCATCAAGATGGCCGGCACGGTGGCGGAGCTGTTCCTGCCAAGCCTGCTTTCCATCATTCTGGATACCTGCGCCCCCGCCGGAGACCTGCGGGGCGTGTGGATGCTGGGCATGGCCATGGTTCTGTGCGCGCTGATGGCCTGGCTGGGCAATGTGACGGCCAACCGCATGAGCACCAACATCACCCGCAGGTTCACCTACCGGCTGCGCACGGACCTGTTCCGCAGGACCACCGCCCTCTCCGCCGCCCAGCAGGATCAGGTGACCGACGCTTCCCTGGTGTCCCGCCTGTCCACCGACACCTACTACGTCCACAACATGGTGGACAAGATGCAGCGGCTGGGCGTGCGCGCGCCCATTCTGCTGCTGGGCGGCATTCTGGTCAGCCTGTCGCTGGATACGGTGCTGACCCTGGTGCTGCTGGCCACGCTCCCCCTCCTGGCCCTGACGGTGATCATCTCCAGCCGCAAGGGCGTGCCCCTGTTCACCCGCGTGCAGGAGGGGCAGGATACCATGGTGCGCAGGGTGCAGGAGAACATGACCGGCGCGCGGGTCATCCGCGCCCTGTCCCGCACGCAGCACGAGCGCGACTCCTTCGAGGAGGTCAACGGCGACCTGGCCTCCCGCCAGCGCAGGGCCGACATGACCATGGCCGCCGTCAGCCCCATCGTCAACCTGGTGCTGAACACGGGCCTGGCGCTGGTGGTGCTGGTGGGCGCGTGGCGGGTGCATACAGGCGCGGCCATGCCCGGTACCATCATCGCCTTCCTGAGCTACTTCACCATTATCCTCAACGCCATGCTGTCCATTTCCCGCCTGTTCGTCATGTACTCCAAGGGCTCGGCCAGCGCGCGGCGCATTGAGGAAATTCTCGGCATGCCCGAGGATCTGCTGCCCCAGGAGGCTGCCGGGGAGGATACCTCCGCCCACGTCGCCTTCCGGGACGTTTCCTTCTCCTACAACAAGAACATCGACAACGTTTCCCACCTGTCCTTCTCCGTGGAGCACGGGCAGACCCTGGGGATCATCGGCCCCACGGGCTCGGGCAAGAGCACGCTCCTGGCGCTGCTCATGCGCCAGTATGACCCGGACAGCGGCGTCATTCTCCTGGACGGCCAGCCCCTTGCCTCCCTGACCCCGGAGCAGCTGCACGACCGCCTGGGCGTGGTGTTCCAGAACGACTTCCTCATGGCGGACACCATCCGCGAGAACA
>JBJEUJ010000180.1:0-12071 GCA_051883775.1 Aristaeellaceae bacterium | reverse complement strand
TGTACGACGGCTCCTACCACCCGGTGGACTCCTCCGAAATGGCCTTCAAGACCGCTGCCCGCATCGCCTACAAGAAGGGCTGCGCCGAGGCCAACCCCGTGCTGCTGGAGCCCATCATGCACGTGGACATCATCGTGCCTGACGAGTACATGGGCGACATCATGGGCGACATGAACAAGCGCCGCGGCCGCATCATCGGCATGAACCAGACCGACGGCCAGCAGCGTGTTGAGGCGGAGGCTCCCATGGCGGAAATGTTCAAGTACGCCACCGACCTGCGCTCCATGACCCAGGCCCGCGGCTCCTTCTCCATGCGGTTCGAGCGCTATGAGGAAGTGCCCGCCGTGGTGGCGCAGAAGATCATCGCCGCCGCCGTCAAGGACGAGGACGAGGACGAATAATCCGCTCTTACCCCTGTACGGGTGAAACAGGGTCGATGTGCTTCGACCACAGACGGAGCTGCCCGGTGGATCCGGGGCTCCCACGCGCTGCGACGAACTGGCGGCAGACATGATACAACTGAATAGCGCAAGGCCGGACGGGAGAACCGTCCGGCCTTTTGCATGGCATGAAAAAAGCGGCCATGGCCGCTTGAATGTAGGACAGGGGATCAGGTGTCCTTCTGCTGCTCCTCCAGGTCGCGCACGCGCTTCTCCAGCAGGGCGATGGCCTGGGTCAGGCTGCGGTTGCGCTCGTTCTCCCGGGAGACGATGCAGGTCAGGTAGAACATCATCACCAGCGAGAAGAACGCGAAGGCCACCAGCACAAAGTTCAGCGGTATGTCAATGCCCACCAGCCGGGCCAGGAAGGCCACCGCCTCCGGGAAGAGGGCAAAGAACATCAGCAGCACGGCCAGGGCCAGCCACAACAGGGAATAAGACAGGTTCAGGCGGCGGTTGTGGATCATGCGGATGGCCACCACGAGCCCCAGGGCCACAATGATAATCAGCAGAATCCGCAGACGGTCAGGCACGGCGCTTCAACTCCTTTCGGCTGCTCAGACGCAGCCCTGCCAGCAATATGGCCAGGGATACCTTCACCATGTAGAAAACGGACTTCAGCGCCCGGATGGAGCTGACCCCGCCCTGGCGCTCGTTCATGACCACGGGTACCTCCCGGATGCGGTACCCGGAGACCTTCGCGGTGACAATGGCCTCCGGCTCGGGATAGTCCTGGGCGTAATGCTCGGCGAAGAGCGCGATCAGGTCCTTTCCGCAGGCGCGGAAGCCGCTGGTGACATCCCGCAGGGTCTGCCCCGTGACCAGGCGGATCAGGGCGGACAGGATGCTGATGCCCGCGCGGCGCATGGCGGAGGACTGGAAGCCCCTGTCCTCGCCCTCACGGGGGACAAAGCGGCTGCCGATGGTCATGTCGGCCTCGCCGTCGAGGATGGGCTGGATCAGCGGGCGGAGGTACGCGGCCTGGTGCTGGCCGTCGCCGTCGAATTGGACGGCAATGTCGTAGCCATGGGCCAGGGCGTAGCGGTAGCCCGTCTGCACACCGCCGCCGATGCCCAGGTTCAGCGGAAGATCCAGGAAGGGAATGCGATGCTCCAGGAGCATGCTGCGGGTGCGGTCCCGGGAGCAGTCGTTGACGACGATGCAGTCCGCCTCGGGGAAGTGGGCGCGAAGGTCTGCCACGGTGCCAAGAATGGAGGCCTCCTCATTGTAGGCGGGAATAATGACCAGAATCCTTGGCACGCCAAACGCCTCCGTATGTCATAATATCCGTATTGTAGCACATTTTCGGCAGCGGAGCAACCTGTGTTGCCGGAAAGGGCGGATTGTGATACAATGAGCGCATCATGGACAAGGGGGCAATGGCGCGGATGGACAAGGGACTCTCCCTTAGGCGCAATGTGCTGTACAATTCAGTGGGTTCGCTGGTGTACCTGGCCTGCCAGTGGCTGATCAACGTGCTGGTGATACGGCTGGGCTCCTATGCGGACGGGGGCATGCTGTCCCTGGCGATCACGGTGACCAACGTATTCTACGTGCTGGCCACCTTCTCCCTGCGGGTGTACCAGGCCTCGGACGTGACGGGCCGCTTCAGCGCCTCCCGCTACATTTCCACCCGGGTGATGACCGGCCTGGCAGGCATGGCGCTGTGCGTGGGCTTTGCCGCCGTCAATGTTCAGTACAGACCGGCGCAGAAGGCCTGCATTGTGCTGTACATGCTCTTCAAGCTCACCGAGGCGCTGGTGGATACCTTCGCTGCCGAGCAGCAGAAGGCCATGCGCATGGACTACATCTTCCGCTCCTTCCTGATGCGTTCAGCCACCAGCCTGGGCAGCTTTGTGCTGGGGATGACGCTGTGGCACAGCCTGCCCCTGTCGCTGCTGCTGATGGCGGTCACCACCATGCCGGTGGTGATCCTCTACGACGGGCGGATTGTCCGGTGGATGACAGGCTTCCGCTTGCATCTTGCGCCCTCGGAGGCCATGCCGCTCCTGCGCGCCGCCTGGCCCATGATGGTCAACAGCGCCATGATGACCCTGCTGGCCTCCATTCCCCGCTACATGCTGGAATACTGCCATGGTGCGGAAATCATGGGCATCTATGCGTCCATCGCCACCCCGGCGGTGATCGTTCAGGCGGGGTGCAGCTTTGTATACAGCCCGCTGGTGGCGCCCCTGTCGGAGAAGTATGCCCGGGGGGACAGGGCGGGCTTCCGCAGGACGACGGCCCGCGCGCTGACAGCGGTGCTTGTGCTGTTCCTGGCGGTGGTGGCGGGGGCCGCGCTGCTGGGGCGGTGGGGGCTGGAGCTGCTGTTCGGGGCGAGCATCCTGCCCTACGCCTGGCTGCTGATTCCCGCGCTGCTGACCAGCCTGTGCTCGGCGCTATTGTACTTCTTCGAGGTGCCGCTGACCATCATGGGCCGGCTGAAGCCCATGACGGCGGTGCATGGCTGCGCGGTGGCGCTGTCCCTGGCGCTGTCGGCGGCGCTGATTCCCCGCATGGGCATGAACGGCGTGAACTGGGTGATCTGCCTGACCGCCGGTGCGGACGCGCTGGCCATGCTGCTGATGGCGGCGTGGTTCTCCCGGGAAGGCAGGGGGCATGACCGGCCTGATTGACCGGGCAGCATCCCCAACACAACGAAATCCT
Organism: Aristaeellaceae bacterium; assembly: GCA_051883775.1. GTDB lineage: Bacteria > Bacillota > Clostridia > Christensenellales > Aristaeellaceae > UBA11524. The sequence continues at coordinate 8,964 of JBJEUJ010000180.1, read as the reverse complement.
CCGCAGGCAAGCAACCCTGCGGAGGATTTTTTTCAGGTTGAAACTGAAATGCCGGGCTATGCCCTGTACCGGGCATAAATCCGATTGTATGCCATCACAAGCACCGGTAAACCGATGATGAAATCCGATGCAAGCAGAACCAGTGCAGTGATACTGCTGAACAGGCCGAGAAAGGCTGACAGCCAGAGCGGCAGGGAGAAAAGCATCCACATCCGGCCGTTGGCGTGGTTGTAGGCGGGTATATCCGTGATGTCCGATGCTTTCACGGTTGTGCCCGACCAGAACCACATGGGCTCCTTCCGCTGCCAGGCATAGATGCCGATGCCTGTGAAAACCATACTGCAGGGCGCCATGATCACAAGCCAGAAAATGTTTTCCATCGCTGTTCTTCCCCTGTTTGCATGGATGGGTCATGGGGACTGGCATATCCCTTGCGTGAAGGCTGAGCGGCGTCCGAACCATGGCAGTCCTGGTCCGGACGCTGCTTATGGGGCGCTCTTACGCGTTCCTGACGATGGCCTCCAGCACGTCCACCATTTTCTCCATGGCCTGCACGGAGATCAGCTCCTTCCGGCCGTGGAAGTTGTAGCCGCCGGTGGACAGGTTGGGGCAGGGGAGCCCCTCGTAGGACAGGCGCGCGCCGTCGGTGCCGCCGCGGATGGGCTGCACAATGGGCTCGATGCCGCACTGAAGGAAGGCCGCCTTGGCCTTGTCCACAATGTCCATGTGGGGTTCCAGCACCTCGCGCATGTTGCGGTAGCTGTCCCGCAGCTCCAGCTCCACCGTGCCCTCGCCGTACTTCTGGTTCAGGTAGGCGGTGATGCGGCGGCAGGTTTCCTTCCGCTGCTCGTAGATCTCGCTGCTGTGGTCGCGGATGATGTAGGTCAGGGTTGCCTTCTCCTCGTCGCCCTCCATGTGCATCAGGTGGTAGAAGCCCTCGTAGCCCTCGGTGTGGGCGGGGGTCTCCCAGGCGGGAAGCAGGCTGTTCCACTCCATGGCGATGAGGCTGGCGTTCTTCATCTGGTTCTTGGCGGAGCCGGGATGGATGTTCACCCCGTGGACGGTCACGCGGCAGGCTGCGCCGTTGAAGTTCTCGTACTCCAGCTCGCCCAGCGCGCCGCCGTCCACCGTGTACGCATACGCCGCGCCGAAGCCCGGAATGTCGAACAGGTCCGCGCCGCAGCCGATTTCCTCGTCCGGCGTGAAGCCGATGCACACCGTGCAGTGCTCCGGCGCGTCGGGGGAGGTGAGCCGTGCCGCCAGGGTCATGATTTCCGCAATACCAGCCTTGTCGTCCGCGCCCAGCACGCTGTCGCCGCCGGTGACGATCACGTCCTGGCCCTTGAGGGCGGGCAGGAAGTCGAAGCCGTCGATCACCACGCCGTTTTTCAGCGTGATGGGCTGACCGTCATAGTTCTCGATCACCTGGGGATGGGTCGGGCCCAGTACGCCGTCGGAGGTGTCCATGTGGGCGATGAGGCCCACCCAGGCGGGATGGTCGCCCTTGGCGGGAATGGTGCCGTAGACGTAGCAATGCTCGTCCACCCGGGCGTCGGCAATGCCCAGGGCCTTCATTTCGTCCACCAGCATCCGGGCCAGCGTCCACTGGTTCGGGCTGGAGGGGCAGACGCCCGCCCCCTCCACGGAGGTGGTTTCCACCTGAATGTAGCGCAGGAAACGATCCTTCACGGTCATGGTTATCTCTCCTTATGCAAAATCATTGGCATCCCATTACAGCCGCTCCAGCAGCGGCTCCAGCTCCCTCAGGGAGGACAGCACCTCGTCAGTGCAGGGCGCAACCTCCTCGCACCAGGGCAGAATATCGGGGATCATCACGCTGTACATGCCCGCTGCCCGCACGGCGCGGACGCCGTTGTAGGAGTCCTCCACACCCATGCATTCCCCGGGCGGCAGCCCCAGCAGCTCCGCGCCGCGAAGGTAAATATCCGGCGCAGGCTTGCCGTTTCCGATCATTTCCCCCGTGATCACCTGGTCGAAGGCCTTCTCCCACCCGGCGATGCGCAGGTACTCCCTTACCACCTCCGCCGCGTTGGAGGTGCACAGCGCCAGGCGGATGCCCCGCTGACGCAAATGCTGCAGGACCTCCCGGGCATAGGGCTTGAAGGGCAGGCCCTCCCGGCGGATGCGCGCCATCATCAGCTCGCACCAGTCCCGGATGAACCTGTCCGGGTCAACCCGCCCGGGGAAGAACGCCCGCAGGCTCACCCGGGTGGAGGCCATGTTCTGCCCCAGCAGCGCCTTCCACTGGGCGTCGGTCATGCTGCAGCCCTGCAGGGCACCGGCTTCCCGCATGATGACCCCGCCCAGCTGCTCCGTGTCCAGCAGCACACCGTCCATGTCAAAGCATACGCCGCGAATCACAGCCTGCTCCTTTCCAGCGCGGCCAGGGCGGCCTGGATGCCGTCCACCGCAGCCGATACAATGCCTCCCGCGTAGCCCGCGCCCTCGCCCACGGGGAACAGGCCGTCCAGCCGGTCGGCCATCATGGTGGACGACCGGGGCAGCCGCACGGGGGAGGATGAGCGGGTCTCAATGCCGGTGAGCACCGCGTCCGGATGGGCAAAGCCCCGCAGCTGCCGGTCCATCTGCCGGATGCCCAGGCGCATGTCCTCGATGATGAAATCAGGCAGGCAGGCACGCAGATCGGCGGGGGTCACGCCGGGGAGATAGGTGGGGGTCACATCCCCCAGGTGGGTGGTGGCCCGGCCCGCAAGAAAATCCTCCACCCGCTGCACGGGCGCTTTGAAGCCCCCGCCGCCCGCGCGGAAGGCCGCCTGCTCCAGGCTCCGCTGCCACACAAAGCCCGCCAGGGGATGGTCGTCGCCGAAGTCCTCCGGGCGCACGCCCACCAGCAGGGCCGCGTTGGCGTTGCGGCCGTCACGGGTGTGGTAGCTCATGCCGTTGACGCACAGGCCCCCCGGCTGGGACGCGGCGGCGATTACCTCGCCCCCCGGGCACATGCAGAAGGTGTACACCCCGCGCCCGTCCGGCGTGCGCACCGCCAACTTGTAGGGCGCGGCCCCCAGGGCGGGATGCCCGGCGGCGGGGCCGTACTGGCTGCGGTCGATGAGGCTCTGCGGATGCTCGATGCGCACACCCATGGCGAAGGGCTTCTGCACCATGGTCACGCCCTGGCGGAACAGGGCCTGCATGGTGTCCCGGGCGCTGTGGCCGATGGCCAGCAGCACGATGTCGGTGAGCAGCTCCTGTTCCTCGCCATCCTGCCGGAAGGTCACGCCCTCCACGTGCTCCCCGCGCAGAATCAGCCCCGTCAGCCGGGCGCCGAAGCGCACCGTGCCGCCCAGGGCGATGATTTCCTCCCGCATGGACTTCACCACGCCTTTGAGCCTGTCGGTGCCGATGTGGGGCTTGGCGGAGTACAGGATGTCCTCCGGCGCGCCGTGCTGAACGAAGGTCTCCAGCACCGTGCGGATCAGCGGGGACTTGGTGCCCGTGGTCAGCTTGCCGTCGGAGAACGCCCCCGCGCCGCCCTCGCCGAACTGCACGTTGCTCTCCGGGTCGAGAATGCCCTCCCGCTGCATGGCGGATACGTCCTGCGTGCGCTCATCCACGGGCCTGCCCCGCTCCATGAGGATGGGCCTTGCCCCGGCCCGGGCCAGCATCAGGGCGGCAAACAGGCCCGCAGGCCCCGCGCCCACCACCAGGGGCGGACGGGTGAAGCCGGGCTCGGGCAGCGTGAGGGGCTTGCGGGGCGCAGCCTGCTCGGCGACGCCGGGCCGCACATGGCGGAGCACCTCCGCTTCGCCCTTCACCTGCGCGTCCACCGTCAGGACAAAGTGCACATCGCTCTTGTCGCGGGCGTCCACGGACTGCTTCACCAGCGTGACGGCAATCAGCCTGTCCGCAGGCAGCTTCAGCCGGCGCAGCACCAGCCGGGTCAGATCCTCCGGGGTGTAGTCAAGGGGCAGAGACAGGGTGCCAAGTCGCAGCATGGGAGGCTCCTTATACGGAAGATTTGTCGGTTACATCATCTGTCCGGGCAGGACGGGCATGCCGTGGCCCGGCAGGACAGTGTAGCCCTTGCCGTCCAGACGGCGGCGCAGGGTGTCCAGGAGGATATGCGCCTTGCGGCTGTCCTCGTTGACGGAGTTCATCAGGTAGGGCGCGATGCGGTTGAAGGCCCGCTGGGGCTCGGTGTAGCCATGGACGTTGATGTAATCGTCCCCGGTGATGGCCACCCGGTGCATGTCGTCGATGAGGACGGTCTCGCCGGGTGTGTGCCCGCCGTAGCCCTGGTATACGTCGAAGAACAGGTCGGCAAAGCGGAACTCGCCGATTTTGCTGAAGGGCTGATTGTCGTCGCAGGGCAGGCTGTCCAGAATGCGCAGCTGGCTCTGCATGGGCGGGCGGTATTCGCAGATGATCTTGCTCAGGCGGTAGTAGGGGAGGGTGTCGCGGTTCTTCTCCCGGGCGCAGGGGAGGCCTGCGGCCTCGTCGGCGAAGCAGTCGGCGGTGCGCTGACTGACGTGGATTACCCCGAACTGGCTGGCCAGGCCGCTGTGATCGTTGTCGGAGTGGGTGAGGAGCATCTCCTTGTCCCGGCTGTCGAAATCGGGATAGATTTCCCGCAGCCGGCGCAGGGTGAAGCGCTGATAGCAGTGGAAGCCGCTGTCCACCAGCAGCAGCCTTCCGGTGGAGATGTCCTCCAGGACGGTGATGTTGCTGCCGCAGGGGGGCTCCAGCACGGTGCAGCGCACCAGCGGGGACAGCTGCAGCTGGGTCGTGCGGCACAGGTAGGCGTCCCCGCCATGCTCCGCCACAAAGTGGGCGAAGCGGCTGATGTACTCGAAGGTCTTTGCGGGCAGCTCGTTGCGCTCGTCCAGCTGCTGCATGACCAGGTTGGTGTAGTACAGGAAGCTGTTGGTCTGCTCCTGGGTCAGGCAGAGGAGGCGGCGCATCTCCCCGGCGAAGGTCAGGTAAAAGACCGTGTTGTCCAGGGCCTTCTCGCCCGCGTCGTACTGCAGGATGCGCACCGGGCACAGGGCGGATAGCTCCTTCAGCAGCGTCTCCACCACGCCGGGGGCCTCGATGTACAGCCCCATCTTGAAGTACTGCTTGCCCGAGCCGTTCTGCTGGGTGCTCATGTAGCTGATGTTGATGCTGTAGCGGCTGAGCACCTCCAGCACGGGAATCAGCGTGCCGGGGCGGTCGGCCAGCTCGCACTCCATCAGCACCACCTTGGCGTGGGCCACGGCCTTGGCCAGAAAGCCCGCCTCCGTCAGCTCCCGCTCGATGGCCTGCTGCGCGTCGTCGCCCGCCTCCACGTCCACAAAAAGGGCGTGCACGTCCACGGCCTTGTTGTAGCTGGCGCGGGTGATGTTGCCCCCGTGGCGCAGGATGATCCTGCTGGCCTGCAGGAACGCCCCGGACTTGTCCGGCATGGTGGTCATGTAGCTTTTCTTCATGTGTGATTACTCCTCGTGCCAGCGGATGTCCTCCGGCCGGATGAAGGCCGCCTCCGGGTAATGCACCTTCGTCAGCTCCAGCCCGTGGGGCGGCGCGGTCACGCCCAGGGCCAGCCGGTCGCCGGTCTCATAGGCCCGCAGAAAGGCGTCCTCCCCGCGGCGGCCATGGCCAATCTCGATCAGCGTTCCTACGATGATCCGCACCATGTTGTACAGGAAAGCGTCCCCCTCCAGGACGAAGGTGATCTCGTCCCCTGCGTGGGTCAGGGATACGCCGCGCATGGTGCGCACGGTGGTCTTCGCCGTGCCGCCGGAGGCCTGGAAGGCCGCAAAGTCGTGCTGCCCCAGGAGCGTTTGTGCGGCCCGCTCCATGGGCGCGGTGTCAAGGGGCACCGGCACGTGCAGGTGGGTGTTGCGCTTGAGCGCGCTGCCGTGGCGGCTGTTGATGATGCGGTAGGTGTAGGTCTTGCCTCCGGTCATGAACCGGGCATGGAAGTCCGGCGGCACCTCACGCCCCGTGTGGACGCGGATGTCCCGGGGCAGCATGGTGTTCAGCACAAAGGGATACTTGTGGGGCGGAATGGCGGAATGGGTGTCGAAGTGGCAGGCCTGGCCCAGGGCATGGACGCCCGCGTCCGTGCGGCTGGCGCCGGTGACGGCGATTCTCTCCCCGCAGGCGCGGGTGAGGGCTTCCTCCATCACCTGCTGCACCGCCAGGCCGTTGTACTGCCGCTGCCAGCCGCTGTAGGCTGTGCCGTCGTATTCCACCGTCAGCAGCATCCGCCGGAGGGGTCTGTGCTCACTCACAGCAGCCGTCCCTCCAAAACAATCAGCAGGATCAGCACGCCTACCGCAGCCAGGGCCAGGTAGTCGTTGCGGGTGATGCGCAGCACCCGAAGCCGGGTGCGGTTCTCCCCGCCGTGGTAGCACCGGGCCTCCATGGCCATGGCCAGATCCCCCGCCCGCCGGAACGCGCTGACGAACAGCGGCACCAGCAGCGGAATCATGGCCTTGGCCCGGGCCATCAGGTTGCCGGACTCAAAGTCCGCGCCCCGGGCCATCTGCGCCTTCATGATCTTGTCGGCCTCCTCCAGCAGGGTGGGGATAAAGCGCAGGGCGATGGTCATCATCATGGCCAGCTCATGGGCGGGGAAGTGGAAGCGCTTGAAGGGGGAGAGCAGCAGCTCGATGCCGTCGGCCAGGGTGACGGGGGAGGTGGTCAGCGTCAAAAGGGACGTGCCCAGCACCAGGAAGCCCAGGCGCAGCGTGTAATGCACGGCGGTGGACAGGCCCTCCGCGGTGAGGGTAATGAAGCTCCAGTGGAACAGCACCGTCTCGCCGCTGTTGAAAAACAGGTTCAGCACGAAGGTCAGGATCAGGATCAGCCGCAGGGGCCTAAGGCCCTTCATCAGCATCTTGAAGGGCACGTTGGCCATCCGGGCGGTCAGGTACACAAAGCCCAGCACAATGGCGTACCCCACCAGGGAATGCACCATGAACACCGCCACGATCATCAGGATCGTGAGGATGATCTTCATGCGCGGGTCCAGCCGGTGGACGAAGCTGTCCACGGGATAATACTGGCCCATGGTGATATTCTTCATCATGCCTGGGACGCCTCCTTCCACAGGGCGAGCAGCGCATCCCGCAGCTCCTCGGGGGTGTAGAGATCCTCCGGCAGGGGCAGCCCTCTGGCCCGGAGCTTCCCGCACAGCTGCGCCGCCTCCGGCACGCCCAGACCGATGCGCTCCATCATCTCCCGCTGGCGGAAGATCTCCCGGGGCGTGCCAGTGGTTACCAGCTGTCCCCGGCTCATGACCACCAGGCGGGTGGCCAGGCGGGCCACGTCGTCCATGCTGTGGCTGACCATGATGACCGTGACCCCGCCCTCGGCGTGCAGGTCGCGGATCATGCCCAGGATGCGGTCACGCCCCCGGGGGTCAAGCCCCGCCGTGGGTTCGTCCAGGATCAGCACCTTGGGCTCCATGGCCAGCACACCCGCGATGGCCACCCGGCGCATCTGTCCGCCGGAAAGCTCAAAGGGGCTGCGCTCGGCATACTTGTCGTAATCCAGGTGCACGTGGGCCATGGCCGTGCGCACCCGCCGGTCGATTTCCTCCGGGGAAAGGCCCTGGTTCTTCGGGCCGAAGGCGATGTCCTTGGCCACGGTTTCCTCAAAGAGCTGGTACTCCGGGTACTGGAACACCAGCCCCACCTTCTGGCGGATTTTCCGCTTGTCCACGCCCTCGCCGAACATGTCCTCGCCGTCCACCAGCACCTGGCCCTCGGTGGGCTTGAGCAGGCCGTTGAGGTGCTGCACCAGGGTGGACTTGCCCGAGCCCGTGTGGCCGATCACCGCCACGAACTCGCCGTCCTCGATGGTCAGGTTGACGTCCCGGATGGCCGTGGCCTGGAACGCGCTGCCCTCGGAATAGGTGTGGGTCAGATGTCTTACTTCGATGGGCATAGCAGCTTGCAAACCTCCTCGGCCATTTCATCCACGGTGAGCACATCCTCGGGCAGGGGCATACCGTCCTTGCGCAGGGACTGGGCCAGCGCCGTCATATGCGGCACGTCCAGGTGCATGTCCTTCATCACGTCCACCTGGCGGAATACCTCCCGGGGCGTGCCGGACAGGGCGATTTCCCCGTTGTTCACCACGATAATCCGATCCGCCTGGGCGGCCTCCTCCATGAAGTGGGTGATCCACACCACGGTGATGCCCTTGTCCCGGTTCAACCGGCGGACGGTCTCCAGCACCTCCGCACGGCCGGAAGGGTCCAGCATGGCGGTGGCTTCGTCGGCAATCAGAACGGAGGGCTCCATGGCCAGCACGCCCGCAATGGCCACCCGCTGCTTCTGTCCGCCGGAGAGCATGTGGGGCGCGGACTCGGCAAACTCGTTCATATGCACCGCCGCCAGCGCGGACTCGATGCGCCCGGGCATTTCCTCCGTGGGCACGCCCATGTTCTCCAGCCCGAAGGCCACATCCTCCCGCACCACCGTGGCGACAATCTGGTTGTCCGGGTTCTGGAAGATCATGCCCGCCTGCTGGCGGATCTGCCACAGATGCTCGTCCTCCCGGGTGTCCATGCCGCAGACGATGACCCGGCCCTCCTGGGGGATATACAGGGCGTTGAGCAGCTTGGCCAGGGTGGATTTGCCCGAGCCGTTGTGGCCCAGCACGGCCACGAATTCGCCCTGGCGCACGGCGGCATTCACGCCGTGGAGGGCTGGTTCCGGGGCTTCCTCATAGGTGAAGGTGACGTCCTCCACCGAAATACGTGTTGCTTTCATCAGTAAACTCCTTGCAGGGGTATCGTTAACCATCCGCTATTGTACCATACCGATGCGTAAACCGCAAGGAACAGACAGACCGGATACAGAAAAAAAGCCGCCCCCAAAGACAACTCCATGGAGCGCGGCAGCGAAAACGGGTCAAGGGGTGAAACCCCTTGCGCGGGTGCAGGGGCGGCGTTAGCCCCTGCGCAGGTCTGGGCGGCAGCCCAGGCGCAAC
>JBJEUJ010000179.1:0-12075 GCA_051883775.1 Aristaeellaceae bacterium | reverse complement strand
GGCGATGGTGGTGCTGGACATTGCCGCGCCGGTGCTGCTGATGAACGGCCTGACGCGCACCTCCTCCGCCAATGCCGCGCTGCTGAACAATTTCGAGATTGTCGCCACGTCGCTGATTGCCCTGGCGGTGTTTCATGAGCGGATCGACCGGCGGCTGTGGTGCGCCATCGGCGTGGTGACGGTGGCCAGCATGCTGCTCTCCGTGGAGGACGCAGGGAGTCTGACCTTCTCCTCCGGGTCGCTGCTGGTGCTGCTGGCCTGCGTGTGCTGGGGCTTTGAGAACAACTGCACCCGCATGATGAGCCATGGGGATCCGCTGTACATCGTGGCCATCAAGGGCCTGGGCTCCGGCGCGGGGGCGGCGGTGGTGGCGTGGCTCAGCAGGGAGACCATGCCCGAATGGCGGCTGATTCCCCTGGCGATGCTGCTGGGCTTTGTGTCCTACGGGCTGAGCGTGTACTGCTACGTGTACGCGCAGCGGAGCCTGGGTGCGGCGCGCACCAGCGCGTACTACGCCATCGCGCCCTTTGTGGGGGTGGGCATATCCTTCCTGATGTTCCGGGAGATGCCGGGACCGCTGTTCCTCATCGCCCTGGCATTGATGCTCTGGGGTAGCTGGCTATTGTCGGTGGAGCCCAGGAAGCAGAAAAAAAGATAAGCGAAAACATCCAACTCCCCTGGAGCGCGCCAGCGAAAACGGGTCAAGGGGCGAAGCTCCTTGCTTTGGTAGCAGGGGCGGCGTTAGCCCCTGCGCAGGTCTGGGCAGCAGCCCAGCGCAACGGAAAAGTCAAGCGAAAAAGGAAAAGAGAAAGCGCGAGTTTCCGGGCAGGCGACGCAGTTCGCCCGCGATGGAAACGGCAGGTTAAGTCAACTGCACGGGAACGACCTCATCTCCCCAGCGCCGGGGAGTAAAAAGCATACCAAAAAACGCGGCATACCGATTCTCCCCGGTATGCCGCGTTGATGCTTATGGGCGGACGCCTTACAGGCTCCGCATGAAATCCTCGTAGGTGATGGCAGCAGCCTCCGCGTCGGTCAGCCGGTGCGTCCAGGGCGCGCGCTGACCCAGGCTGCCGGGGCCAGTGCAGCCGTGCTCCGCGTAGAAGCAGACCTCCTGGGCGTGGGGCTTCCCCCAGTCGTGCCAGCCCTCGGGGTGGATGTGCGGGCCGATGTGGCAGTCCAGCAGCACGGTTTTCGCCCAGTCCCGCCAGGGGCGGCCCAGGTAGAAGCTGCCGTCCGCCACGCCCTCGCCCAGGAAGCGGCAGTGGCGGAACACATAGCCGTACTTCTGCCCCTCGGGGGTGGAGGCTGCCGTGGCAAAGCCGCCGCCCGGGGCGGTGCGGTCCTCCCGCCCGTCCACGCAGACAATGTCGCAATCCTCAAACCAGGCAGCCGCGCCGCCAAAGATGAAGTCAATGTCCCCGGAAATGCGGCAGCGGCGGTAGGTGTGCCGCTGAGGCCTGCGGGGCGTGAACTGCTTGGGGCCAAGGAAGCCGTTCTTCTGGATTTCCTTGGGCGGCAGGGGCGCGGTGAACAGCGTGTCCTGGAAGGAGGACAGCACGCAGTCCTCGCAGGTGAAGAAGTCGCCGTCGGCATACAGGGCCACGGCCTGCCCCACCTTCTCCCGGGGCGCGGCGGCGTTGACGATGCTCAGTCGGCGCAAGGTCACATGATCCGCATCCATGAGCATGGTGTAGCTGCGGAAGGTGCCGCGCTTCAGGCCGTCGGGCATCATCTCGTTGGCGCCGTCATCCCAGAGGATCACGGTGGAGGCGGCGTCCTCGCCCTCCAGGGTGGTGTTGGGGCGGCTGAGGGTGATCTTCTCCCGGTAGGCGCCGGGGGCCAAATGCAGCGTTACGGGGGCATCGTCCCGGGGCAGGCTGTCAATGGCGGATTGCAGAGCGTGTTCGCCGGGCTGAACGGTGATGGTCAGCATGGTCATTCCTCCTGTGTGCGTTTACGCCTCCGGATGGTCGGCGGCTTCGTGGTTCATGAAGGCTTCATGCTCCCGGGCAAGCTCCCGGTGCAGGGTCACCGCGTCCCAGCGGACGTTGGTGGGGGTCACCACGGCCTTGAGGGGCAGGCTGATCTTCGCCTGCTTCAGCGAGGACAGAAACCTGTCCGCCTGCTGGCGGGACATGTTGGCCATGACGGCCATTTCCCCGGTGAAGGGCTCCTGGGGCGCGGCCAGGCCGGGCAGGCGGGGGCACAGGCCGCACAGGGCACCCAGGGGCTGCAGGAAATCCTCCGGTTTGACCTCCACGGTCAGCACCGACAGCCGCATGCACAGAAAGCGTACCCGGGCCAGCTTGTCGGCGGGCAGGTTGAAGCAAAGAAGCGTCGGACGGCTCATAGGCCTCCTCCTTTTGGATGTGTCGATGGCAATCAGGGGATTCATTCGCTGCGGGGGAGGGCTTTTCCTGCCTGCGGGAGACAAATGGCCTCACGGCACCAGGTTGAGCAGATCAGTGTCGTCCCCTACATTGACGAAGGAATCCGGCACCTGGCCCACAATGATGCTCTCCGCCACGGCCACCTGGGTGACGGCCTCCACGCCGGATGCCCCTGTGGGCAGCACCAGCCGCACCTGGGCCCGCATGGTCAGCAGCACCCGGTGGCGGGTCTGGTTGATGCCCGCGGAGGTGAACTCCGTCTCATAGGTGGTGACCACCGCGCCCACGGGCAGCATGTGCACCTGGATGCGGGGGCCTGTGCCGGCCAGCAGGGTGATGCCCAGGGCGCTGCCCAGGGGCACGGAGACAGTCTGATCCTGCAGCGCCTCCAGCTTCGCCTGGGCGGTGAGGCTGGCCCGGGAGGCCAGGCTGTTCATGCCGGCGGTGTTGGCCTGGAGCAGCCGCACGCTGCCGTCCTCCCCCAGGGTGACGCGCACCAGGCTGTCGTAGCTGACGCCCTCCGCGATGAGGGCCTCGGCGGCCTCGTTCAGGGCCTGCACGGCCAGCACCTCGGCCTTGGCGTTGGCCAGGGTCAGCACCACCTGCGTCAGGTTGCGCTCCAGCAGCATCAGCAGCAGAACCAGCAGCAGCGCGCAGAGGATCAGGCGGCGGGGGAGGGCTGATTTTTTCCTCGGGCATGCAGTCATGGCGCGTCCTCCTTCGTTCATTTAGTATGGCGCACAGGTGGGTTGTGTGCTATAATCATCATGGATGCTTATGGAAAACCGTCGGACGGCAGGTCCGCAGACAGACCATTATGTCAAGGAGGCGATTCCTTGTTCAAGCGCACAAGACGCAGCGGCCGCGATGATGCGGAACGGTATGACAGCTGGCAGGAGGGGGACGGGCAATACCCGCCGGAGGAGGCCTACCCGCCCGAGGGGGCCTATCCTCCCGAGGCCGCCTATGACGCCCCGGAGGGCGACGATCTCCCGGAGGAAATGTATGCTCCGCCGCAGGGCGCTTATGCCCCGGAGGAAATGTATGACGCAGCCGGGGAGGACGGCTACGACGGCTGGGATCAGGAGCCCCTGGGCGACGAGCCCCTGCCGGAGGAAAAGCCCCATGCCCGCAGCATCTTCAAGCCTGCGGTGCGCAAGCCCAACTTTGTCCTGTGCGTTATGGTGAACGTGGTGCGCATTCTTGCGCTGCTGGTGCTGGTGGCGGGGCTGGCGGGGCTGGGCGCGGTGGCGGGCGTGGCCAAGGGCTACATGGAGACCGCCCCCACCCTCGACCTGGCCGCCCTGGACGACCAGGCCCAGACCTCCTTTATCTATGACAGCAACGGCAACCTGATCACCGAGTACAAGGGCATCGAGAACCGCGTCATGGTGTCCATCGCCGCCATGCCCAAGTATCTGCAGCAGGCCTTCGTGGCGGTGGAGGACGCCCGCTTCTACACCCACAGCGGCGTGGATATCAAGCGTATTGTGGGCGCCTTCGTGTCCAACCTGACATCCTCCAGCGTGCAGGGCGGCTCCACCATCACCCAGCAGCTGATCAAGAATACCCTTCTGTCCTCCGAGCAAAGCTACAAGCGCAAGATTCAGGAGGCCTACCTGGCCATGCAGCTGGAGACCCGCTACACCAAGGACGAGATCCTGGAGTGCTACCTGAACACCATCTGGCTGGGTGAAAACTACTACGGCGTGCAGACCGCAGCGGAGGGCTACTTCGGCAAGTCCCTGGCGGAGCTGACCCTGCGGGAGTGCGCCATGCTGGCCGGTACCTGCAACAGCCCCTATTACTACAACCCCCGGCGGAACTATTACACCCGCTCCAAGGAGGGCGTGGATTACGTCGCCATCACCAACAACCGCACGGACTACGTTCTGCGGTGCATGTACGAGAACCAGTTCATCACCTACGAGCAGTACCAGGAGGCCCTGAATCCGGCCACGGCCAACGTGCTGGAGACGGATCCCACCGCCTCCAGCGGCATGTATGACTATCCGCACTATGTGGAATATGCCATCACCGAGGTGGTGGACATTCTCCTGGAGCTGAACGGCCTGGAAAACACCACCGCCAACCGCAACGCCATGGAGAACAAGCTGCGCACCGGCGGCTACCGGGTGATGCTGGCCATCGACACGGACATCCAGACCACCGTGGAGGACACCGTGGCCAACTGGACCAAGTATCCCTCCCTGCGGGATCCCGCGGACAAGATCTACCGCGCCCGCAATGCCGACGGCACCTATGACGAGATTATCCAGCCCCAGTGCGCCGCGGTGGTGCTGGACTACCGCACGGGCGAATTGAAGGCCATTGTGGGCAGCCGCACCGTGCCCACCCAGCGCAAGACCCTCAACCGCGCCACCGACATGAAGATGCCCGTGGGCTCCTCCATCAAGCCCATCTCCGTCTACGCCCCCGCGCTGGAGCTGGGCGCGTCCCCGGCCAGCATCGTGTTCAACATGCCCCTGCCCATTTCCGGCTGGAAGGGCTCCAACGGCAAGGACACCTGGCCGAAGAACTACGGCGGCGGCGGCTACACCGGCCCCACCACCCTGCGCTATGCCATGAAGAAGAGCCTGAACACCGCCGCCGCCCAGACCCTGATGACCCTGGTGGGCGTGGACCGGTCGGTGGACTTCCTGCACCGGCTGGGCATTGACGACGACCATATCGACGCCACGCCCTTCGGCCTGAGCCTGGGCTCCAGCGGCATCACGCCCCTGCAGATGTCCGTGGCCTTCGGCGTGCTGGCCAACGGCGGCGTATACCAGGAGCCCATCTCCGTCCTGGGCATTTCCGACAGCGAGGGCAACGTGGTCTGGGACGGCCACGCCAACCAGGAGCGCCGGCGGGTGTTCAGCGAGTCCACCTCCTGGCTGATTGTGGACATGCTCAAGGATGCGGTGTCCTCCGGCACGGGCACCACCGCCAAGATCAGCGGCCAGACCGTCGCCGGCAAGACCGGCACCAACTCCGACCAGAAGGGCGTGTTCTTCTCCGGCATGACGGGGTACTACTCTTCCGCGCTGTGGGTGGGGCATGACAACTACAAGGCCCTGTCCTCCAAGTCCACGGGCTCCGGCGCGGCCGCGCCCCTGTGGCAGAGCTACATGAGCAAGATTCATGCAGGACTGGCAAACCGGGACATCCTCGACGGCGATCCCAGCCAGTACGGCCTGGTGAAGGCCACCACCTGCGCCGTCTCCGGCCAACTGGCCACCGACGCCTGCCGCTCCGACGCCATGGGCTACGGCACCGTCACTGACTACTGGGCCCAGGGCACCGTGCCCACCGTCTCCTGCCAGATGCATCAGGTGCAGACCGTCTGCCTGGACAGCGGCATGATCGCCGGGCCCTACTGCACCAACACCGCCTCCAAGGGCGTGGTGGTGATCCCCAAGGGCCACCCGCTGTACCAGTTCATCGGCACGGAGTACAACGATGTGCTGACCGAGTACCTGGGCGCCTCCGCCGTGACCTCCGGCATCCAGTGCACCTGGCACACCACCCCCGGCAGCAGCGGCAGCAATACGGTGGTCACCAACACCCTCATCCCCGACGCCCAGGCCCTGCTGAGCCAGGCCCAGAGCATGCTCTCCGGCATGGATTCCTCCAGCGCCCAGTACGGGGCCATCCAGTCCGCCATGAGCAACCTGAGCGCGGTGATCAATTCCGGCAATCCCAGCCAGGCCGACGTGGCCGGGGCCATGGGCCTTTTGACCCAGGCCATGGCGGGGATCTACTGATGGAACGCATTCTGACCGCCCTGCGCGTCCTGCGCGCGCCCATCCAGCAGGGGGAGTACGATCTGCACCGGCTGGTGATGGACGCCCTGGACGCGGCGGGCATCGCCTATGAGCACGAGGTGTCCCTGGCTCCCCGCTGCCGCATCGACCTGATGTGCGGGGGCGTGGGGATCGAGATCAAGCGGGGCCAGCCGGACAGGCGGCGCATCCGCGCGCAGCTGCAGCGCTACGCAGCCTGTGCGCGGGTGGAGGGCCTCATTCTTGTCACGGAAAAAACGGTGGATCTGCCGCCCGCCATGGCCGGGAAGCCCCTGCGCCTGGTGTGCCTGAACCGCCTGTGGGGGATCGCGCTATGACCGATGAGTCCTGGCGGGAGGACGCGGCGCTGCTGCCGGCCTACCTGCAGGAAAATTACAGCCTGCAAAGCCATGTGTACGGCACGCTGAGCTACAACCGCCGAAGCCGCTGCTGGGTGGTGAAGGGCGACCCCTCCGTGACGGAGATGTGCAAGCGGCTGTTTCCGGGCTCGGCGGGGAGCAAGCGGGGCGAGGCCCGCTTCACGGCCCACCGGCGGATGGTGGGGGAGCTGTGCTGGCTGATGCTGCGCTTTCCCCTGGACATCCGCCCGGCGGACAGGGAAATGTGGGACAAGGCCGTCAGCGACGCCCGCTGCGCCGCCGTGCGCCGGGAGAAGGCCGCGCTGATGCCCGGGAAGATGGAGCCGCCGGAGGGCAGCTTCACCGGGAAGCTGATGAACTTTCAGCAGGAGGGCCTGGCCTTCCTGATGCAGCACGACCGGTGCCTGCTGGCGGACGAAATGGGCCTGGGCAAAACGGTGCAGGCCCTGGCCTGGCTGGCGGCAACGAAGTCCTTCCCGGCGCTGGTGATTCCCCCGGCCCACCTGTGCCGCAACTGGCAGGAGGAGGCGGGGCGGTTCCTGCGCGTGAACGGCCACCCGCCGCGCATTCATGTGATCCGGGGCCTCAAGCCCTACGACCTGCTCGAGGCGGACATTTACATCATGCACTACCTGCTTTTGCGGGGCTGGAAGGACGCGCTGCCCACCCTGCCGTGGCGGGCGGTGATCTTCGACGAAATCCAGGAGCTGCGCCACGCCGGCACGGAGAAATACTCCGCCGCCAGCCTCCTGTCGGAAAGCTGCGAGCAGGTCGTCGGCCTCTCCGGCACGCCCATCTACAACAAGGGCGGGGAAATCTGGAATGTGATCAACATCCTGGATTACCACTTCCTGGGGGACTGGGAGAGCTTCTCCCGGGAGTGGTGCTACGGCTACGGCAGCGCGGTGGTCATCAAGCCGGACGTGCTGGGAGATTACCTGCGCCGGGAGGGGCTGATGCTGCGGCGCACCAAGCAGCAGGTGCTGGGCGAGCTGCCCCCCAAGCGCCGCCTGGTGCAGGAGCTGGACTGGAACGACAAGGTTTACGCCCAGCTGATGGAGCCGATTCTGCCTCAGCTCCTGCGCTGGAAAACCGACGGCGCCCTGACCGCCTCGGCCCGGGCCATGCTGGAGGAGCAGATCAGCCAGCGGGCGCGGCAGGCCACGGGGGTGGCGAAGGCCCCCTACGTGTGCCAGTTTGTGCGGGCGCTGCTGGAGGGCGGGGAGAAGGTGCTGCTCTTCGCCCACCACCATGAGGTGATGGACCTGTACAAGAAGGAGCTGCGGCAGTTCGAGCCGGGGTTCATCACGGGCCGGGAAACCTCCGCCATGAAGGATCGGGCGGTGGAGCGGTTCATGACCGGGAAGACGGACGTGCTGTGCATCAGCCTGCGGGCGGCCAGCGGATTGAACCTGCAGCGGGCCACCTGCGTGGTGTTTGGCGAACTGGACTGGAGCCCGGCGGTGCATTCCCAGGCGGAGGACAGGGCCCACCGCATTGGCCAGGAGGACTCCCTGCTGTGCTACTATCTGGTGGCGCCCCAGGGCAGCGACGCGGCCATGCAGGAGGCGCTGGGCCTGAAGGTCAGCCAGTTTGTGGGGCTGATGGGCGACAAGCCCGTCTCCGCCGACGAGGCCGAGGCCTCCGCCACCGAGGCCCGCCGCCATGTGGAGAAGCTGGTACAGCAAATGGCGGACAGCATGCCCGACGCCGGGTGAATGCGGAAACCTGGAGCGAACGCGCATGATGCAGGGCATGCCGCCGAGGCTGCTCCGGCGCGGGTGGGAGAAGCCCCCCGGGCGCTGGCGGCGGCGGTGATGTTCTTCGCGCCGGTACGGACGCTGCGCGCGGGCATCCTGACGGGACAAATCACGCTGTAAAGGAGACTGCCCATGAAACTGGACGCGCCCCGGCTGGATGAGCCGCTGACGGCTCTGCCCGCGCTGCCGGACGAGGACGAGCTGGAGGGCCTTTTGCTGGAGGGCCTTGACCTGTCCGGGAAGGATCTCCACGGGCGGGAATGGCGCGGGTGCATCCTGCGCAAGTGCTGTCTGGCCGGGTGCGATCTGCGCCGGGCAGGCTTTGTGGATGTGGTATTCGACCACTGCGACCTGTCCTCAGCGAGGCTGGAGGGCGCGGTGCTGGTGCGCTGCCGGCTGGACACCTGCCGCCTGACGGGGGCGGACATGATCCGCGTGCTTATGCGACAGACAGAATTCACCGGCTGCAGGGCGGACTTCCTCAATCTGGCGGAAGGCAAGACCGACCACGTCCGCTTCGCCTCCTGCGCGATGCAGGAAGCGGCCCTGGAGTCCGTGACGCTCAAGCAGGCGGAGCTTGCGGACTGCGACCTGACCCGGGCCACCGTCCACATGACGTCCATGAAGGGCGTTGACCTGCGCACCTGCCGCCTGAACGGGCTGAGCATCGGCATCCCGGACATGCGGGGCATGGTGGTCACCCCCCTGCAGGCTGCGGAGCTGGCACGGCTCCTGGGCCTGGTCATCAAGGATTGAAAGGAAGAAGCGCTATGCTGCACATCGGCTGCCACCTCTCCGCCGGAAAGGGCTATCTGCACATGGGCCGGGAGGCTGTGTCCATCGGGGCGAACACGTTCCAGTTCTTCACCCGCAATCCCCGGGGCGGCTCCGCCAGGGCGCTGGACGAAAAGGACGTGGCCGCCTACCTGGCCTTCGCGGAGGAAAACGGCATCGGCACCATCCTGGCCCACGCGCCCTATACCTTGAACGGCTGCTCGGCTGATCCGGCCATCCGGGATTTCGCCCGGCGCACCATGCTGGACGACCTGCAGCGCATGGAGCATCTGCCGGGGAACCTGTACAACTTCCATCCCGGCAGCCATGTGGGTCAGGGGATTGACGTGGGCATTGAGCAGATTGCCGATATGCTCAACAGCATCCTCTGGGCGGACATGCGCACCACCGTCCTGCTGGAAACCATGGCGGGCAAGGGCAGCGAGGTGGGCGGCAGCTTTGAGGAGCTGCGGGCGATCATCGACCGGGTGGCCTTGTCCGATCACCTGGGCGTGTGTCTGGACACCTGCCATGTCAGCGACGCGGGCTACGACATTGTGCACGACCTGGACGGCGTATTGGCGGCCTTCGACAATACCGTGGGCCTGCACCGGCTGAAGGCCGTGCACATCAACGACAGCAAGAACCCTCCCGGCGCCCGCAAGGACAGGCACGAGAAGATCGGCCAGGGCACCATCGGGACGGAGGCCATCCTGCGGGTGATGACCCACCCGGCCCTGCGGGAGCTGCCCTTCCTGCTGGAAACGCCCAACGAGCTGGAGGGCTACGCGGCGGAGATTGCCATGCTCAAGGAGGGCTGGGCATGATACGCGTATCAGCGGGGATCATCCGCCGGGAGGACGGGCGCGTCCTGATCTGCCAGCGGGGTGAGGGGCGGCACAACGCCCACCTGTGGGAGTTCCCCGGGGGCAAGCAGGAGGAGGGCGAGGACGCGGCTGCGTGCCTCATCCGGGAGCTGCGGGAGGAGCTGGCCCTGCCGGTGACGGAGGTGCGGACGCTGTGCCAGCGGGAGGCGGAGGGCATCCTGTTCACCTTCCTGACGGCGCGGACGGCGCACACCCCCGTGCTGACCGAGCATGAGGCCTGCGCCTTCGTGCAGCCGCGGGAGATGCTGCATTACGCCTTCTGCCCGGCGGACACGGCGGTGGCGCGGCAGCTGGCGCTGTCGGAGCCGCAGGTGACGGAGCTGTTCTGGGACTTTGACGGCACGGTGATGGACACCTACCCCGCCATGGCCGCGGCCATGGTGCGGGCGGCAGGGTCGATGGGGATTGCGCTTTCCCCGGAGCGGAGCATGCGCCTGATGAAGCAGAGCCTGCCCGAGTGCGCCGACACCCTGGCCCGGGAGAACGGCCTTTCGGCGGAGGAGCTGCTCCGCCGCTATCACGCCGAGGCCGTGCTGCACCCGGGGGAGGTATCGCCCATGCCGGGGATACCGGAGGCTATGTCGGCCCTGACCCGGGCGGGGTGCAGGCATTACCTGGCCACCCACCGCCGGGCGGAGGACGCCATGGCGCTGCTCGCGGGCTGCGGGCTGGAGGGCTGCTTTACGGCGGCGGTGTGCCCCCAGGAGGGCTTCCCCCGCAAGCCCGCGCCGGACATGCTCCTGCACCTGATGGAGCGCTTCCACCTGCCGCCGGAGGCCTGTATGATGATCGGCGACCGTCCCCTGGACGTGCAGGCGGGGCGGGGCGCGGGCATGCTTGCCTGCCTGGTGGACGGGGAGAACCGCTTCCCCCTGGAGCCCTGCGACCTGCGGGCCCCATCGGCGGACAGGCTGCCGGAGCTGCTTTTCCCGGGGTGCTGGTAATTTGCGGGGAAATCTGCTATGATAGTACGGATCCCCCGCGCGGACAACAAGCGATGAATAACATGCTGGAGGACGACCCATGCGCAAGTACCTGACGCTGATTCCTGTGCTGCTGCTTCTGCTCCTTGCATCCGCCCTGGCGGAGAGCGCGCAGCTGACGCTGTACGCTCCCACGGAGACCGTCCGCCCGGGCAAGGCCGCGACGCTGACCTTCGATGCGCCCCAGGCTGGCAGCGCCGCGCTGGTGGTGGCGGATGAGGCCGGGCAGACCGTCTCGGTGGTGATGGAGGCCTTTGCGGCGGTGCAGGGCCGCAACACCCTGTGGTGGAACGGCACCTATCAGGGCGTGCCCGCGCCGGAGGGAGCCTGGCAGCTGGTGCTGACCCTGAACGGGCAGACCGCCAGCGCGCCCATTGTCATCGGCAGCTATGCGCCCTATCTGACCAGCATCACCCCTTCGGCCACCGTGGTGACCCCGGAGGCGCCCCTCACGGTGGATTTCTACGCCAGCGTGGACGGCTCGCTGACCATGGGCGCATGGGTGGGCGGCGCGTGGCGCAGCCTGAAAACCGTGCCGGTGCAGGAGGGGAGCGGCAGCATTGTCTTTGATGGCGCGGGCCTGCAGGACGGCGAGGTCGCCCTGACCCTTACGCTGTCCGACGCTGCGGGCTATCCCTCCAACGAGGAGCATATCAATGTGATCCTGACGGGCTTCACCCCCCCGGAGACGGCCACGCCCGAGCCTGCGGCTGCGCCCACGCCGGAGCCCACGCAGGAGCCTGAGACCCAGGAGGCTCTTGCGGAGGACAGCGGCGAGGAGACGCTGGTGTCCCTGGAGGAGGTGCCGGATCAGCGCTCGTTCACCCCGGCCTATTCCAGCCCCTATCAGACCGATACCGGCATGAATTACTGGACCCTGCCCATGGACATTACCGACGAGGCTGCCGTATGGGAGATGCTTATGCAGCCCATCACGGTGATCAGCGGCAATGAAAAGACCCAGCTCAGCCTGCGGGCCGAGCCGGATGAGAACAGCGACAAGGTGGGCGTGGTGACCCGGGGCACCCAGGGCGTGCATGTGCTGGAAAACCTGGACAACGGCTGGTCGCTGATCGAGTGCTATTCCTCCTCCTTCCACGACAGCGCGGTCAA
>JBJEUJ010000178.1:8429-12121 GCA_051883775.1 Aristaeellaceae bacterium | reverse complement strand
CGGGTGCAGGGGCGGCGTTAGCCCCTGCGCAGGTCTGGGCGGCAGCCCAGCGTCCTCCCCAAAACCAAGGGAGTTTCCGAGCAGGCGACGCAGTTCGCCCGCGAGGGAAACGGCAGGCTCCGTGGACTGCATCGCAGACGACCTGATCCGGCTTCCCCGCAGATGTGACCGCATCCGGCCTCGCTGCGCTCGGCCACCTTCCCCAAAGGGGAAGGCATGGCTGCTGCGATGCGGCGGTAACGGCAAAAAAAGAAGCACCCTGCATGCAATGTGCCATGCAGGGTGCTTTTGTTATGTTCTGCGGGTGGAGCTGTAGATGTTCGTGTGGGTCTGCGGGGTCAGCACGGAGTGGGAGAGGCTGCGGTTCTTGGTGACGTTGAGCACCAGGGCCACGCCGCCCATGTTCGTCACCATGTTGGAGCCGCCGTAGGACAGGAAGGGCAGGGGAATGCCCGTGATGGGCATGAGCCCCAGCGTCATGCCGATGTTCTCGAAAACGTGGAACAGCAGCATGCCCATCACCCCGATGATCACCAGCATGCCGAACTTGTCCCGGGTGTAGCGGGCCAGGTAGAGCATCCGCAGAAGGATCAGCAGGTAGCCCAGGAGAATCAGGCTGCAGCCCACAAAGCCCCAGGCCTCGCCAATGGTGGAGAAGATGAAGTCCGTCCAGTCCGCAGGCACGTAGTTCAGCTGGGACATGGCGCCGTCCACAAACATGCCGATGCCCCACATTCCGCCGGAGCCAATGACCATCTTGCTCTGGGACTGCTGGTAGGCGTCGCCCAGGGGGGATAGCTCCGGGTTGATGAAGGCCAGGATGCGGGCCAGGCGGTAGTCGTCCGAGCCGGAGGCCACCATGAAGCCGTACAGCGCCAGCACCGCCAGAATGGCAGCGGCAGCCATGCCCAAAAGCAGCTTCATGTCCACATTGGAGAAGTACAGCATCACGGCGAACAGGAACACAATCACCATCATGGAGCCCGTTTCGCCGGAGAGCAGAATGATCAGACAGGGTACGCCCAGCAGGAGCATGATGTGGATGAATTCCTTCACCGTGCTCATGGGCCTGTCGTAGCGGGAGAGGGTCTTGGCCATCATCAGAATCATGGCCAGCTTGGCGAACTCCGAGGGCTGAATGGTGAAGCCCCAGATAATGTCCAGCCAGGCCTTCACGCCCTCGGCACGGTTGAAAATCCACACCACGAAGATCAGCAGCGTGCTGCCATAGTAGATCAGCTCCGTGCGGCGGCGCAGCATGTCGTAGGGAATGTTGAGAATCACCGCCACCACGAAGGGCGCCAGGAACAGGAAGATGCACTGACGCACCGCAGAGGAGGATTCCACAATATGGTTCAGCAGCGGCGCGTCGGAGCTGGAGGTGGTGGAATAGGTGGCCACGGACACCGCCAGCACACCGAAGATGGACATGGCGAAAACCAGGATCAGCAGCGTTTTGTCAACATGGGCCCGTGAACGTCTGTTTTCAGCGATCAAGGCGTTTAACCTCCTTGGGTCGGCGGTACATCAGACGGCGATACCAGGGCAGGGGCTCCGTGCCATAGGCGGGGAAGGGGATGCTTCCGCCAGCCATGCGCCGCGCAATGCGGCTCAGCGCCCGCTGGCCCTCGCAGTCCGCGTCCATGAGGGACATATGGGTAATCAGCGTCCGGTAAATGGTGGGGTCCTCGGGAATTTCGCCCAGCAGGGGCAGGTCAAGGGTCTGCGCCACCACGGAGGCGGAATACATTTCGCCCGCGCGGATCAGATCGGGGTTCAGCCGGTTCACAATCACCCAGGGCCGGGGCAGATGCTTACCGTCCAGGGTGAAGACCGCCCGCTCGGCATTGCGGATGCAAACATCGTCTGGCGTGCAGAGAACGACCGTCTCCTCCACGTCGGCGGAGAGCAGCCCGCGCAGCCCCCGCTCAATGCCCGCGGGGCAGTCGATCAGCACATGGTCGTTGGTGCGCTTCAGCTCCGTAATGATGCGGCGGAATGCCTTGGGGTCCAGCTCCTTCGCCCGGGCGAACTGCGCCGCGGGCAGCAGGGTCAGCTTCGGCTCGTTGGGCGGGCTGATCAGCGCCTGCTGCAGGCGGCAGTCCTTGTTGCATACGTCCACCAGGTCGTAGACAATGCGGTTCTCCAGCCCCAGCAGCGCATCCTGGTCGCGAAGCCCGATGTCCGCATCCACAATGCAGGCCTTCAGCCCCTGACGGGCCAGCCCCACCGCCAGCGCGGATACCACGGTGCTTTTGCCCACGCCGCCCTTGCCGGACGCAATCAGCCATGCTTTGCCCATACGAAACGCTCCATTTCATCAAACATGTACATATACCCGTCTCCCGCCTCCCACGCGCAGCGCGCAGGCCCGAAGGCGCGCGACTGAATCGCGGAATGGGATTCTCAAGGGGCGATGCCCCTTGAGCGGGAGTCCAGAGGGCAGCGCCCTCTGGTTACGGGGCGAGGGAATTGCCGGAGGGCAGGTCGTAGTCCACCGTGCGCAGGGTCTTCTGATCCAGATACCACTCAATGAAGTCGCGGGCTGCCTGGGAAGCCTCGCCGCCGGAGTAACCGTTGGGGATAAAGCTGACCACGGCGATCTCCGGGTTGTCATAGGGCGCGAAGGCCACGAACCACGCGTTGTTCTCCAGGTCGATGTCCGTGGTCTGCGCCGTGCCTGTTTTCGCGGCGAGGACCGTTGCCGCGTCGTACTTCCAGTTCTTGAAGTACTTGCTCGCGGTACCGGACTCGTCCACAACGCCTTGCATGCCCTGGCGGATCAGGGACATGTAGTCGTTGGGATCCTCCAGCTGGTTGATCAGCTGCGGTTCGCGCTGGCTGAGGATCTCGCCCTCGGGGGAGATGATGGAGTCCACCAGCGATACATTGTAGACATAGCCGCCGTTGGCCACCGCGCAGACGTAGCGCGCAACGGCAATGGGCGTCACCACCGTGACCGACTGGCCGATGGCCGTCAGAATGGTCTGGCCGCCGCCCCACTTGATGTCGTTCATGTAGTTGTACGTGTCGCCGATGACCGACTGCAGGTACACCATTTCCTTGGTCATGTTCAGCTCTTCCATGAGGATGGTGCGCATGTTGTCCAGCCACTCGGACTCGTTGTAGTTCACGGCCATGTCCATCAGACGCTTGGCGCACACGGACAGGCGCTCGTCGTCATACTCGATGTTGCGGGATGCGCCGCAGGACTTCAGATGCTTCTTGATGGCGTTGAAAACGATGATGGGCATGGAGGTGTCCTGGCTGGCCTCGTTCATGGCCTTGGTGGGATCGTACAGGGTGTTCTGGCTGCCCACCACGGAGCGAACCTCGCCGGGCAGGTCGATGCCTGTGCGGGAGGTCAGGCCAAACAGGGAGGCGTAGCGGTAGAGCCGCTCCTCACCCAGACGGCTGCCCAGCTCGTAGAAGAAATAGTTGCAGGAGTGGGACAGGCCCTCCACGATGGTCTGGTTGGCGTGCTTCCAGATGTAGTTGGAGCTGATCCAGCACTTGGGGGCGGTATTCAGGTCGTTGTTGTACTTGGTGTAGTAGCCGCCGTCGGAGATGCGCTCCGTGGGCTTGAGCTCGCCCTCCGCCAGCGCGCCGAAGCCCGTGACCATCTTGAAAATGGAGCCGGGGGTGCCGCGGGCGTGAATGCCGTAGTTCAGCAGCAGGTTGCGCTCGTCGGA
>JBJEUJ010000178.1:0-8329 GCA_051883775.1 Aristaeellaceae bacterium | reverse complement strand
CGGGGGTGCCGCGGGCGTGAATGCCGTAGTTCAGCAGCAGGTTGCGCTCGTCGGAGAGGATGGCCACGGCCTCATCGCCGGCGGCCACCAGGGCGTTCAGGTCGTAGGTGGGATAGTTGGCCATGGCCAGCACCCGGTCCTGCATATCCAGGACAATCAGACAGCCGTGCTCGGCCAGCTTCATGGGATACTTCTCCCAGTCGCGGGTGGCGATTTCCGCCTTGTTGGCCTCCAGCCAGTCGTCGCTGACCATGAGCTTTTCCTGGGAGGTGCGGATGGCGTTGACGTTGTTGGCGATGGCACGCTCGGCCTGCTGCTGATAGCTGGCCTTCAGGGTGAGCTTGACATTGTTGCCGTCCTGGGGCTCGGTGTAGCTCAGCTCGCGCACCACCTTGGACCAGTTGTCGCGCTCCACCACGCGGCTGCCCTGGCGCAGGGAGGAATTCTGCGTCAGCCAGTCCTCCATGGAGGACTCGATGCCGTCGCGGCCGATGGTGTCGTTGTAGGAATAGCCCTTGGCCTGCAGGGTGGTCCACATGCTCTGGCTGGGAATCTTGCCGATGTAGCCGATCACCTGGCTGGCCAGGGTCTGCTTGGGATAAACGCGCTTGGTGCCCACGGAGATCTCCATGCCCGGCAATGTCATGGAGCGGGTCTCCACCTCAATGACCGTCTCATAGGTCACATCCTCGGCAATGGGGATGGGCTGGGAGTTGAACACGTTCATCTGCATCTCGGAGTAGACGGCCATGACCTTGAGCATGGTCTCCTCATCCAGGATGTAGTCGTTCTGATAATTGGCGGCCTTGTCGCCGGCCTCCAGAATGCGCGCGTCCTTCTCCTCCTGGGAGTTGACGATGTGGTAGCGCTTCTTCAGCTGCTCCAGGCAGGAGGCGGCGTCCGGGAAAGACTTCAGGCTGGATACATAGTTGTTGGAGCGCCACTGGTCCTCGCGCTTCTGCAGGACGCTGTCGCTCACGCCCAAGCCGAAATTGAACTGCCACTCGCCGGTTTCCTCGTTGCGCCCGATGACGTAGTCGAAGGCCAGCTTGCCGCCGTTGCGCTCGATAATCTCAATGGTGTTGATAATGGAGCTGGTGTAGGTGAGGTAATCGCTGTTGCTGCTCTCGCTGGCGTCCTTGTAGAAGGTGACGTTGTAGATCAGCTCATCCTCGGCCAGAATGACGGAATCCGCGTCGATAATATTGCCGCGCTTGCCCCGGAGGACAATGGTCTTGGTGCGGCCGCTTTCCGACGCCTCGGAGTAGGTTTCGCTCTGGCGCAGCTGCAGGTTCACCAGGCCGCTGAGCAGATACAGGAACATGGCGAAGAGAATCAGCACAAAGGCAAAAAAGCGCCACTTCATTCCCGTTTTCAGGTTGCTCAAGGGGTACCTCCTCTCTGCATCAAGGTTGACAGGAATACGCTTCAATAACGAATGGCGGGCCGCTTTTCCTGCACGGGCTTGCGGAAGCCCAGAAAGCGGCGCACCGGCAGCATGAGGATCATGGTCAGTAGCACCGTCAGCAGGATGTTGGTCAGGGAGCGCATGTAGTGCGCCTGCGTGAGCACCGTGCCGCCCAGGTAAATGTAGATCAGGTTGACAATCTCATAGATCAGCACGTTCATGCCTGCGCAAAGGGGCGTGCGGATGTAGGGGCTGGCGTTCTGCCCCGGGGCGCCGCGAACGGCGTCCGCCAGGCTTTCCAGGCGGGCGCGCAGGTCATGCTGGCGCACGGTGGCGCGGCCGATGCTGCGCTCCTCCTCCAGCTTCTTGTCGCTCTTGTCGGCAAAGAAGATGCTGCAGAAAACCGCGTCCAGCGGATAGAGCAGCAGGTTCAGCATGGACAGGGAGGAGAGCATGGTCTCCATCACAATGCCGTAGAACCCGCCGACCCACAGCGCCCGCAGCCGCCCGTAGCCCACCGTCAGGATGGCGACAACGGCAAAGAGCAGGCTGGGCGTTACGCCGCCCACGGAGAAATAGGGCATGACGCACACCTGAAACAGGTACCCCAGCAGCACCACCAGGAAGAACTTCACCTGTCCCTTGGCGGCCTGCCACAGTGCGGACAGCTTCCTCACGGTGTATCCTCCTCATAGGTCAGCTCGCCGGGATTGATGGTGATGTAGGGCGTGGGGGTCGGTGTAGGCGTGGGGGTGGGGGAGGGCGTGGGCTCGCCGCCAACGACGTTGTACTCATACACCGGGCCGGAAATGGTGATTTCAGGCGTAGGCGTGGGCGAGGGCGTCGGCGTGGGGGTCAGCTCCGGGGTGGGCGTGGGCGTAGGCTCCTCCGTGGGTGCGGGGGTCTCGCCAAAGCGCGTGGTGGAGCCGATGCGCAGCGTGGGCATGGGCCTGGCCGTGGCCAGGGGCACAAACTCGCTGTAGCTGCTGGTGCTGCTGCGGCCCTGCACGGCCTCCGCCGTGGGCTGATAGCGCAGCACAATCACGTATTCCAGATGCTCAAAGTCCACGCTGGGCTCCACGACGATGTACTGCTTGTTGGACTCCATGCCACGGGTGGACTCGCGCACCGTGCCGATGGGAATGCCCTTGGGGAAGGACATGCCCACGCCGGAGGTCACCACCACGTCGCCGGGGCGGGGCAGATGATCGTCCGGCAGATAGTACATGCGGCACATGGCCTGGCCGTCGATGCCCAGGGTGCCGCGCACCGTGCCCTGATCGCGGCTGGACTGGATCAGTCCGGCGATGGAGGCCTCGCTGTCGATGATGGTGCGCACGGTGCTCTCCGTCTCCTTGACGGTCTCGGTATAGCCCACCAGCGCGCCGGAAATGGTCACGGCCATGAATTCCGCAATGCCGTCCCGCTTTCCGCGGTTGATGGTGAAGGTGGAGAAATAATTGCCGTCGTCACGGCCGATGACCGTGCAGGCGATGGGGTTCATGTTCTCGTTGGCGCTCATCTCGTCCTGGATGTTTTCAAACTGCGCCAGCTGATGCTCCAATTCGTCCGCGCGCATGGCCTGGTAGACCAGCTGCTCGTTTTCCGCGCGGAGCTTGTTGTATTCTTCTTCCAGGTTGGCGCGCAGCTTCAGCTTGCGCAGATACCCGGCGACGGACTCCGTGATATTGGAGAACACCGACTGCACCGGCGTGACGGCCCGGGATACGGCCTCCTCCGGCGCCTGGAGCAGCGATACCTCCGGCATAATGCGCGCCAGCAGCATGACCGCCAGCGTGCCCAGGATCACCAGCGTGATCAGCACCAGCACCACCTGCCGAAGCCTGGCGGGCACCTGCTTGCGCTCACGCTTTTCCTCCACGGGGGGATGTTCCTTCTTTTTGTGCTTGCGGCGGGGGGAAGCGTCGTCCTCCTCGCCATCCCCGCCGGGGTTCACCTCGGCCTCCAGCTTGGACAGGGCGCGCTCGGGCGTGTCGGAATCGCCCTCCTCCCCGGCGGCTTCCTCCCGGGGCAGATCCCTGCGGATGCTGTCCAGCCCGTCATAAATCAGGTCGTCATAAACCGGCGTCAGCTCCTCCTGGGGGGCCTTGCGGTCATCGTGCCTTTTCCTTGCCATGTTGGATCAATCACCTCGCATATCGTGGACGTCGGGGCCGCGGCGGAGGTCATTCTCCCGCCAGCAGGCCGTTCTTGCCAATGGCGTTGAGCAGCTGAATGTTTTCCACCAGGTAGCCCAGGCCCATTACCGTGCAGTCCTCCGGCTCCTTGGCGATGAGCACGGGAATGCCCAGCTCCGTGGCGATGAACTGGTCCATGGCGAACAGCTGCGCGCCGCCGCCGGTCAGGTGGATGCCGCTGCGCATGATGTCCGCCGCCAGCTCCGGGGGCGTGCGCTCCAGCACCCACTTGATGGCCGCGATGATGGCCCGGCAGGGCTCCCGCAGAGCCTCGTAGGCCTGGGCGGAGGTGAACTCAATGTCCATGGCCTGGGGGGAGAGCAGATCCCGCCCGCGAATGCGCACCTGCCGCCCCTCCACCAGGGGCATGGCGGTGGCCAGGTCGATCTTCACGTCCTCGGCGGTACGGTCGCCGATAAGCATGTTGAATTCCCGCTTGATGTAGTTGATGATGGCCTCGTCCATCTTCGTGCCGCCCACCTGGACGCTCTGGGCCACCACGATGCCCCCCAGGGACACGATGGCCACGTCCGTGGTGCCGCCGCCGATGTCCACCACCATGCTGCCCACCGGCTCATACACCGGCAGGCCCGAGCCGATGGCCGCCGCAAAGGGCTTCTCGATCAGATAGACCGTCTTGGCCCCGGCGATCTCCGCCGCCTCGGAAACGGCCTTGCGGGCCACGGCAGGCAGGTTCGCCGGCACGGACACGACCACCTTGGGCTTGACCACGTGGCTCACGCCGATGGCCTTGCGGATAAAGTAGCGCAGGAGCATCTCCGTCAGGTCGAAGTCCGCGATGGAGCCGT
This sequence comes from Aristaeellaceae bacterium, assembly GCA_051883775.1. Classification (GTDB taxonomy): domain Bacteria; phylum Bacillota; class Clostridia; order Christensenellales; family Aristaeellaceae; genus UBA11524. The sequence continues at coordinate 3,914 of JBJEUJ010000178.1, read as the reverse complement.
TCCTGATGGGCTTGACCACGGTCAGCGCCTCGCTGGTGCGGCCCATGAGGAACTTTGCCTCGTCGCCCACGGCCCGGACGTTGCGCTTGTTGCCGCTGTCAATCACCACCATGGTGGGCTCGCTGATCACAATACCCCGGCCGCGCACATACACGACCGTATTGGAAGTACCCAGGTCGATACCGATCTCAGGTGCGAAAAAAGCCATGCTATCCCATCCTCAATTCTCAATCAATGCCGCCGTCCGCAGCCAGCCCCAGCACGTTCAGCCCGGCCTCATGCAGCAGGCGGCGGGTCAGGGTCAGGGGAAGGCCGATGACGTTGCTGGCCGAGCCGGAGATTTCCTCCACCCACAGCCCGGCAATGCCCTGCAGGGCGTAGCTGCCTGCCTTGTCCATGGGCTCGCCCGTGGCGATGTAGGCGCGGATCTCCCCGTCGGTCATCTCGCCGAAGCGCACGGCGGTGGCGTCAACGCCCGCGTGCATGCCGCCCTGGGCGTCCACAACGCATACGCCGGTGTACACGTGGTGCCAGCGCCCGGAAAGGCTCCTAAGCATGCGGAAGGCGTCCTCCTCGTCCCGGGGCTTGCCCAGGGGGCGATCATCCACCGCCACCAGCGTGTCCGAGGCAAGGATCACCTTGCCCGGATGCAGAAGCGCGCCTGCCTCCGCCTTCCTGCGGGACAGCTCCGCCACGGCCTCCCGCGCCCCCAGGGAGCAATGCTCGTCCACCTGGGGCGCGTCAATGATAAAAGGAATCCCGGTCAGGGCCAGCAGCTCCCTGCGGCGGGGAGAAGCCGACGCCAGCACCAGCAAGGGTTCGTTCGTCAAAAGGATCTGCCTCCAATGCACAAGACAATCCAGTCTGTATTATACCACATCCGCAGCGCAGATGGAAATGATTCTGGTAAAAATTCGCCGTTTCATCACAGAAATGTTCCCAGGGCATGATAAAAGGCGGGAACGCCTGTTTTCCGGGCGATTCCCGCCTGCTTGCGAGCAAAATGGACGCCTTTACTGGAACCGGGACAGATCAACCTTGCGCAGGGCGGCCAGCAGGATGAAGCCCAGGGCCACGGCCACGGCTTCGCCCACGGCGACCTCCAGCATGGTCATCCAAAGGGGCAGGGCGTAGAAAACCGCCAGCATCACGCCCACGATGACGCCGTTGGCGACCACCGGGCACAGCGCGGCCAGCAGGGGCCTTTTGCGCAGACGGTAGGTGCCCAGGGCCGCGATGAGGGTGGCCAGGGTGCCGAAGATCACATCCCAGACAGCCACGGGGCTGAGCAGGTTGGCCACCAGGCATCCGATGACCAGGCCGGGAATGGCCTGGGGCAGCAGGATGGGCAGCAGGGTCATGGCTTCGGAAATGCGGCACTGAATCGCGCCGTAGGAAATCGGAGCCAGCAGGAGGGTCAGTGCGGCGTAGAGCGCGGCGATCATGGCGCTCAGGCACAAAGACCTGGTGGTGAGGAGCTTCTTGAACATAGAAGACCTTCCTTTCCTAAGTATGAAATTGGGGTGCAAAGCGAATACAGTCGCAAGCGAGGAACATCATACCACAAAATCCATTGCATCACAAGGGGCAAATGGGGGCATGATGCCTGTGCGCCGGTTTTCCCGGCGACAAAGGCAAGGAGGGTGTTCATCATGGCCCAGAAGAACAACCAGTGCATCCATTGCAGCGTGGAAAGCTGCCAGCATCACGAGACGGACAACATGTGCTCCCTGACCGACATCCAGGTGGCCCCCAAGAAGGGCTGCTGCGACGGCAAGGCTGACGAAAGCTGCTGCTCCAGCTACAAGTGCCGCTGGTAAATCCCTTCGGGCGCGCACCTGCAGCCTGGAGGCTGCGGGTGCGCCGCCTGCGCCCCGGGCCAACCTTCCCTGCGGAGATGAACAAGCATGAGCGATGATATATCCGCCCGCCTGGCCAGGTCGCTTGAGGTGATGGAGCAGCGGCTCAACAGGGACGTCAACGACGACATGCACTGCCGCACCTTCCGCGTCTACCGGCGGGAGGCGGCGGTGTATTTTGTGGACGGCATGGTGTCGGCGGACTTCCTGCAGCACTATCTGCTTGCGCCCTGCATGGCCCACGCTGGGGACGCGCTCCCCGGGGAGGAGGCCGCCAGCCTGGAGGCGCTCTCGCCCCTGCTGGACACCGCCCGGGCGGACACCTACCGGGATGCCGTCCGCAAAATGATGAACGGCCACGCCGTGGTGCTGATGGACGGCATGCCCTGCGCCGTCTGCTTTGACGTGCGCGCCTATGTGCGGCGCAGCGTGTCGCCGCCGCTGACCGAGAGCGTGGTCAACGGCCCCCACCAGGGCTTCAACGAAGCCATCCGGGACAACATCACCCTCATCCGGCGGATCCTGCCCACGCCGCAGCTCATCGGCGAAATGCGCCTGATCGGCGAGGGCTGTCCGACGAGCCTGTGCGTGATGTACCTGCGGGACGCGGTGGATCCCGCCAGCCTGGCGCGGCTGAAAAACCGCCTGGACAGCCTGCATGTGGATCATGTGCTGTCCATCGGCGCGCTGGAGCAGCTGCTGGAGGACAACCCCTACGCCCTCCTGCCCCAGTGCTGCCTGACCGAGCGGCCCGACCGGGCTGCGTCCTTCCTGAGGGAGGGGCAGATTGTGCTGGTGATGGACGGCGCGCCGCAGGTGCTGTGCATGCCGGTGAGCATCCTGCACCTGATCCACACCCCGGACGACACCTCCCTGCGCTGGCAGTACGGCACGTTCCTGCGGCTGATGCGGCTGATGGGCGCGGCGGTGACGCTGCTTTTGCCGGGACTATTCGTGGCGGCGGTGATCTTCCACCCGGAGCTTCTGCCTGTGACGCTGCTCACCGCCATCCTGGAGAGCCAGGCGGCGGTGCCCCTGTCCATTCCCATGGAGATGCTGCTGATGCTGCTCATGTTCAACCTCATCGGCGAGGCGGCCACCCGGGTGCCCGGCGTGGTGGGCAGCTCCCTGGGGACGGTCAGCGGGCTGATCCTGGGGCAGGCGGCGGTGGAGGCCAGGCTGGTGCATCCGCTGCTGATCATTGTGGTGGCGGTGGCGAGCCTGGGCAGCTATGCCGTGCCGGACTATTCCCTGGGGCTGGCCTGCCGGATCGCGCAGCTGCTGTTTCTGGCGGTGGCCAGCGTGTTCGGGCTGTACGGGATGGTCTTGTGCCTGGGGGCCGCGGCCATCCGCCTGTGCGGCATGCGCAGCCTGGGCTCGCCCTTCGCCGCGCCTCTTGCGCCGGACAGAACCCACAACCCGGACGTGTTCCTCCGCGCGCCCCTGTGGCGGCAGAGGCTGCGCACCTGGCTGGCCAATCCCCGGCGGATGGAGCGCATCACCGGCCCCATGCGGGGCTATGACAGGAGACGAAAATGAGAACCACCACCCTCGTTCACAGCCCGGAGGAGCGCCTTCGCATGCGCCATTTGGGGGATCGACGCGCCCGGATGCACCAGGTGCAGCTGTGGTGCGTGGTGTCCCTGCTTCGCACGGCGCTGACGGGGGTGATTCCCCTGTGCGGCAGCGCGGGCTGGTGGCTTGCGCCGGTATGCCTTGCGCCGGGGCTGATGATGTACGGCCTGAGTTGCCTGGCGATCAGGAAAACGGGCGCATCCACGCTGACGGAGGCAGCCCGCAAGGCCCTGGGCCGCGGCGGCGCGGTGATGCTGTCCATGCTGCTGGCCCTGCTGCTCATGCTTGATGGCGCGGCCTCCATGACCGCGCTGGTGACGGGCTTCACCGAGGGCATCGGCACGGAGGGCACGCAGATCACCATGGCGCTGCTGACGCTGCTGGCGCTCCTGTTCTGCCTGCACCGGGACGGCCTGCCCTGGGGCATTCACCTGATGCGCTGGCCCATGCTTGCCCTGGCGGCGGGCGCGGGGGCGGTGA
>JBJEUJ010000177.1:0-2311 GCA_051883775.1 Aristaeellaceae bacterium | reverse complement strand
ACAAGCTGACCCCGAAGGCGCTGGGCGCGCTGCTGGCGCACTTTGAGAACAAGGTGATGTTCCAGGGCTTTGTATGGAACCTGAACAGCTTTGACCAGGAGGGCGTGCAGCTGGGCAAGGTGCTGGCCAAGCGTGTGCTGGCCCACGAGACCGACGGCGCACTGAAGGTGTACAGCGAGCTGCTGAACATCTAAAACCACCCCCACGGGATCGCGCCAGCGTAGAAAGGGTCAAGGGGTGAAACCCCTTGCGCGGGTGCAGGGGCGGCGTTAGCCCCTGCGCAGGGATGTCGCGGCAGCCCAGGCGCAACATAAAGAATCAATCAAAAGGGAAAAGAAAAAACGAGAGTTTCCGAGCAGGCGACACAGTTCGCCCGCGTTGGAAACGGCAGGTTCGCGCAACTCCCACAGGAAGCATCCTCGCCCGACAGGCCATACAGGGCGCAACGTTACGGCCTCATCCGACCTCGCTGCGCCCGGCCACCTTCCTAAGAAGGGGAAGGCTGAATCGCCGGTGTTCCCGCTGCGAATCATCCAGCATCCATCAACCAGGAAGCCCCCCTGCCGCCGCGCAAGGGGGCTTCCTCCTTTATTCCCCGAGGAACCTTTCCCTTTGCATTCTCCCCAAAGAATGCTATACTGTTGTCATCAAGGAGGTTTCAAGCCATGCTGCATATCACCTTCATCACCGATTATGTCTGTCCCTACTGCCTGGCAGCACGGGAGGCGCTGCATCAGGCCATGGCGGAAACAGGCATCGCCGCGCAAATCACCACCCTGCCCTTCGAGCTGACGAAGGAGCCCTCCCCCCGGGTGGACACCTGCCATGACGAAAAGCGCAAGGCCCGCTGGCGTGTGCTGGAGGAGCCCTGCCGGGAGCTTCACCTGCCCATGAAGCTGCCCCCCATGGTCTGTCCCCGGCCCTATACCCGCCTGGCCTTCGAGGGCTGGCTGTACGCCTGCGACCATGGCCGGGGCGACGAGTGGAGCGAGCGCATGTACCGGGCCTACTTCCTGGAGGAAAAGGACATCGGGGACATGGCCGTGCTGGCCGGGGAGGCCGAAGCGGCGGGCCTGGACGCCGCAGCGCTGACGGAGGCCCTGGCGTCGGGCCGCTACACCCGGGCCCTGCGGGAGCTGGAGGAGCGCGTGCAGGAAATGTACCACCCGGAGCATGTGCCGACGATCTTCATCAACAGCGTGGAAACGCCCCTGCGCCGCTATACCCGGGAGGAAATGGTGACCCTGCTGCGCCGGGCGGCGGAGGGTTAAGCCATGGGTGTGGTGCTTTCGCTGCAGGGAGGCATGGCCGTGGGCAAAACCACCGCAGCCATGGCGGTAAGCCGCCTCGCGCCCCACATTCACGTCTGCCTGGAGGACACGGGGGATGTGGTCGCCCGGGTGAAGGCCCGGGGCCTGGACAAGCGCTGCTTCCGGAACTATGTGGAGATTCAGCGGCTGTGGCTGGCCAATGAGGTTCGCCGGTGGCATGAGGCGCAGCGCTATCCCCTGTCGCTGATGGACTACGGCGCGGAGGAGATCATCTTCTACACCCTGCATTACCCGCAAACCATCGGCATGGACTGGGACGTGGCCGCCGCCCTCCGGGACAGCCTCCTGGAGGCGGAAGCCTGCATGCCCCGGCGGATTCTCCTTCTGGACGCGCCGGAGGAAACCCTTCGCCGCCGCAGGGAGGCCGATCCCACCCGCGACCGGGGCTTCTTCGAGCATTCCCTGACCCGGCTGCTGCCGCTGAAGCGTCCGTGGCTCATGTCCCTGGGGATGACGGACGTGCTGGATACTTCCGGGCTCTCCCCGGAGGAAACGGCCCGGGCGGTGATCGCCTGGGCGGAGCGATGGGGCCGGGAGGACGCCCACCCCATGCCGGATGAAACCAACATGATTCTGTGCAAGGAGGACAACCATCATGCTTGACAAGCAGCTGCAGCAGGAGCTGATCGCCAAAGGGCGCGCCTTCACCCGGGGCAGCCGGGCCGACGACCCCTTTGAAGAGGCCTTTGAATCCGACCAGCAGCTTCGCCTGCCCCAGCCGCCCCTGTGCAAGGCGGCGGTCACCCCGGCGGAGCGCCACATTCCCCTGACGCGGGACTTCTCCGCCCTGCCCATGCGCAGCGACCTGGCCGGCCTCATCCGCGACCGGCGCAGCGCCCGGGTCTATACCCGGGAGCCCATGAGCCTGGAGCAGCTGTCCTTCCTGCTCTGGGCCACCCAGGGGGTCAAGGACATCCGCGGGAAAAAGTACGCCACCATCCGCACGGTGCCCTGCGGCGGCGCCCGGCATGAGTTTGAGA
>JBJEUJ010000176.1:0-2314 GCA_051883775.1 Aristaeellaceae bacterium | reverse complement strand
ATGTTCTGCATCATGGGAAATCCTCTCCTTTGCGAATGTATAGTCAATGGTACTTGCCATGGGGAAACAGCAACTTAGCGCAACTCCATGGAGCGCGCCAGCGGAAAAGGGTCAAGGGGCGATGCCCCTTGCGCGGGTGCAGGGGCGGCGTTAGCCCCTGCGCGGGTCTGGGCGGCAGCCCAGGCGCAACACAACGGAAAAGAAAAAGGGAACGGAAAAAACGCGAGCTTCCGAGCGGATGCTTGCATCCGCAATGGAAACGGCAGGATCGCGCAAGCTGCATCGCAGCGACCTCATCCGGCAGGCCATGCGGGATGCCAAGGGAACGACCTCATCCGACCTCGCTGGCGCTCGGCCACCTTCCCCTGAGGGGAAGGCTGCATGACGCGCTGCACTCCGCCCGCGCCCATAACGGCCGTTTCCGAACCGTGCCGGCGCAATCAGCCCCTGCGCAGCCTTACAGCTCCGCCGCGATGTCGATGTTCACGCCCTCCAGCGCCACCACCGCGCCCTGGGCAGCCTCGTCGCTCTCGGCGTGGGCCAGCAGCCACTTGTTCCGCGCCCAGAGCATGCGGTCCATCACGTTCGCGCCGCCCTCGGGCCGGTAGTCGGTGTTGGTGTTCTCGGGCAGGGCCACCATCACCCGGAAGCCCTTGGCGGGATCCGTGTGGCAGGGCGCGTAGTGCAGGCTGGTGGCGTATACCTCAACCAGCACGCCCGCGGGGCAGCGGAAGGCCTTCACCGTGGCCGTGTCCAGCCTGCCATCCGCAATGTCGCCCTGCAGACCCAGCAGCAGAATGAAATCCTCCGTGCCCAGGTTGAACTCGCTGTCGCGGTGGAACTCCAGGCAGTTCAGCTTCGTGTTGTGGCCGTTGCACCAGCCCAGCTGGAAGGGCATGCCGCCGTAGAGCCCCTCGCCGATGGATTGCGCATCAGGCGCCGCGTGGAGCAGGGGCTCCCGGGGAACGTACACCACGCCCTCGGTCAGCGGGGTCTTGGCCAGCGCGTCCAGCAGGCCCTGCACGGGATAGCCCTCCACCACCCGGCCATAGGCCCGGAACTCGGGGGAGAATACGGACAGAATCTCCATGGGATTCACGCCTCCTTATTCATGCCTTTGGAAAGCCCCGCCGGTGAAGCGCCTGCCGCACCGGCGGAGGAAAAAAACGGTATATTACAGTTTCGCCAGCGCGGCATAGGAATCCTTCAAGGCCGGGAACAGGCCGCGGTAGAGCTGATAGAAGGGCTCGTAGGCGCGGGATGCCTCCTCGTCGGGCAGCTGGGGCTCCCTGCGGCGCACCACCTGCTCGCAGGCGGAGGGCACGTCCGTGTACACGCCTGCCGCCACGCCCGCCAGAATCGCCGCGCCCAGGGCCGGGCCCTCGCTGTTCTCCAGCGTCTGCACGGGCATGCCGAACACGTCCGCCATCATCTGCCGCCAGAAGGGGCTCTTCGCGCCGCCGCCGCAGGCCAGCATGGTTTCAGGCACCACATGCATGCCCCGCAGAATGTCCAGGTTCTGCCGCTGGGAGTAGATCACGCCCTCCATCACCGCGCGGATCAGATCCCGCCGGGTGTGCATGGCAGAAAGGCCAATGAACGCACCACGGGCGTTGCTGTCCAGGATGGGGCTGCGCTCGCCCATCAGGTAGGGCAGGTAGATCAGCCGGTTCGCGCCGATGGGCGACTGGGCCGCCTCGGGGTTCATCAGGTTGTAGGGATCCACGCCCATCTCCTTCGCAGCCTCGATCTCCGCCGCGCAGAAGGTGTCCCGGAACCACTTCAGGGACAATCCCGCCGCCAGGGTGCAGCTCATCACCGTGTACGCCCCGGGCACCGCCGCGCAGAAGCTGTGCACCCGGCCCTGGGGGTCAATCTGTACGCTGTCGCTGTGGGCGAACACCACGCCGCTGGTGCCGATGGTGGTGAAGGCCCGTCCGGCCACCGCCACGCCCGTGCCCACCGCAGCGGCCATGTTGTCGCCCGCGCCGGCCGCCACGCAGGTGCCGGGATTCAGGCCCGTCAGCGCAGCGGCAGCCTCCGTCACCTCGCCGGCCTTGTCGCAGCTCTCCAGCAGCGGGGGCAGCAGGGCCGGGTCAATGCGCAGCTTTTCGAGGATCTCCGCCGACCAGCAGCGGTTGGGCACGTCCAGCAGGTTGGTGCCGCTGGCGTCGCTCATCTCGGCGTACAATTCGCCCGTGAGCATGTAGCGCACGTAGTCCTTGGGCAGCAGAATGTGCCGCACCCTCGCCCAGATCTCCGGCTCATGCTTGCGCACCCAGAGGATCTTCCCGGCGGTGAAGCCGGTCAGGGC
>JBJEUJ010000175.1:0-12201 GCA_051883775.1 Aristaeellaceae bacterium | reverse complement strand
AAGGGCGACTTTCATTGTTCAGTTGTCTCCTTCCGGCTCCTGACGGAGTAGTTTTTTATCATTATACAGCACAAAGGATGATTTTGCAACAAAAGCCGCCGCCGGGGAACCGTGGGCGGGGGCTGTCCATCAGAAGGGTGCAGCGTTGCAGACAACATGACCCGCCAATGGCGGGAAGGAGGCTGTGTACCATGAAGGTGCGCTCCGCTGTGTTTGCCATGGCATTGATGCTGATGCTGCCCCTTGCAGCCCTGGGGGTGGAGAAGGGCTACACCGTGTTCCACGGCAGCCGGGAGGAAAGCCGCGTCGCCGTGACGGTGGATGACTGCTACAATGCCGCCCATGTGCAGGAGATCCTCGACCTGTGCGGGGAATACGACGTGCCGGTGACCTTCTTCGTCATCGGGCAGGCGCTGAAGGAAAGGGACGGGGACATGTGGCGGGAGGCCATCGACCTGGGGTGCGAAATCGGCAACCACACCTGGAGCCACGCCCGCCTCCCCGACCTGAACAGCCGGGACATCAAGCGCCAGCTGCGCAAGACGCAGGAGCGGCTGAACGCGGTGCTGGGCTTCGACTACCCCATGACGCTGATGCGCCCGCCCTACGGACGGCTGTCCTCCCGGTCGGGGCAGATCAGCGAAGGGTGGGTGGTGGAGGCCATCGGGGAAGCGGGCTATGTCCACGCCGTGCGCTGGGACGTGAGCCAGACCGACCCGGCCAGGGCCCTCCGCCAGGTGCAAAACGGCAGCATCCTGCTCTATCATGCCAATGGCAAGGATGTGCGCTGCCTGCGGACGCTGATCCCCGCCCTGCAGGAGGCCGGGTACACCCTCTGCACCGTCAGCGGCCTGCTGGAGCCGGACAGCTGGCTGGTGGCGGAGGGGGAGTAGGCGGAGAAAAGAGGCGAAGCCTCCCTTCGGGGGATATTGTTGTTTTTGCCGCCGGGTTGTATAATGGTTGCAGAGGATAACCTTTTCCGCAGGAGGTCGTGTATGCCAACCCTGAAAGACGTCGCCAAGGCCGCGGGCGTATCCACCGCCACCGTATCCCATGTGCTCAACGGCACCAAGAAGCTGTCGCCGGAAACCACGGAGAAGGTGCTGAAGGTCATCAAGGATATGGGCTATCTGCCCAACAACCTGGCCAAGTCCCTCCGGCAGGGGAAAACCATGCTGGTGGGCGTGCTGGTGGAGGACATCCGGGGGCTGCCCGTGCCGGACATTGTGTGCGGCATTGGCGACAGGCTGGGCGAGGACGGCTACAGGATGCTCCTGTACGACCTGCACCTCATGGGCAAGGTGGACAGCAGCAACGAGGACATCAACTTCCACCGCCAGCAGATCGAGGACGGCTTCTCGGCCCTCCAGGCGGCCCGGGTGGACGGGCTGATTTACGTGGGCATGCAGGATATTCCGCTGATGTACCACTTCAAGCCCCTGGACAAGCCCCTGGTCTTTGCCTACTCCCATGTGATGCAGGACGACTGCTACGTGACCTATGACAACCAGAGCGCCGCCGAGCAGCTGACCGGCAGCCTGATTGACCGGGGCCACCGGCGGATTGCCGTCATCAGCGGCCATCCCCATTCCTACCCGACCACCATGCGCATGTATGGTTACTGCAAGGCCATGCACGACGCCTGCCTGGACATCCCGAAGGACTATATCCACTACGGCGACTGGAGCTACGAGTCCGGCGTGCGCGCGGCCAGGAAGCTGCTGGCCGTCACGCCCAGGCCCACGGCCATCTTCGCCATGAACGATCCCATGGCCACCGGCTGCATCAACGCCCTGCGGGAGGCGGGCCTTCGCGTGCCGGAGGATATTTCCGTGGCGGGCTTTGAGAACCGCGTGCTCTCCGCCTATATCCAGCCGCCCCTGACCACCTGCGCCATCCCCACCCTGGAGATCGGCAGGCAGGCCGCGTCCTATGTGCTGGACCGCATCCAGACCGGCGACCTGCCGCCGGAGCATCGGGTCCTGCCCTGCACGCTGGTGGAGCGGAAGTCCGTGGGCCAGCCTCCTGAATGATTTTTTAAGAAAATTGTCGTTTTCTATTGCTTTTTCCGCCGGAATGTGCTATATACAAGACAGATGTGGTCGAAAGGAATAGCTGATCGGGCGAACAGTTTTTTATTCCCCGAAAGTTAAACGATTAACCGCCCTGTGAACTGCGGCAACGGGCCGCGCCTCTCCTTTGGCCGCGTGGTTAAACGATTATCCATGATCGAGGTGACGATATTGCGTATCAAGCTGATTGCAACCGACCTGGACGGGACCCTCCTGGACGGCAATGGCGAACTGACCCCGAAGAGCCTGGCGGTGATGCAGGCCTGCGAGGAGCGCGGGATTCACTTTGTCATGGCCAGCGGCAGGCTGTTTGAGAGCATCCGCCTGCTGGCCAGGAAGGCGAACCTGCACAGCCCCATCATCTCCAGCAATGGCGGCCGCGTCGACCTGACGCCCTTCGGGCCGGCCATCATGGAGGATACGCTGCCCGCCCCGCTGGCCAGGAGGGTGTTTGAGATCCTCAAGGCCTCCGGGCTGTACATTGAGTGCTACAGCGGCAATACCATCTACCGCAGCCATCCCCGGCTGTCCCCCTTCCTCGCCTCGCCCGGCGATTATCTGCCCACGCCCTGCGTCCCCGACGGGGAGGGCTTCGAGCAGCGCTTTGTGGACGACATTGACCGCATGGAGGCCGAGGGCCGGGACAGGGCCTACAAGTTTGCCGCCTTCAGCAGGGATCCGTCGGCGCTTCAGGCCATCGTCCGCCAGCTGGACGGGCTGCCCGTGACCATCAACAGCTCCTTCCCCTTCAACATTGAGATTATGGAAAAGGGCCACGGCAAGGGCAAGGCCATCCGCTTCCTCCAGGAATACTACCAGCTGGAGAAGGAGGAGATCATGACCTTTGGCGACAGCACCAACGACCTGGAAATGATGCTGGCCTCCGGCGTGCCCGTGGCCATGGGCAACGCCCTGGAGGAGGTCAAGGAAATCGCCCGGATCATTGCCCCGCCCAACACGCAGGACGGCGAGGCGAATGTGATTGAACAGTATGTCCTTGGGTCGTAGGAAGAGAGCGCATCTCTTCTTGATGATAAAATGAAAAGGGGGATACACACATGAAGAAACTGGTTTCTCTGCTCCTGGCCGTGCTGATGCTCGGCGCCGTCGTGACAGCCCAGGCCGATACCATGTCCTGGTGGGATCAGTTCCTGAACCTGCAGGAAACCCATCAGCGCGTTGTCTGGGATCCCTTCACCGCCGAAAGCGGCATTGAGATCGACTACCAGAACTACGACGCCGCGTCCTTCAAGGAGGCCTTTGACCTGGCCATGGGCACCGATCAGGGCCCGGCCGTCATGTCCTACGCCTGGGGCGCGAATGAGGCCGTGGCCAAGTACAACAACGGCTACTTTGCTCCCCTCGCCGTGACGAAGGAGGAGCTGCCCGACTATGTGCAGGCCACCCTGGCGGAGGGCTACACCATGTTTGACGGGCAGGTGTACTCCTTCCCCACCTTCGCGCCCAATCATCAGGCCCTGTTCTGGTACAACAAGGACATGGTGACGGAGGTGCCCCGCACCCTGGATGAAATGCGCGAGCTGCTCAAGAGCCTGACCAACCCCGAGCAGAACGTGTACGGCATCGCCCTGCCCCTGACGGATACCGGCCGCATGCACAACATCATCAACTATGTGGCGGAGCTGTCCGGCGGCGTGTTCGACATGGATTACACCACCGGCCAGTATGTGTTCAATGACGAGCTGACCAAGGCCGTGTTCCGCTTCTTTGTGGACATCTGGGAGGACGGCAGCGTGCATCCCGCCTCCACCACCCTCAAGACCCGCACCGTGCGCGAGCGCTGGGCCAACAACGAGGCGGCCTTCGCCATCGACGGCTGCTGGTATCCCGGCTCCATCAGGAACGCCTTTGGCGCGGAATACCTGGAGAAGCTGGGTGTGGCCGCCGCGCCCGTGGTGGGCACGGAGCTGGCGGACAAGCAGGGCAAGGTTGGGGCCTCCCCCGCCACGGGCACCTTCTACCTGTCCGGCTTCTGCAAGGATACCGAGGCCGGCACCAGGCTGCTTCTCAGGCTGCTGAGCGACGACTACGCCATCGCCCTGGCGGAGGCCATGGATCAGCCCCCGCTGAACACCGCCGCCCTGGCCAAGGCCACCGACATTGCCCCGGTCTATGTGGAGGGCTGCAACATCATGGCTTCCCAGATGGTCTACCGGCCTGAGCCCCAGATCCGCAACGCCGCTGTGGGCGAGGTGTACACCGAGCTGATGACCATCTCCCCCAACGTGGGCGACATCTACGTCGGCTACATCACCGGCGCCATCACCGACTGGGAGAGCGCCCTGGACGAGTACACCCAGGCCATGAATGCTGAGCTGGACCGCGCCATCGACGTCTGCCGCAGCATGGGCGCCGACGTGTCCCGGGAGGACTGGGTGTTCGCCAACTATGTCCGCGGCGAAAGCTACACCAGCGACAAGTATGCGGAAGTGAAGTAACCCATTCCGGCGGAGAGGGCCTTGCCGCCCTCTCCGCTTTGCCGAAAGGAGAGAGAGGATGGCTCGTCCTACGCCATTGAGGAAAAAGCGCACGCCGTACGGATGGATCTATCTGTTCCTGGCGCCCACGCTGATCCTGTTTTCCATGTACACGCTGTATCCCATCGGCGCCACCGTCTGGTATTCGCTGACCAATATGCGCTCCTTCACCAGCAGGTCCGTCTCCTTCGTGGGGCTGGCCAATTACAGGGCGCTGTTTGCGGACAGCCAGTTCCTCAACAGCCTTTCGGTCACGGGGCGCTTTCTGCTCATGGCGGTACCGGCCCGTTTTCTGCTCTCCCTGCTGCTGGCGCTGCTGCTGAACTGGAAGCGCTGCGCAGGCAAAACCTTTTTCCGCACCATGCTCTTCCTGCCCGTGCTGACCACCTCCGCGGTGATCGGCGTGGTGTTCGTGATGATCCTGGACCCGACCATGGGCCCGGTGAACATCATCCTGAGGATGCTGAACATCACCGGCCTGGCCAATGTGTCGCTGCTGGGCACCTACCAGACGGCCCTGCCGACCGCGGCGGTGGTGTGGGTATGGAAGTGGCTGGGCAACTCGCTGATCTACTGGATCGCGTCGCTGCAGAGCGTCCCGGACGAATTGTACGAGGCGGCCCGCATCGACGGCGCCAACAGCGTGCAGCTGTTCAAGGCCATCGTGTTCCCGCTGCTGATTCCCTTTGCGGTCATCATCCTGGTGCTGACCATCAGCGACGCCATCCGCGTCTTTAATCTCATGCTGACCCTGACCAACGGCGGCCCCTACTTCGCCACGGAGACGGTGGAGGTGTTCATCTACCGTCACGCCTTCCAGTCCTCCTCGCCCCGGATGGCCTACGCCTCGGCGGCGGCGACGATCTTCGGCGTGTTCTTTATGGCGATTGTGGTTCTCCAGCGCCTTGCCAATACCGTCCTGAACAGGAGGAACCGCTGATATGAGCACCGTGCAGCCTCTGCGCCTGCGGCGCAAGCCCTCCCTGGGCGTGATCGTAGCCTTCGTTTTCCTGCTGCTGCTCACGGCGCTGTGGGTCTACCCCTTCGTGTGGATGTTCGCCGCGTCCTTCAAGACCAATCAGGCCATTCTCAGCGACGGATTGCGCCTCATGCCCTCGGAGCCTACCTTCGCGGCCTACGGGCGGGCATGGAATGAGGCGCACTTCAGCACCTATTTCATGAATTCCGTCATCACCACGGTGGCGACCATCCTCATTGTGGTGTTCCGCTGCTCCACCTCGGGCTATGTGCTGGCCATGTATGACTTCCCCGGCAAGAAGCTGATGGAGGCCGCGCTGATCATCACCTTCTTCGTGCCCACGGGCACCATGCTGATTCCCACGGTGCTCATGAGCCGGAACCTGGGCCTGCTCAACACGCGCATCGGCCTGATCCTGGCCCTGGCCGGGGGCGGACAGGTTGCCTCCACGTTCATGTACAAGGGCTTTTTCCAGCAGACGCCCCATGAGCTGGTGGAGGCCGGGGAGATCGACGGCGCGGGCTTCCTGCGCTGCTTTGTGATGATTATGCTCCCGCTGACAGGCCCCATCACCGCCACCACGGTGGTCATGACCTTCATGGGCGCGTGGAACAACTTCATGCTGCCCCTGGTGTTCACCTTCTCCAACGCCTCGCTGCGCACCCTGCCCGTGGGCATGATGGTGTTCTCCAAGGGCGATATGGTGGACTATTCCGGCCAGTGCGCCGCGGCGCTTCTGTCCATCGCGCCCATTGTGGTGGTGTATGTTTTCTGCCAGAAGTACTTCGTGTCGGGCATTGCGGGGGCGATCAAGTCGTAAACGCCGCCTGCCCCACAAAAAAACCACCGGCTCAGCCGGTGGTTTTTTCTGGATGCACAGCCGTCACAGGGGCAGGTACTCCCGGAAAATCTGCCGCAGATGGCGCTCCCGGGCCGATTCCATCACGCTCAGCTGCTCCGCCCGCCGCACGGGACTCAGCCCTGTCATCAGCCCGGAGCGGGGCAGATACGCCACCTCAACCTCCGCGCCTTCCATTTCGCCAAAGGAGGAAGCAAGCCCCTTCGCCGCCGTGAAGCAGTAGCTGTTGCCCTGCTCGTCCTTCAGGCAGTAGCGCGCCCGGGCGGCAAGTCCCACCCGGCTCAGCAGCCCCGGCGAAGCCTCCGTCACGCCCTGCAGGGTCACGGTGCGCACCAGCATCTGTCCGCCGGACAGGTCCGCCAGGCTCCTGGCCCACAGCTGCAGCGCCGGGAATTCCGCCGCCACCGCCGCCAGCAGCACGAAGATCAGCCCCCACAGGTACCCCCGGGTGGCCATGCGCACGATGATGAAGATCACCACCAGCACCGCCAGCAGCGTCGCCAGCATCACCCAGGTATCCCGGAAGTACAGCCCCGCCACCTGCCGGTAATGCCGATCCAGCGGTACGGCGGCAGCGCCGTCAGGCCGGGCCTCCGGGGTGGGCGGAACAGGCTGCCCCTGCTGGCCATAGGGCTGCTCCATGGGCTGGCCCTGCTGGCCATAGGGTTGCTGCGCCTGCTGGGGATAGGGCTGCTCCAAGGGCTGGCCGGGCTGGGCGTAGGGCTGCTGCGCCTGCTGGGGATAGGGCTGCTCCAAGGGCTGGCCGGGCTGGGCGTAGGGCTGCTGCGCCTGCTGGGGATAGGGCTGCTCCATGGGCTGGGGATAGAGCTGCTGCGCCCCGCTCTGCTGCATGGGGGGCGTGGGCTGCTGCCCGGACAGGGGGTAGCGCTGCACGGGCTCCATCGGGTCTTGCATGGGCTTGGGCGGGTAACGCATGGATCATTCCTCCTCGCATGCGGACATATCCCTGATGCGGCCTGCGACGGCTGCAGGCGGCGGTCAGCGGGCCGGTTGGCGCCCGCTTCTGTCAATAGGACGGCTCAAATGCCGGAATTTATCCATTTCTGCCATCATGAGGAAGCATTTTTCCCCTCGGGGGCCACGGGACGGGCGAAAATCATCCGGCCCGCGTTGGTCTGCAGGGCGGATGTCACCGCCACCTCCGCCGTCTGCCCGATGAGCCCGCCGCCCTCCTCCACCACGATCATGGTGCCGTCGGGCAGGTAGCCCACGCCCTGGCCGGGCTCCCGGCCTGCCTTGACCACCTGCACCTGCAGCCGCTCCCCGGGAAGCACCACCGGGCGCAGCGCCGCCGCCAGGGCGGTGAGATTCAGCAGCGTCACGCCGGAGGCTGCGGCCAGCTTGTCCAGACTGTGCCCGCTGACCACCACCGCCGCGCCGGCCTCCTTGGCCAGCTGGAGCAGGTGAAGCTCCGCATCCTCCGGGCCTGCGCCGTCTCCGTCCTCCACCCGTACGGACAGCGATTCCAGCGTCTGCAGGGCGCTCAGGGTGTCCAGCCCGCGACGGCCGCGCAGCCGGCGGATGCTGTCACTGCCCTCCGCGTCCTGCCGCAGGGCGGACAACACGGCCCCTGGTACAATGATTTCACCCTCGATGAAGCCCAGACGGGCCATGTCGGAAATCCGCCCGTCGATCAGGGCGGAGGCGTCCAGCACCTTGGGCCGGGCCAGGGATACAGCCTCGGCGTTTCGGCCCCGGCGACGCCCGCCCTTCTCCATGAGGACTGCAAGGCTTCCGCTGCGACGGTGCCCCACCGAGAAGCCCGTTGCGCCCAGCACCACGTACAGGATGCCCGAAAACGCTGTGGTGAACACGGAATTTCCCAGAAAAACCAGCATCTGCGACAGGAGCGCGGCGATCATCATGCCCGCCAGCAGCCCCAGGATGCAGCCTGCCAGCTGCGCGCTGGTCAGCCTGTCCAGGTAGCGCTCCACGGCGGCGCACATGTCCATGAAGCGGCGGATGATCCTGTCGCTGAGCAGATAAAGGATCAGCGCGCCCACAAGCCCCATGGAGACATAGGCGATGACCAGGTGCAGGAGGCTGTAGGTTTCCTCCGGGCGCAGCCAGCGCATCAGCACCACCACGCCCACCACCGCCGCCATGCCCAGCCCCGCCCCCAGCAGGGTGATCAGGGCCCGGAGCATGCGCCGCACCAGCTTGGATTTCAGCAAAGCATATCAACCGTCCTTCAATAAGTTGTGGGAAGCAGGCTGCCTGGGTCAACCCGTCTTAAAACAATATACTGACGGCCTGCATCACCGTGTCCACGCCGATAAGCTTCATGCCCTCGGGGGCCTTGAGGCGGCGAAGATTCTCCTTGGGCAGCATCACCGTGGTGAAGCCCAGCCGCTGGCACTCGGCGATGCGCCGCTCGCACTGGGGGATGGCCCGCACCTCTCCGGCCAGGCCCACCTCGCCCATCACGGCCACCTCTGCCCCGATGCTCTCGTCCTTCAGGGAGGAGGCCACCGCCATGCACAGCGCCAGATCCGCCGCCGGCTCGGATAATTCCAGGCCCCCGGCCACGTTGATGTACACGTCCTGATTGTAGGTTTTCTGATTGGCGCGTTTCTCCAGCACCGCCAGCAGCAGCGCCACGCGCCCTGCGTCCGCGCCGCCCACCGTGCGCCGGGGCGTGCCGAAGTAGCTCTGGCTGGCCAGGGCCTGCACATCGCACAAAAGCGGCCTTGAGCCCTCCAGCCCGCAGAACACCACCGATCCGCTGGCGCCCTTGGCCCGGTGGCTCAGCAGCTGCTCGCTGGGGTTCTCCACAATCTCCATGCCCTTTTCCGTCATCTGGAACACGCCCAGCTCGTTCACCGAGCCGAAGCGGTTCTTCACCGCCCGCAGGAGGCGGTACTCCTGCTGCCTGTCGCCCTCGAAGTACAATACCACGTCCACCATGTGCTCCAGCATCCGCGGGCCCGCGATGGCGCCTTCCTTGGTCACGTGCCCCACCAGGAAGATGGCTGTGCCGCTTTCCTTGCACAGGCGCATGAGCAGGCTCGTGCATTCCCGGATCTGGCTCACCGAGCCGGGGGCGCTGGCCATTTCCGGCCGGTACATGGTCTGGATGGAGTCCACCACCGCCACGTCCGGCTGCAGCTGCTGCAGCTTCTCCTCCACGTTGTCCAGGGCGTTCTCCGCCAGGACGTAGAGGTTCGGCACGTCGATGCCCAGGCGGCGGGCCCGGAGCTTGATCTGCTTGGCGGATTCCTCGCCGCTGACGTAGAGCACCTTCTGTCCCTGGCGGCAAAGGTGGGCGCATACCTGCAACAGCAGCGTGCTCTTGCCGATGCCCGGGTCGCCGCCGATGAGCATCAGCCCGCCCTCCACAATGCCGCCGCCCAGCACCCTGTCCAGCTCGCTGATGCCGGTGGAGATGCGCACGGTGGCGTCCTCGGGGATGTCCTTGAGGAGCATGGCGGCGCTGCCGGTGCCGGGACGCTGCTTGGGAGCCTTGGGCGCCGCGCCCTTGAGCGCCGGGGCGATGATGGTTTCCTCCAGGGTGTTCCACGCGCCGCAGCCGGGACACCGCCCCGCCCAGCGGGAGCTTTCATACCCGCAGGCTGTGCAGGCAAAGCAGGTTTTTTCCTTGGCCACCTCCGCGTCTCCTTCCGCAATGGGATACGCCATTATACCACACTTTCCGCCGGGGCGGAAGCGGGGAATCGTTCAAAATGAAAAAGCCGGGCAGGGGTGCGATGCCCTGTCCGGCAGGGGGGAAAGGCCCGTCACAGGTGGATGTGCTGCACCAGGCCGTCGATGTAGATGGGGGGCAGCTCCGCCTGAATCAGCGGGCGGGCGTACTTGAGGAAGGGGGGCAGCATGCCCGTGCGGTTCTCGTTGATCCACTCCAGGGGCACCTTCTTCTCCAGGTTGGCCACGCTGGATACGTCCACCAGGCCCGTGGTCATCTGGTAGGGATCGTCGCTGATGCGCTGGATGGCAACCATCTTGCCCGTCTGGCCCTCCATGGCGGCCTTCACCGCAGCGCCGCCCACCTGATAGGCCTCGGTGATGTCCGTGCGGCTGGTGACGTGGCCTGCGCAGCGCTGCAGGGTGCTCAGCTCGATGGCGCGGGTCTTGGTTTTCAGGCTCCCGGCGATGCAGTTGCTCAGGTACCGGGCGGTGCCGGTGAGGCTGGTATGGCCGAAGGCGTCCTTGGAGCGCACATCGTCGCTCAGCTCGCACACGTAGCGGCCGTCCTCCAGCTTCACGCCCTCGCTGACGGCAATGACCACCGACGTGTGGTGCTTCTGCATGGCGGCCACCTTGTCGATGAAGCGGTCCACATGGAAGGGAATCTCCGGCAGGCAGATCATGTCCACGCCGTCGCAGTCATCCCCCACGGACAGCGCCGCCGCCGCCGTCAGCCAGCCCGCGTTGCGGCCCATGATCTCCACCAGGGTCACATAGGGCGTGCCGTAGACCGTGGCGTCCCGGATGATCTCCTTCATCACCACGCCGATGTACTTGGCTGCCGAGCCGTAGCCGGGGGTGTGGTCGGTGAGCTCCAGGTCGTTGTCGATGGTCTTTGGGACGCCCACAAAGCGGATGTCGCTGCCCACCCATGCGCCGTAGCGGCTGAGCTTGTTGATGGTGTCCATGCTGTCGTTGCCGCCGATGTAGAAGAAGTACTGGATGTCGTATTTCTTCAGCAGCTCGAAGATTTTGCGGAAGGGCGCGTCGTCCTCCTGGGGCTGGGGCAGGCGGTAGCGGCAGGAGCCCAGGAAGGAGCTGGGCGTGCGCTTGAGAATCTCAAAGTCCAGGTTGGAGCGGATGACCGTGCCCATGTCTACCATGCGCTCCTCCAGGAAGCCCTGGATGCCGTTGCACATGCCGTAGACATGATCCGCGCCCCGGCGGATCGCGTTCTGAAAAATGCCGGCTAGGCTGGCGTTGATGACGGCGGTCGGGCCGCCGCTCTGGCCCACAACCACGTTGAAACCCATGTTGAATACGCCTCCTTGTATGCTTGTGTGCGCGAAACGGGATGAAAGCTGAACGAAGTGCGTTTGCAGGTAAATTTCGGCAGGAAGGGCGGGGATTCCTGCAAAAACGGTAGGATTTCCTGCGCCCCTTGCGCCCGTCCCGCGCCCATGCTACAATGAAGGCCGAAAGCATGCTCAAGGAAGGAGGCCCTGCCATGCCTGCGGTCACGGGACGCTTCGCGCCCACCCCCAGCGGACGGCTGCACCTGGGGAACATCCTGTGCGCCATGCTGGCGTATCTCTCCGCCCGCAGCCAGGGCGGACGGTTCCTCCTGCGCATTGAGGATATTGACCTGCCCCGGTGCCCGGCGCATCTAAGCCGGCGGGCGGTGGAGGATCTCAGTTGGCTGGGCTTCACCTGGGACGAGGAGCCCTGGGTGCAGTCCCAAAGGGGCGAAACCTATCAGGCCGCGCTGGATCGCCTGACGGCTATGGGGCTGACCTACCCCTGTTTCTGCACCCGGGCGCAGCTGCATGCCAGCGCCGCGCCCAACCTGGGGGACACGCAGCTGGTCTACCCCGGCACCTGCGCCCGGCTTTCCCCGGAGGAGGTGCGGCATCTGTCGGCAACGCGCAGCCCGGCCATCCGCCTGCGCACGCCGGATGAGGACTTCGCCTTCACCGACGGGCTCTACGGCCCCCAACGGGAGAACCTGGCCCGGGACTGCGGGGACTTTGTCCTCCGCCGCTCGGACGGGCTGTGGGGGTATCAGCTGGCGGTGGTGGTGGACGACGGGCTCGCCGGGGTGACGGAGGTGGTGCGGGGGCGGGACAT
>JBJEUJ010000174.1:0-2323 GCA_051883775.1 Aristaeellaceae bacterium | reverse complement strand
CTGGCCCTGGCCATGCTGGTGAGCTGCGCCGCTCTGGCGGAGGCCCCCGGCATCCAGCCCCTGACGGACGCGGAAGGCGCCACCGTCAGCATGCTGGCGATGAACTCCTGGTATTCCACCGTTGACCTGTCCGACGCGGTGCTGCTCAAGGAAATCGCTTCCCGCGCCAACGTGACCGTGCAGTGGAACCTGATCGACCCCACCATCTACGCCGACACCGTCAGCCCCATGCTGGCCTCCGGTCAGGATCTGCCTGACATCATCCAGCTCCCCGATACCGACAACAACATGACCTACCTGTCCACCGGCATGTTCGTCAAGCTGGACGAGTACTTCGACCTGATGCCCAACTACGTGGACTTCCTGGAGAAGAACCCCTTCATCAAGGCGTCCCTGACCGCCGTGGACGGCCACATCTACTATGTGCCCCAGACCGTGGTCACCTCCTCCTATCAGCCCGTGCTGATGTACAACATGCCCTGGATCGAGAAGCTGGGCATTGAGGTGCCCTCCACCCTGGACGCCTTCGTGGAGATGCTGCGCATGTTCCGCGATCAGGACATGAACGGCAATGGCGACACCACCGACGAGGTGCCCATGTCCATCCAGTCCGCCTTCCTGCCCTACATGTTCGGCCCTGCCTTCGGCCTGGATCTGGTCAGCGGCTTCTACGCCGACGACCAAGGCGTTGTGCACTACGCCGCCTACGAGTCCGAGAACTACAAGGCCTACCTGACCTTCCTGCATGACCTGTACGAGGAAGGCCTGCTGGAGGTTGAATTCACCTCCCTCAACCGCGACCAGATCACCGAGCGCTGCGCCAACGACCGCACCGGCGTGACCTACGACTTCTCCTGGCAGATGTCCAACCTGTACTCCGCCCAGTATCCCAACTACGACGGCACCGAGGGCATCATCGTGGGCGTGCCTCCGCTCTCCGGCGAGTATCAGGGCGCTTACATCGGCCGCAACCCCGTCTCCGGCGTGTTCGGCGTGAACGTGAAGGCCAAGGATGTTGAGCTGGCCGTGAAGTTCCTGGATGCCGCCATGTCCGAGGAAGCCCAGGACCTGTACGTCTGGGGCATGGAGGACCTGACCTACACCGTCAAGGAGGACGGCTCCCGCGAGTATCTGCCCCGCTGCACCGAGGATGCCATCTGGTATCAGGGCCTGGGCATCAACGCACCCAACATGCCCTCCCAGCAGTCTGCTGAGGCGACCGCCGTGCTGCTGCCCGACTGGCACGTGAAGGCCATCTACGAGCAGGAGATGCCCTATGCCCGTTCTCCCTTCCCGAACGTGTACTCCACCGAGGATGAGGTGTCCGTCATCTCCATGTACCTGACCGACCTGACCACCTATGTGGACGAGCGCGCCGTGGCCTTCATCTGCGGCTACGCCTCCATCGAGGATGAGTTCGACGCCTACCTGGCCACCCTGAAGGGCATGCAGGTGGAAGAGCTGATCAAGGTGAAGCAGGCTCAGTACGACCGCTTCGCGGCTGCGCTGAACTGATCTCCCGGACGGGAAGCAAAAAAGTGGCCTTCGGGCCACTTTTTTGCGTTGCTGCGCGCTCTGCGGCTTGACCGTGCGGCGGCGTGCGCAGCAAAAAAGCGCCCCCTGCGGGGAGCAGGACGCTCTCCCGGGGGCGCTGGCGGGTGATCAGTTGCTGGTGGGGTACTTGTGGCGGTATTCGATGCTGTAGAAATCCTCCAGCCCGTTTTCACAGCTCCCGTTCTGGTAATTGGCGACGAGCAGCGCGCCCAGCGCGACCACCGCTGCGATGATGAGCAGGTTCAGCATTCCTGTCCCTCCTTGACGTTCACGGCGTCCAACCCTGCTGAAAATGGATTCCCTTTGGGGTACCTTGATTATAGCAGAAAAACATCAAAAATACAAGGTGGTTTTGCAGGATTTCCGGCAAAAATGTTGACCGGGCAAATCCTGCATTTTCGCAGAAGCCGTTGAAAGACAAGGACTTGAAACCGGAACGGCGGCAGGGACGCACCGGCGGGCAGCCTGCATAAATTGCACAGAATCCTGCAAAATTGCTGATGCATGACAGGCCGCAAGGCATCTGCGGGCAAAAAGAAAACATCCCGGATCCTGCGATCCGGGATGTTCAGAAGCACCTCCGACGGGATTCGAACCCGTGTTTTCGCCTTGAGAGGGCGGCGTCCTAGGCCACTAGACAACGGAGGCAAATGCTGGGGAACTAGGATTCGAACCTAGACAATACGAGTCAGAGTCGCAGGTGCTGCCGTTACACCATTCCCCAATGGATTCAGCAGTTCAATCAACTGCGAGTGCTATTATAGCAAAT
>JBJEUJ010000173.1:0-2325 GCA_051883775.1 Aristaeellaceae bacterium | reverse complement strand
GGCTGGAGGAAATGCTGGAGATCGTCAGCCACGAGCTGATGCCCGAGGTGCAGATTCCCGACGTCAGGACATGATCCTGCATCAGCAGGCCTCCCGACATCCCGCGGGGGCGGCGTGCAGCTGCCAGCCGCGGGATTTTTCATGCCTGCGCAGGGGTTGCGGGGCATGGGATGCTTGCTATTTTCCATGGATGATGCTATGATAAATCCACACCTATGTACGCAGCATTGCGCAGGGCGGAGAAGGGCTCCGGCCGGGACGCGGAGCGGGGGGTGCGGGTTTACGGCGCTGCGCCCTGTTTATTGTCCGCGCCCGGGGGAGCGGGATAACGCTGGAGGTTGGGATGGTTATTTTCGTCTTTGTTGTCTGCCTGCTGGCCAGCACCATCGGGGGCATATGCGGCATCGGCGGCGGCGTGGTGATCAAGCCGCTGCTGGACGCCACGGGCATCATGAGCGTGTCCACGCTGTCATTCCTGTCGGGGCTGACGGTGTTGGCCATGGCGGCCGTGAACGTGTGGAAGAACCGCAAAAACAGGGCCATCGACGTGAAGCGCAGCCTGCCGCTGGGCATTGGCGCGGCCCTGGGCGGCGTGGCCGGGAAGCAGATTTTCCAGCTGCTGAAATCCGCCGTGGGCTCCGAGCAGACCGTGGGGCTGGTGCAGTCCGTGGCGCTGGGCATCCTGGTGCTGGGGACGCTTTTGTATGTGCGCAACAAGAGCCGCATCCGTACCCGCAGCATCCGCAACCCCTGGCTGTGCGGCGCGGTGGGCGCGGTGCTGGGGGTGCTGTCCAGCTTCCTGGGCATCGGCGGCGGGCCGATGAACCTGGCGGTGCTGTATTACTTCTTCTCCATGGATACCAAGCAGGCGGCCATCAATTCCATCCTGGTCATCCTGCTGTCCCAGCTGGCCAGCCTGGGCATGACGCTGGTCTCCGGCACGGTGCCGGACTTTGCATGGAGCATCTTCATCGCCATGGCTTCCGCGGGCATCCTGGGCGGCATGCTGTCCGCCCGGCTGCAGAAGAAGCTCTCCGCCGCCCGGGTGGATACCCTCTTTGCCGGGCTGCTGGTGGTGATCCTCCTCATCTGCGTGTACAACGCGCTGAAGGCCCTGGCGATTGTGTAACGGGAATGGAGGGGATTGCCTGTGCCGCCGCTTTCCATCATGGTCAAGCCCGTATCCGGGCTGTGCAACATGCGCTGCACCTACTGCTTCTACGCTGATGAAATGAGGAACCGGGAAACCGCCGCCTTTGAGGCCATGACCCCCCAGACCCTGGACAACCTGCTCCGCCGCGCCTTCGCCTATGCCGAGGGCAGCGTGAGCCTGGCCTTCCAGGGCGGCGAGCCCACGCTGGCCGGCGCGGACTTCTTCCGCCAGGTGCTGAGGCTGGAGCGCAGGTACAACGGCCGTGGGCTTTCGGTGAACCACGCCATCCAGAGCAACGGCCTGCAGATGAGCGACGAGCTGATGGACGTGCTGAAGGAGGGCGGCTTCCTGGTGGGGCTGTCGGTGGACGGGACGAAGGACATCCACGATTCCCGTCGCAGGGACGCCGGCGGCCAGGGCACCTACGACCGGGTGATGCAGACCGCCCGGCGGCTGCGGGAGCGGGGCATCCCCTACAACATCCTCTGCGTGGTGGATCGCCAGGTGGCCCGGCAGGGCGAGCGGGTCTTTGAGGAGCTGTGCGGGCACGAGTATCTGCAATTCATCCCCTGCCTGGATCCGCTGGACGGCACCCAAGGCCCGGACAGCCTGACGGCTCAGGACTTCGGGCAATTCCTGTGCGCCATTTATCCCCGGTACGCCGCCATGCTGCGCAGCGGCAGGGTGATCAGCGTCCGCGCCTTTGACAACTGGGTGCAGATGCTCATGGGCTATCCGCCGGAAAACTGCGGCTTCCTGGGCCGGTGCATGCCCAACTATCTGGTGGAGAGCAACGGCAATATCTATCCCTGCGACTTCTACGCGCTGGATGAATGGCTGCTGGGCAATGTGAACAGGCAGTCCTTCTTCACCCTGGCACGCTCGGAAAGAGCGCAGGCCTTCTGCGAGCGCTCCCATAAGGTGGACGACGAATGCCGCGCCTGCCCGTACATGGGGCTGTGCCGCGGGGGCTGCCGCCGGGATCGGGAGCCGCCCATGGGCGTGGGCGAGCTGCACAGGAACCGGCTGTGCGAGGGCTACCGCATGTTTTTCTCCCGCTACATGGAGGACATGCAGCAGCTGGCCCGCCAGATCCGGCAGGGCATGCGCATCGGCTAAGACAACTCGCCTGGAGCGCGAAGCGAAAACGGGTCAAGGGGTGAAACCCCTTG
>JBJEUJ010000172.1:0-2335 GCA_051883775.1 Aristaeellaceae bacterium | reverse complement strand
GGGCGGGGCTTTTTTGCGTTGACGGAATGAGACCCTTTGTAGTAGACTACCCCTGAAACCACCCTGCACGGAGGATGTCATGCGCTGCCTGATCATGACCGACATTCATGGAAATCTCCCCGCCCTGGAGGCGGTGCTGGCCTCTCCCGAGGCCGCGGACTGCGAAAGGATCATCTCCCTGGGGGATCAGGTGAATTACGGCCCCCAGCCCCGGGAGGTAATGCGGCGGCTGGATGGGCTGCACGCCGCCATGCTCCTGGGCAACCATGAGGAACGCCTCGCCCGCCTGGACGACCCGGCCCTTTCGGGATACAACTGGACGCTGCTCCACTGGACGGCCCGGCAGCTGGCGGGCGTCAGCCTTGATTTTCCCACGGATATGCGTCTGGGCCCGGCCCTGCTGACCCACGGCATGCCCGGGGATCCCTACAAGCTGGTGTGGCCCGGGGATCTGCCCGGGTACCTGGAGGCGCTGCCGGAGGGCGTTCGCCTGCTGCTGAGCGGGCACCATCACATCCGCTGGGACGTGACCCATCAGGGGCGGCGGGCGGTGAACCCGGGCTCCGTGGGCGTGCCGGAGGACGGCGTCGGCGGCGTGGCGGCCTTCGCGGTGCTGACGCTGACCGATGATCGGGCGGAGGTGACCCTCCACCGGGCGCGTTACGACGTGGATGAGGTGGCCCGGGCGTACATCCGGAGCGGCGCGGCCCAGGCAGCGCCTGAGGTTACGCGAATCGTCCTGGAGGACATGTACACCGGGGCGTACAGCCTGATGCTGAAGGCCATCGCCCATGTGAACGACACGGCCCGTCCCCTGGGCCTGACCCTGGCCAACCGGGAGGCCTGGCTGCTGGCGGATGCGACCCTGCCCTGGCGGGAGCCGCTGTCCACCCCCGAATACTGGAGCATGATGGAGGAAAAGCTGCTGTGAATCAGGATACCATCGCCGCCATTGCCACCGCGCCGGGGCAGGGCGGGGTGAGCATTGTACGCATGAGCGGGCCGGAGGCGGAGCGGGTGCTGATGACGCTGTTCCGCCCGGCGAAGAAATCGCTGGCCCGGCTGGAGAGCCACATGCTGACCTACGGCCATGTCCTGGACGGCAGGGAGCCGGTGGACGAGTGCATGGCGGTGATCATGCGCGCCCCCCGCAGCTACACCCGGGAGGACGTGTGCGAGCTGCAGCTGCACGGCGGCAGCTATACCGCCCAGCGGGTGCTTGGGCTGTGCCTGCGCTGCGGCGCGCGGCTGGCCCAGCCGGGGGAATTCACCCGCCGGGCCTTCCTCAACGGGCGCATCGACCTGAGCCAGGCCGAGGCTGTCATGGGGCTCATCGCCGCCCAGGGAGAGCAGGCCCACCGGGCGGCTCTCCGGCAGCTGGAGGGCGGAGCGTCGGCGTTCATCCGCCAGGCTGCGGACGAGCTGTACGCCATCCAGGCCGGCGCCGCCGCCTGCATCGACTATCCGGAGGAAATCGGCGAGGAGGAGGCCGCGGGCAACCTTGGCCCCCGGATTCTCCGCCTGGCCGGGAGCCTGGAGCGCGCCTGCGACGAGCGGGCCGCCAGGCTTGTCCGCTCCGGGCTGAATGCGGTGATCTGCGGTAGGCCCAACGCGGGCAAAAGCAGCCTGCTCAACGCGCTGCTGGGCGAGGAGCGGGCCATCGTCACGGACATCCCCGGCACCACCCGGGACGCGGTGCAGGGCGACATGCTCCTGGAGGGGGCGGTCATCCACCTGACGGACACCGCCGGCCTGCGGGAAACCGCCGATCCCGTGGAGCAGCTGGGCGTCACACGGGCGCGCAAGGCCCTGGAGGACGCGGACGCGACGCTTTGGGTGCTGGACGCCAGCCAGCCCCTGACGGCGGAGGATCGGAATCTGCCGCCCCTGCCGGAGCCTGCCCGCACGGCCATCCTGCTGAACAAGTCAGACCTGCCCCCCGTGCTGACGGAGGCGGATGCAGCCGCGCTCCTGCCCAGCGCGGCGGTGATGACCGTCTCCGCCCGGGACACGGCTACCCTGGCCCCGGTGAAGGCGTTTCTCCGGCGGATGGCCACGGTCAGCGACAATGTGACGCTCACCCAGCCCCGGCACCTGGAGGCTGCCCGCCGGGCCGCGGCGCATCTGCGGGAGGCGGAAGCCACGCTGCGCCTGGCCACGGTGGATCTGGCGACGGTGGATCTGCAAGCGGCCCAGCTGGCGCTGGCGGAAATCACCGGCGACCAGGTGGAGGAACGCCTGCTGGACCGGGTCTTCAGCGACTTCTGCGTGGGCAAATAACACCCCCATGGAGCGCGCCAGCGAAAACGGGTCAAGGGGCGAAGCTCCTTGCGCA
>JBJEUJ010000171.1:0-2339 GCA_051883775.1 Aristaeellaceae bacterium | reverse complement strand
ACATGCACGGCGGCTGGAGCAACGAAACCAGCACCCTGGGCACCGACGCGCAGCCGACGCCCTTCAAGCACGCCATCGACCACGCCATCCAGGACGGGCTGATGCAGCCGATGATCATTGTCTGCCCCACCTACAACAACACCTCCGGGGAGGACAGCGGCAACTACAGCCTGGCGCTTCAACTGACCGACCGCTACCACAACGAGCTGGTCAACGACCTGATGCCTGCGGTGGAAAGCCGCTTCAGCACCTGGGCCGAAGCCGCCACCCCCGAGGGCCTGCGGGCTTCCCGGGATCATCGGGGGTTCGGCGGGTTTTCCATGGGCTCCGTCACCACATGGCACACCTTCCAGTACTGCCTGGACTACTTCCGCTATTTCATGCCCATGAGCGGCAGCATGGGCGATGGCGGCTGGGCTGCGGAGGTGGTGCGGGCATCCGGGTGGACGCCGGAGGATTTCTTCATTTTCACCGCCACCGGCACGGAGGACTTTGCGGGCACGGCGTTCACCATGCAGATAAACAGCATGGCCACCCGCTACGGCGACGTGTTCCACCTGGCTGATAACGAGCGGGACGGCAACCTGTCCTTCCGCCTCCGGGAGGGCGGCACCCACGGCGGCCGGGACGCCATGGATTACAGCTTTGCGGGGCTGTGCTGGTTCTGGCATGGGGACTGATATGGACGGAACAAGGCATATTGGGGCGATATGCGGCCCAATATGCCTGATTTCGTGATAGATGATGCCGCAGGACAACATTCTTGCCAGCGACAAAAACTGCCCATATGGCCATATGAGAAATATTTTTCCCTGTATCAGGATGTGAAGCTGCTGCCGAAGCCTTCGCCCTGATTGATGAAGGTCTTGCCGGCCACGCGCTACCGAACGTCCGCCGCGTGTGCCTTTTTGATCTGCGCAATCGCTGCCCAGAGGGCTTCGTCCTGGGCAAGATTGTAATTGTGTCCGCCCGCCGCCAGCCAGTGACCGTTGAAGCCCAGCCCCCAGGAGCGTCCATCCGCACAGGTGAAGCTCAGGGAGGGATACCAGTCGGTGACGAAAATCTCGCTTTCCGATTTGATTTCAAGCTGCAGGACCGCGTCCAGAAGCAGCTGGAGCTCCGCGCGATCCCCGGTGGAAAACGATGCGTCCGCAAGACCGTTGCCCTCGCTGTAACGGGCGGATACGATGGGGTTGTCATCCGTAACATGGTTCAGAAAAGCGCTGATCCCGGTCAGGTCATCCAGCGAAGGAAGCGATGCGTCAGCAGGAAGGCTGTCCCACGCCAGCGCATCAACCATGCCGGGCAGGGACGTGGTCATGACGCCGCTGGTGTATATCCTGATGTGCGCACCCGGCTCCGGAAGGGCAGCGTCCTCCGCCAGGCGGGCCAGCACCTCAACCAGGCCGTCCGTTGTCAGCAGGATCGTATGCTCCTCCGGGTGAATCACGGCTACAACGCCGTCCATGACACCGCATTCGGTTACATCGGTGGTATGGATGCTCAGATCATCCTCCACAACAACCAATAGGATGGTTTCCTCGATGGGGCTATCCTCCCAGGCGCGGCTGTAAGCAAAGCGGAGGATGCTCTCGCCGGGCTGTACCGCCTTCAGGGTGAAGCTGGTTTTCCCGCCTGCGCCAACCAGCCCGTCAGGATTGGGGTCGGGCAGATAAGTACCTTCCGGGTTCTCCAGCGCAACGGAATGTCCGCCGAGGATCTGCGCCGACCACGTATAGCCTGTGGTGCTGTTGGCGGCAAAGGAAAGGGTCACAGTACCGGCCTCCTCCGTATACGCCGGGCAGGCGCAGGACAGGGTCAGGGTGATGGCGGTCAGGATGGATAGGAGCTTCTTCATGTCTGGATGCCCTCCTTTGGTTCGTTCACAGGGTTTGACGCACCGGCAGGGAAAAGGTTCCCGCTGCGGGCGGAATTTGCCTGCCGGCTCCGGAGAAGCACGCGGCATCGGGATCAAGCAAGCCCTGCATGCCTTCCCGCGGCATTGACAAGCCTGCCCCGGGCGGCTATACTGATGGGCAGAAATGACCCGTGCCCATGAGGGGCGCGGGCAGAGCATCGTGAGGGATAGGCTATGGAACTGATCAGCCAGAAAATGCGCTCTCTGGCGCCGGAAATGGATCCCCTCCGCCTGGGCACCGGCTGGACACGCGAGGATCTCGCCAAGCCCCAGATCATGATCGAAAGCACCTTTGGCGACAGCCATCCCGGCAGCGGGCACCTGAACCGGCTGGTGGAGGCCGCCCGGCAGGGTATTGCTAAGGCAGGGGGCTTCGGCGCGCGCTACTACTGCACGGACATCTGCGACGGCGAGAGCCAGG
>JBJEUJ010000170.1:0-2339 GCA_051883775.1 Aristaeellaceae bacterium | reverse complement strand
GCACCTGGGAGATCATCAGCCCCGAGGGGCGCATGGCGTCGCCCTTGCGCAGCCTTGCCGTCAGGCTGCCCAGACGGGAGGTGATGAATTCCTGCAGGCCGCTGGCCGCGATCCCCAGGAAATTCGCCTGCTCCAGCAGGGGATTGTCCGGGTTCTGCGCCTCCGCCAGCACACGGGCGTGATACGCCAGCGTTCCCAGCTCCCTGTCCATCATCCGTGCCATGCCATTCCTCCCCTTACTTTCGGCGCACCCGCGCCTGTGGTATCAGTGTATTATAGCAAATCACGCGCAAGAAAGCAAACCCTCCGTGCAAATTCCCCCTTCCGGCGGGGGCGGCGTTCGCATTGTCAAGGGAAGGCATTGGTGCTATAATCCATAATGAAGAAATATTGCACGGAGGTCGCGCCCATGAGCTTTACGCATCTGCATCTGCATACGGAATACAGCCTGCTGGACGGCGCATGCCGCATCCCGAAGCTGGTGGAGCGGCTCAAGGCCCTGGGCATGACCTCCTGCGCCATCACCGACCACGGGGTCATGTACGGGTGCATCGACTTCTATTCCGCCATGAAGGCCGCGGGGCTGCACCCCATCATCGGCTGCGAGGCCTATGTGTGCCGCAACCGCTTCGACAAGGCCACTGTCAGCCGGGAATACAGCCACCTCATCCTCCTGTGCGAGAACAACCAGGGCTATCAGAACCTGATGTACCTGATCTCCGAGGGCTTCCTCACCGGCTACTACTACCGCCCCCGCATCGACTACGACCTGCTCCGCGGCCATGCCGAGGGGCTGATCTGCCTGTCGGCATGCCTGTCCGGCGACCTGCCCAAGCTGCTATTGCAGGAGCAGTACGAGCAGGCCCGGGCCTATGTGCGGGAAATGCAGGAGATCTTCGGGGAGAAAAACTTCTACATTGAAATCATGGACCACGGCATCACCGAGGAGAAGATCGTCCTGCCCCGGCTGATCAGCCTGGCCCGCGAGATGAGCGTCCCCCTGGTGGCCACCAACGACTGCCATTACCTGGAGGAGAAGGACGCCGACGCCCAGGAAGTGCTCATGTGCATCCAGACCGGCAAGACCCTGGAGGACGAAAGCCGCATGCGCATGGAGACCCGGGAGCTCTATGTCAAAAGCGAGGAGCAGATGCGCCAGCTGTTCCGCATGTGCCCCGAAGCCGTTGACCGGACGGAGGAGATTGCCCAGCGCTGCCATGTGGAGTTTGAGTTCGGCGTGACCCGGCTGCCGCAATATCCCGTGTCCACCGGCGAAACCGCCCTGGAGATGCTCACCCGGCTGTGCATGGAGGGCATGGCCCGCCGCTATCCGGACGCAAAGGAGGACGACGAGCCCTACCAGCGCCTGCGCTACGAGCTGGGGGTCATCACCAGCATGGGGTATGTGGACTACTTCCTCATCGTGTGGGACTTTATCCACTACGCCCGTTCCCAGGGGATCATGGTGGGGCCGGGCCGCGGCTCCGGCGCAGGCTCCATCGTGGCCTATTCGCTGGACATCACCCAGCTGGATCCGCTCAAGTACCAGCTGCTCTTCGAGCGCTTCCTGAACCCGGAGCGCGTCAGCATGCCCGATATCGACGTGGACTTCTGCTACGAGCGGCGGCAGGAGGTCATCGACTACGTGGCCCGCAAGTACGGCGCGGATCACGTCAGTCAGATCATTACCTTCGGCACCATGGCCGCTAAGGCCGCCATCCGGGACGTGGGCCGGGTGCTGGGCATGAGCTACCAGGAAACCGACGCAGTGGCCAAGGCTGTGCCCTTCGACCTGGGCATGACCCTCGAGAAGGCCCTGCACCTCTCCCCCCTGCTGCGCACCATGTATGACGAGCAGCCGGACGTCAAGCGGCTCATCGACATGGCCATGTCCCTGGAGGGCATGCCCCGCCATGCCTCCACCCACGCCGCCGGCGTGCTGATTACCGGCAAGCCCGTCATCGAGTACGTGCCCCTGCAGCGCAACGACGACGTGATCACCACCCAGTATCCCATGGGCACCATCGAGCAGCTGGGCCTGCTGAAGATGGATTTCCTGGGCCTGCGGACGCTGACGGTGATCCGTGACACCCTCGACATGATGCGGGACGCCGGGGTGGATATGAAGCCCGAGGACATCCCCATGGACGACCCCGCCGTGTACGAGATGATCTCCGCCGGGGACACCGACGGCGTGTTTCAGATGGAGGGCGCGGGCATGACCTCCTTCCTGACCAGCCTGAAGCCCACCTGTCTGGAGGACATCATCGCCGCCATCAGCCTGTACCGCCCCGGCCCCATGGAGTCCATCCCCCGCTACATCGAGGGCAAGCACAACC
>JBJEUJ010000169.1:0-2341 GCA_051883775.1 Aristaeellaceae bacterium | reverse complement strand
TAGTAGCTGAAGGACAGCTGCTGCAGGTGGTGGAACAGGTCGTTGCGCATGTCGGTTTCCAGGCGGGAGCCCATGATGTGACCCACGGACTGCATGAAATAATTCGCCGCCGCGTCGATGATGCGCAGCAGCATGTACATGCCGCCCAGCATCAGCACAAAGGACACCGTCAGCGAGGCGGGATCCACCGTGGCCCGCTCGGTGATGACCCGCACGATCATCGGCAGCACCAGCTCGCACACGGTGGTCAGCGACGCGCAGCACAGGTCGAAGGCCATGGTGCCCCGGTAGGGCTTGAAGTAGGGCAGGAAACGCTTGACCAGGGTGGTGGTTTTCATGGGTGACTGAGCTTGCATCTTCTTTTGCTCCTTTCTCTCTCTGCCCATGATTGTACCACAATTCCCGCCGCGGGGGCAAGCGGCTGGCCGGCGGAGGAATCGCCCGCCCCGGGTTTTTCCTTTTTCCCGGCAGGAATCAGGAGGTTAAGCGTCAAACCTATGGGTAGTAAAGCCCCTGGGGCTGAAAGGAGAGGAACCGCTATGGCCGTCAATACCGACAAATGCCTGCGCAAGCAGGTGATGTATTCCGTATACGTGCGCAATTACAGCAAGGAGGGCACCTTCGCGAAGGTTGCGGAGGATCTGCCCCGGATCAAGGCGCTGGGCGTGGACATTGTGTGGCTGATGCCCATTCATCCCGTGGGGGAAAAGAACCGCAAGGGTGCGCTGGGCAGCCCCTACGCCATCCGGGACTACCGGGCGGTGAACCCGGAGTTCGGGACGCTTACGGACTTCAAGGCGCTGGTCAATGCCATTCACGCCCAGGGCATGAAGTGCATCATCGACGTGGTGTACAACCACACCTCGCCGGATTCCTGGCTGGCGGAGCATCACCCGGAATGGTTCTATCACAAGCCGGACGGGAGCTTCGGCAACCGTGTGGGCGACTGGTGGGACGTGATCGACCTGGACTACGACCAGCGGGGGCTGTGGGATTACCAGATTGAGACGCTGAGGATGTGGGCGGAGATTGTGGACGGCTTCCGCTGCGACGTGGCGCCGCTGGTCCCCCTCGGCTTCTGGCTGGAGGCCCGGGCCAAGGTGGCGGAGATGAACCCGGACTGCCTGTGGCTGTCCGAATCGGTGGAGCCGGAGTTCATCCGCTTCCTGCGGGCTCAGGGCATGACCGCCTCCTCGGACTGCGAAATCTACCAGGCCTTCGACATGGCCTACGACTACGACATCCACGGGGACTTCAACCGGGTGCTCACGGGCGAAGGCACCCTGGCCGCCTACCTGGACAAGGTGAACGCCCAGGAGTACACCTACCCGGCGAACTATGTGAAGCTACGGCACCTGGAGAACCACGACCGGCTGCGGGCGGCGGCGGTGATCCCGGACGAGGGCGCGCTGCGCTCCTGGACGGCCTTCCAGTATTTTCAGAAGGGCATGCCGCTGATCTACAACGGCCAGGAAGCCTGCAACACGGTGCGTCCCAGCCTGTTTGACAAGGACGACATTGACTGGCACACGGGCCGCGACCTTTCCCCGCTGATGCGCCGGCTCTACGACATCCGCCAGGACGACATCTTCGTGGACAGCGCGTACTCCGTGCAGGCGCTGGGGCATGACGATGTGATCTTCGCCCAGCACAAGCATGGCGCAGCCCGTCTGGTGGGCCTGTTCCCCATCAAGGGTCAGCCCTGCGTGGTGCACGCGGACGTTCCCGACGGCCGCCACGTGAACCTGATCGACGGCGCCATCGTGGTTGCGGAGCAGGGTCTCGTCTCCCTCTCCGGCGCGCCGGTGATCATTGACCTGAGGTAAGGGGGGGGACGGGCAGGGGGCGCTGCCCCCTGGTGGGCAGTGCCCACATCCGGCGCGCGATGAGGTTGCGCGCCTTCGGCCATAGTCCATGCGCGTGGGGGTGTCGTGCGGTTGCGCGTAGGCACGGCGCGCGGAGGGCGCGCCGCGCTTGCAGGGGTCACGGTGCGCAACAGGCGCACCGCGACGCGGTCGTGGAGGTTTCCCAGGGGGCGTTGCCCCCTGGACCCCAATCCGGGGCTGCCTGCCCCGAACCCCGGCGGCGTTACCCCGCAGTTCCCTTTCTGACCGGATGAGCGCAACGGGTGCAGGAGCTGGCTCCTGCACCCGTTGCTGTTTGCATACCCGCCGCATGGCCGGAGGAGTAGGAGTAACCTCCGTCGGCCTCCGCAGGAGGTCGCCGCCTCTCACCCCCATGGCGGAGCGCGCAAGCATGGGCGAAGCGGGGCGACCGTAGGGGAGTCCCGCCCGAGCTCAACCAACCAAGGAATCCTTCCCCGGAGGGGAAGGTGTCACGG
>JBJEUJ010000168.1:0-12389 GCA_051883775.1 Aristaeellaceae bacterium | reverse complement strand
GAAAGTACTTGGCTGGACACGGCCCGGGAGGATAGGTCGCTGCCGGATTCCATATAGAAGCATCTCAAATAGAGGTGCTTTTTTTTTGCTGCGATGGGGCGCGAAGCCGGGGGGCAGGCACAGCCCGTCATCCTGGCTGCGGTGGGGGCGGCACTGCCGCCCCGGGAGGACAGGTCAGAAGCAATCGCCAGCGTATGGAAAAAAGGCGGCATGGGCGATTCAGGCGATTTGTTCAGCATTTGTTCATACTGGGGACATGAACCTGTGGTAGCATGCAGCATGCCGAAGGAGGATTCGGAAGAATCACCTTGCGCAGGGCTGCGCAATATGATACCATGTTGCCGACCCCGCAGGGTCATGAAGGAGGAAACACGATGCTATTCTGGGATTGGACATACATTCTGGTGATCCCCGGCCTGCTGCTGGGCCTGTGGGCACAGGCAAGGGTGCAGAGCACCTACGCCCGATACAGCAGGGTGAACACCCGCCTGGGGCGTCCTGCCTGCGAGGTGGCCGATGATCTGCTGCGCCGCAACGGCAACGGCCGGGTCAGCATCGGCCGGGTGAATGGTCAGCTGACCGACCATTACGACCCCGCCCGCGAGACGCTGAACCTGTCCACGGGCGTGTACGGCTCCAGCAGCGTGGCGGCGCTGGGCGTCGCAGCCCACGAGGCGGGCCATGCCATGCAGAAGTACGAGGGCTATGCCCCGCTGAAGCTGCGCACCGCTGCCGTGCCCATTGTCAACATCGGCTCATCCATGGCGACGCCCATCTTCATTGCCGGGCTGATTTTCGCCTGGGAGCCGCTGGTGAACGTGGGCATCCTGCTGTTCAGCCTGTCGGTGGTCTTTGCGCTGATCACCCTGCCGGTGGAGTTCGACGCAAGCCGCCGGGCCGTGCGGATGCTCACCGAGGGCGGCTACGTCACCGGCGAGGAGGAGCAGGGCGTGCGCAAGGTGCTGAACGCCGCCGCCCTGACCTATGTGGCCTCTGCCGTCACGAGCCTGCTGTCCCTTTTGCGCCTGCTGCTCATTGCGGGCAGAAACCAGAACCGCCGGTGAGGCTGCCGGACGCAGGCGATACGGATCGCATCCGCAGCAAGGGCGGCGATGATAGAATAAAAACAGCCACAGCAGTTCGCGCTGCTGTGACTTTTCTTGCATTTATGGCTGTGATGTGATAGCATGTCACCACACAGACCGGCGGATCGGCATGGGCGAAGGAGAGGGCAGAGATGCAAATCAGTCAGTTTTTTCTGAACGGGGACATGAAGGGCGCCATTGCCTACATGCGCAATCATGAGGAATACAAGGAGATACTGCCTGCGTATGTCGCGATTTTTGAGGACGGTGAATACCGCACGTATGACATACCCGGCCAGCTCAACGACATCCTGCGCTGTTATCAGGTGTATTTCCGCGATACCTTTTATTGCGGGATACCGGAGAAGGAGGCCGCGGACAGGCTGATGACAGGGCTGAAGGCGCTCCTGGATATGCCGGATGCGGAGGAGGAACTTCTGGCCCAGCGGCTGCAAGCGGTGTTTGAAGCGCAGGGCTATCATGCGAATTTCGGAAAAACCCAGGGCTATTACGGCCCCTATGTCTGGAAGGATACCGTGCCTGTCGAATACAGCGTGGAGCTGCCGGGCGGTACGGCAGCGTACACGGTTAATATGCTCAGGGGCTTTGTGTTCCGCAGCTGGATGGATTATCTGACCTTCGGCAGGTTCGGCACGGGCGGCTGGGCTTCGCCCGACGGCACCATCAACTGCATTGAGCAGGCGTATGATTTGAGCAGCGAGCGCTTTCTCATTTCGCTGCTCAAGCACGAGGCGCAGCATACCGTTGATATGAAGCAGTTCCCGGGCAT
The DNA here is from genome assembly GCA_051883775.1 of Aristaeellaceae bacterium. GTDB lineage: Bacteria > Bacillota > Clostridia > Christensenellales > Aristaeellaceae > UBA11524. The sequence goes on along the minus strand of JBJEUJ010000168.1, from coordinate 10,514 downwards.
TGCCTCCGCGGAGCTGGAATACCGGGCCAAGCTGGTGGAGCTTCATTACGCCAGCGATTTGGGTCTGTTGCAAAAGTTCCTGTCAGAAGCGGATGATAGCAGGCCGAACGACGGCCATGCGTTGGCTTCCGCGAGGATCAAGCGCGGCTTCGCCGGTACGGATCCGACGGATCGCTCCTGCATCCAGGCGCGGGCGCTGGAGCTGCTTGGCGCAAGCACGAAGGAAATGGAAGAAAAATACGGGAAGTAAAACCGGCGTGCGGCGGCTGACCTGCTGCGCCCGGCATAACAGCATCCGGCCTGTGACGGCAAGCACAGGCCGGATGCTCTGTCCATGGGGCCGCCCTGCAGGAGGCGGCCTGTTTGTTTGGCTTCAGTCCCGGCCGGCGGAGCATTTCTCCGCGTCAATGGCCAGCGCCAGCATCAGCACGCACAGCGCGTCGGCGGGATTCTCCACGTCAATGGCGTACACGTCCGTCCAGTGCATCAGCTCCTTGGAGATGGAGGCGATGTGCCGCCCGCCAGCGTCGCGGATGGTGTAGTCCCATTCCAGGAGGTTCCCCTCCACCTGCCAGCCGTTGCAGTCGATGCTGTAACGGGGTCTGAAGAAGGAAAGCTCCCGGCGGATGCAGCCCAGACAGGTCTCCCCCAGGTACATCTCGAACCGGGGCAGCAGGGAAATCACCCGCTCCTTCACTACGCCGACCTCACGATCCTGCGCGTCGAAAATTTTCAGACAGTGGCCCCAGGCCAGCTGGCCTCTGACGGTGTAGAGGACGCTGCCGTCCTCGCCGTAGATGTCATAGCTGTCCAGCCAGGAAAAGAACCGTTGCCGAAACATCAGCCGCATGGCTTGCTCCTTTCTGTCAGTCGGCGGTGCGCAGGGTGTAGCGGTCATCCTCCCGCACCAGGTCGAAGGCGCGGCCGTCCAGGGTGATGCGCGTGCCCTCCAGGGCGATGGGCTTCTCCTCGCCCAGGGCGTAGGGGTAGAGCACCGACATCAGCGTGTGCTCGCAGGCGGCCTCACGGGTGGTGGCGCACAGGTGGTACTGCGTGGGCAGGCCCGCGTACTCGGCGGGATTCACCCCGTCGAACACGTCGCTCTGGGTGATGACCATGTCCTGGCTGAACAGCACTGTCATGCCGGCCTTACGCCCGGTCATGCGCGCGGTGTTTCTGCCGATGTCGAAGGGGTACAGCGCGTGCAGGCGGAAGTCGATGACCTCCGGGGGCTGCAGGCGGATGTCATCAACGATGACGAAGAACCCCGCCTCCGTATACAGCACATGGCGCTTGTTGGCCAGCAGCCCCGGCACGGTTCTGGCAAAGGCCGGGGTGGCGTCGCCGCGCATGTACACCAGGCTGCCCTGCTGACGACATTCTTCGATGCAGCCCCGGGCCGCAATGAGCTGCTCGTACTGCGACTTGGCGGAGCCGTTCATTTCCTCGGCCTTGGTGGTCTTGCGGAGTGCGGCAAACTGCCCCACGCCGCCGATGGTGATGGCGTTCTTGGATTTGGTTTCCCGCCGCCAGTTCAGGTGCATGCTGCTCCAGAAGCCGATGTAGTACCCGGACTGGATGGCCAGCGGCTCCCCGAAGGCGTGCAGGACGAAGGCGTTCTGGTCGCCATGGCTGTGGCTGACCGAGCCGTAGGGGCTGGACTTGAAGTAAAAGGCCAGGTGCCGGGCCTCGTCGGCCATGTCCCGGTGCAGCGTGGCCCAGCCGACGTCCCGGAACCAGGTCAGGCTGAGGCCGGGCGCAGGGGGAAGGGCTGCCACGGGCCGGTCGTAGAGCAGGCGGAAGAACAGCTCGTCAAAGTCGAAGTTCCACCAGCCGTAGTTGTAGAACAGCCCCTCGGTGCCCTTGCCGCGTTCCCTGGCCTGCTCGTAGTACCAGGCGAACTGGGGGGAAAGGGGATTGTCCGTGGCGGCGCTGAGGATGCGCATGGTGAAGCCTGCCTTCAGCCCGGGGTAGTCCCCCAGGTCGGACATGTCGCCAAAGGCCATGAAGCGGGTGTCCTGGCAATAGGTGTTGAGGATGAAGCGCCCGGTGTTGCGGAAGAAGGGCCGGGCGAACACATCCACGCCGGTGGCCTTCTTCAGCAGGGTGATGGCCTCGGTGAAGAAGGAGACTCCGGTCTGCCAGTAGGCCGGGCCCTCCGCCCAGCCGCCGTCGTCCCCGCCCCAGGGGGTGAACAGGCAGAAGAAGTACTCGATGGTGTAGTCCAGCCAGCGGCGGGCGTCCTCCTCCTCGCCGTAGAGCGCCAGGGCCGCAGGCACCAGCGTCATGGACAGGGAACGCACGCCGTGGCTGTCCAGGAGCTTGATGTGGATGCGGATGTCCTCCGTGACGTAGCGGAACAGCTCCCGTCCCCGGGCCAGCAGCGCGTCGTGGACGCACCGGCGTTCCTCCGCCGTCAGCTCGTCATGGAGCCAGTCGTAGCCCCAGGCCAGGGCTGTGGTCACGCGGAAGGCCGCTTCGTCGTTGTAGCTGCGGGCGGTGGGGCCGTTCACATCCCATCGGGCCAGGGCCAGGAGCCAGCGGCGGGCGTTGTCCAGGTATTTCCCTTCGCCCGTCAGACGCCAGGCCACCGCGCTGTGCTTCACGGCATAGAGGGCCTCCTGGCAGTCCACGTACATCTGCCGCCACAGGGGAATCACCCGGATGTTCCCCGGGTAGGGCTGGGGCTCCGGCTTGACGGGCACATCCATCCAGGGCTTCACGCCGCTGGCAAGGAACGCCTCCCACTGGGGGCGCAGGGGGCCTGCGATGGCATGACGCGCCCGGGGCAGCTCCTCCTGACGCAGCCAGATGCGGGGATGCCCGCCGATGGCGTCATACCGGTACGCCCGGCTGATCAGGGGCGTGTGCACCGCGTCCTCCGCGATGGAGAATGCCTTTTCCGGCACGATTTCCTCCTCCCCGGCGAAAACCCGGTAGGTGTACGCCCCGGGCTCCATCACGCAGTCGGGGGTGAAGAAGTTGCAGTCGATGCCCTCAAAGCAGTAGGCCAGCCGCCCCTCCCGGCGCACCTCGATGCGGCAGGGGGCGTCGTTCCCGGCGGGGGGCATCCAGGTGAAGCGGGCGGGAGTCTCCGTGCAGACAGCCCCCGCCGGACGATCGTCAACATGATAATGCATGGGCAGCCTTCTTTCCTGGCGTATTGGGATGATGCCTCCATTGGACGGTACCCTGATTATACCATTGCGCCGCCGGGAACGCAATGCGGCGGGACGGCCCTCCCGGAAGAAGCTGTCCGCGCCGGAGAGGATAGGAAGCCCGCTGCCGTGCGTTCCTCCGGGCGGGCCAATCAGGCACGCAATGCGGCAACAAAAAAGCGGCGCGAACCGCCTCCGACGAGACAGTCCGCGCCCCTGGGCTGCCGGGGATGATCCCCGCGACCCATCATTTTTTCTTTTCCGCCGCTGCCCGCGCCCAGGCCAGCACCGCCTCCGCCGCGGGCTTTGTCATGCCGGGGACGACCAGCAGCTCCTCCAGGGAGGCCTCGCGGATGGCTTTCAAGCTGCCCAGATGGTTCAGCAGGGCCTTGCGCCGCTTGGGGCCCACGCCGGGGATGTCCTCCAGCTGGCTGTGGATGCTGGCCTTGCCCCGCAGCGCCCGGTGGTGGGTGATGCCGAAGCGGTGGGCCTCGTCGCGCACGCGCTGGATCAGGTGCAGCTCCGGCGTGTGGTGATCCAGCAGGATCGGCTCCTCCCGGTCGGGGAGGAAGATTTCCTCCTGCTTCTTCGCCAGGCCGAACATGGCCACGTCCGCCCCCATGTCCAGCAGGGCCTGCCGGGCGAAGCGCAGCTGCTGGGGGCCGCCGTCGATCAGCACCAGATCCGGCAGATCGCTGAACTTTCCCCCGATGGGGCTGAGCCCTGCCGCCTCCCGCTCCGCCTTCTCCTTGAGGCCGTGGGCGAAGCGCCGCCCCAGCACCTCGTTCAGGGAGGCGAAGTCGTTGGCGCCCTCCACGGTCCTGATGCGGAAGTGGCGGTACTCCTTCTTCGCCGGCACGCCGTCGATGAACACCACCATGCTGGCCACGCTCAGCACGCCCTGGGTGTTGGATATATCGTAGCCCTCGATGCGCCGGGGGGCCTGCTTTAGGCCCAGCGCCCGGCCCAGGGCCGCTGCCGCGCCGGTGGTGCGCTCCTCCCGGATGGCCGCGCGGGCGTTGCGCTTGTCCAGGGCGTCGGCGGCGTTCTTGGCGGCCAGCAGCACCAGGTCGTGCTTCTCGCCCCGCTTGGGGGTGGATAGGGTCACCGCGCCGCCCTTCTGCTGGCGGAGCCACTGCTCCAGCTGCTCCTGGGTGCCCTCCGGCAGCGCCTGCACCAGGACGTTGCGGGGGATCAGGTTCGCATCCTCATAGTACTGGGTCAGGAAGGAGGCCAGCACCTCGCCGGGCTCCTCGCTGCCCTCCCGGGGCAGGGGGAAGCTGTCCCCGCCGATCATCCTGCCGCCCCGGACGTACACCGTCTGCACCATGGCGTCCAGCCCGTCCTGGGCGATGGCCAGGATGTCCTGCTCCGCCGCGGCGGTCTGGATGGCGATCTGCCGCTCCATCAGGCCCTCCACGTCCCGGATCTTGTCCCGGATGACCGCGGCCTGCTCGTACTGCATGCGGGCGGCGGCGTCAGCCATGTCCTGCTTCAGCCTGTCCACCACCCTGGCATAGTCGCCTCCCAGGAAGGACAGCACCCCCTCCAGCATCGCCCGGTATTCCGCCTCGCTGCACCGGCCCGCGCAGGGGGCCAGGCACTTGCCGATCTCGTAATTCACGCAGGGGCGGCAGGGCGTTTTCAGGGGCAGATCCTTCTTGCAGGTGCGCAGGGGGAACACGTCCCGCACCGCGCCGATGACCTGCTTGACCGCCGTCGCGCCGATGTAGGGGCCGAAGTACTTCGCCCCGTCCTTTTCCATGCGCCGGGCCAGGGTCAGGCGGGGGAAGGGCTCCTTCATGTCCACCCGCAGGTAGGGGTAGTGCTTGTCATCCTTGAGGAGAATGTTGTAGTAGGGCCTGTGGCGCTTGATGAGGTTGCACTCCAGGCACAGGGCCTCCAGGTTGCTCTCGCACAGGAGAATGTCGAAGTCCGCGATGTGGCTGATCATGGCCGCAACCTTGGGGGTGTGGGCGGTATCGCGGAAGTAGGAGCGGACGCGGTTTTTCAGGTTGACCGCCTTGCCCACATAGATGATGGTTCCCTCCGCGTCCTTCATCAGGTAGCAGCCCGGGCTTTCGGGCAGCTTGGCAATCTTCAGCTCAAGATTTTCGCCCCAGTCGATTTTCGCCATGGGCAGTCCCTCCCTTCATGCCGGGCGTACGGCTTATTCATGCCGGACGACGGACTGGTAGTAGGTTCCGAAATCCGCCAGGGCGTCAATGATGGGCAGCATTTCCCTGCCCAGGGCCGTCAGCCCGTACTCCACCCGCGGGGGCAGCTCGTGGTAGTCGTGCCGGTAGGCGAGCCCGTCGTCCATCATCTGGCGCAGGCTGTCGGTCAGCACCTTCTGGGAGATGCCCTCCAGATCCCGCTGCAGCTCATTGAACCGCCAGGGCCGCGCCTTCAGGTTGCGCAGGATCAGCAGCTTCCATTTCCCACCGATCAGGGATACCGCCGTGGCCACGGGGCAGGCGGGCAGCTCGTCCTTCGTCTTCATTGCACATGACCTCCAGGATGATGATAGCACATTTCTTTTCGTATGTACAGTCACAAAAAAGTGCGTACTTGCATGAACAAGTGTTCATCCGTACACTATCAGGCAGGCAGGGAGCCCTGCCAATAGCAACCGGAGGTAACCAACCATGAGCAACTACGAGAAGATCAGCATTGGCCCTGAGGGCCGCATCGAGCTGCACGACCGCCTGGGCCTGACCGGGGCGGAGGTCAGCATCAACCGCCTGCCCGCAGGGGCGAGCGTGCCCTTCGTCCACGCCCACAGGCAGAACGAGGAAATCTACGGCATCCTGGCGGGGGAGGGCCGGGCGGAGATTGACGGCGAGGCCATCGCGCTGACCGCCGGGGACTGGCTGCGGCTTGCCCCTGCGGCGAAGCGACGGTTCTTCGCCGGGGAGCAGGCGGGCATGACCTACCTGTGCATCCAGGTGCGGGAAGGCTCGCTGGAGGGCTTCACGGTGGAGGATGCGGTGGTGGAGTGAGGCAGACGAGCCTGCGCACAGCGCCGGCATAAAACAAATCATCCGAACCGCCGCCGGTAAAGGGCGCTGGTTCGGATGATTCTGCTTTGCGTGTTCGTGCACCACAGCAATCCAAATCCGAACCGCTTTTGTTGTTGATTGCATCCTGTAAGTCTGCAAAGGTGATGGTTTTCGTACCTTCTTTGTAGTTGAAGGTGAGCACCAACTTGTCATCATACAGGAATATTGCGTTGATAAAGGTGTCGATCAGCATCTTGCGATGCTCTTTTTGCCTCACATCCAGTTCGCGGAAGCGGTGCAGCCAGAAGGTCATGAACTCGGCACTGACTTTCGGTTTTGCCAACTTCTCGCAGGCGAGCTTCGCTTCTATATCATCCCGGCGGGCTTCGAGCTCCTCCAAGCGCTCTTTCGTAGAGCGAGTTAGGATACCCTGCTGAATGGCATTGAGCAGATTGTTGATGGAAGTTTCCGTTTCGCGGAGCTGCTGCTCATAGAGTGGCACGTTTACGTTATCCCTGTCCTGCAAATCCATGAGTATGGACACGATGGCTTCAATGGCGGCATCGTCCATGACCATTTTCATCGTCTCGCTGACTACCAGATCCTCGATCCAGTCTTTCCTGACCGGCTTCTTGTGGCACTCGGTGCGCTTCTTTTTATCGGACACGCATTTATAGTAGTGATGGACTACGCCCGTCCTGCTTGTCCCGCTCTCGCCGCAGAGATAGGCTCCGCAGTAACCGCAGAACAGTTTGGTGGTCAACAGATAATCATCCTCGGCCTTGTGACGGACCGGGGCTTTCTTGTTCTTTGCCAGCTTGTCCTGCACCCGGTCAAAAAGGTCTTGCGGCACAATGGCTGGGATGCCGTTCGGCACGATCATGTCTCGCTACTGGAACTCACCGATATAGCGCCGGTTATGGAGCATATGCCCCACGCTGTTAAAGGTCATCTTCTGGCCGCGGATATTCTTTAGTCCCTGCTCGTTGAGCCGGTTCAAAATGGAGGAGATTGTCTCGCCGCTGTCGTAGCGTTTGAAGGTTTCCAGCACAAATGGCGCGGTCAACGGGTCGATCTGAAAGTGCTGCTCATCGTCAATGACATAACCGATGGGCAGCGTGCCGTCGTTGAATTTGCACTTGAGCGCATTATCTTTCATGCCGCGAACGACTTTCTCGGAGAGGTCGGCGGAGTAATATTTTGCATAGCCCTCCAGAACGGATTCGAGGATGATGCCCTCTGCGCCCTCGGAAATGACTTCGGTTGCAGACACCACCTTCACGCCGTTCTTCTTGAGTGTCGCTTTGTATCTTGCACTGTCGTACCGATTACGCGCAAAGCGGTCGAGCTTCCAGACGATCACCATGTCGAACAGGCGCTTTCCGCTGTCCTTGATCATGTTCTGAAACTCCGGGCGGTTGTCTGTCTTGGCGGAATGGGCCCGGTCGATGTAGTGGCGCAAAACCGTGATGCCGTTCTTTTACGCAAAGGCGGTACACTCGCGGAGCTGACCTTCAATGGATTCCTCACGCTGGCTGTCAGAGGAATACCTGGCGTAGATGACAGCTTTCACTCGGTAATCACCTCCAGCATTTTTTACCAATCATCATCTATTCCGTTGTCTCGAATAAACCGGTCATATTGCCATTCAGGACCATCGAACAATAATTGCAACAGAGCTTGCTGCAGTTCGTCCTTTTTCATGTGCCATACATAGTGGCATACCTTATCGGATAGTTCCTCTTGCCGTTTTTCTTCTTCCTCTTGATATGCCATTGCTTCTGCATAGAACTTTTCCGCCTCCTCGGGAAATGCGGTAAAGTATGCAGCAACAATATGTTTACAGATAATTCTTTTTCCATCTGCGTGAGGACAATTACATTTTGATTTTCTTGGATGGTCAACATGGAGTTCAACAGAATAGGGTACATTTGAACTGCCTGTAACTGTTGCTGAATAGATATTGTCGCCGATTTCTTCAAGCGTTTTGATTTTCTTCTCCTTGTAGTAATCATATCCTCTCCAAACGGATGCACCGCTTGCGCATTCGAGAAGTCCCATTCTACCACCTCACTATCTTTCTCTCGCCAATGCGAAAATCTCAATAATTATCCATTTGTATTTGCTTCTGCTTCTGAAAGCATTTGAACCAAAGTCGTTTTCAGTCGTTCATTCATAGGGGTACCCGGTTCAAAGCACATCTCCACAAACTCTTTCATCTTCGGATCGATCTTCACATACTTTGCCTTGCACTCGTAGTGCGCACCGTGTGGGTCATCCGTCCTGCCGTAGATGTAGTCCATGGATCCATCGAAGTAGTCGGCGTACCATCGGAGTGTTTTCGCCGACGGTGTGGATTGTCCCCGCTCATAGCGGTTGATGCTGGACTGCGGAAGACCAACAAGTTTGCCCAGCTTGTTCTGTGACAGACCAACACTTTCGCGGAGTGCGCGAATTCTTTGCTTGATGATTTCCAAAGCTCCACCTCCAATCCAACAACATAATAACAAAAAAATGAATATTATCAAGCGCATATTATCCTCCTTTTTCAAGTGGTAGGTTGAAGCCTTGACAGGCTCTATTGAAGTCCGTATAATATCTTTACAATCAAAGAGCTCTAAGACATCACGCAGATACTTGACCGGTATCTGCGTTTTTCATCTCAAAGACACCTAAGACACCTTCAAAATCAACCAATAGCGCACGAAGGAGGACTATCTTGGGTAGACGCAAAAAGCTCATCAACAATTCCGGCATCCCGCAGCATGAGATTGAGAAGATCGCGCGCTGCATACTCCCGGACATTCTCGCCTTTTACGAAAGCGAGGAAGGCCAGCGGGAGTTTGCAGAGTGGAAGCGGCAGCGGGAACTCGAAGACAACAAAGACAATAGTGGCGACAAGATCGCCTGATGATAGCAAAGCCCAGAATATCGGTAGCGGCTACCAATATTTGCAATACGCAGGAAGGGACGGCACCCGCCGTCCCTTCCTGCGTATTTTCAGCTATCTAAAGGTCTGTACTCGGTCACATTCCTGAGATACGATTCCAAATTCCCATTGAACACCAGATCTGCCTACCCGATAGGGTCATTGTAGATCAGATAATCCAGTTCCGACCGTTTGTACATATTCCGAGCCACTTCGTTCTCCACCGCGGTACAATCGATGGAGTATATGCTCCCATCTGCGTACCGCAATTCCACACACCCTGTATCCATGTTATACGCACAACTGACTAACTTTTTCATGACTACACACTCCTATTTCAATTTGGCGTTTTCTTTCTTGAGCCTCTTGGTTTGGATGTTGGCCGCTTGATAACGCCATTCCGGAAGTGCGTATCCTCAAACTTCTCGAAAAAAACAAATAATCCGAACCCGTCTCCCACAGGGAAGATCTGATTCGGATTATGTTGGTTTGGTGCCGGAGGCGGGACTCGAACCCGCACGGGGAGCACCCGCTTGATTTTGAGTCAAGTGCGTCTGCCATTCCGCCACTCCGGCAACAGGGTGATTATAGCATAGTCCCGGCGCATTTGCAAGGCCCGGGGCGAAAATGCCGGCCTTACGGGGCGGCCTGGGCGCGGATCCAGGCGGCAACGGCCTGCGCATCCATCCCGGCGGGGTTCGTCGCGTCCACCACCAGCCGCGGACCGTTCGCGCAGAAACGCTCCATGCCCCGCCGTTCAAGCCCCTCCACATAGCCCTCGTAGCTCAGCGCCGAGGCGGGCCGGAGGGGCGCGCCCTCCTTTTCCGGGTAGCGGTCGTTGACCACATGGCCCCGGTGACGCTCGGGGCTCAGGTCCCGGGCGGCAAAGCGATTGTACAGCGCCTGATGGTCCCCGGTCAAAAGCACGGTGAGCGCCGTATAGCCGGTTTTCTCCAGCAGGGCCATGAGGGCAGGACGGGTGGCGTCCTCAAAGTTGTTCTCCAGGATGAAGGGCTGCCCCTGCGCCATCAGCGCCTCCGCGCAGTCCCAGAGGATGGCTGCGGCAGCCTCGCCCAGGCGCACCTTCTCCGCCCGGCAGGTGAAGCCCAGGGTATCGAACAGCCGCTCCTTGATGCGGTCCTTGGAGAACACAGGCAGGCCCATCAGCCCGGACAGCTGCCGCGCCAGGGTGGTTTTGCCCGAGGCGGGCGGACCCGCCACCAGGATGCAGTACTTCATGCGCATGACCTCCCTCCGCCGGTATGCAGGCGGTTTTTCCGCATCATACCACAGATGGGGACAGGTGTCAAAAAATATCTTGCCTCCGGCCCTTGACGGACTGTGTCATCTGTGGTACGATGTCTGTCGCGAAAAGTAAATACCCTTATCACGAGTGGCAGAGGGACGGGCCCGATGAAGCCACGG
>JBJEUJ010000167.1:0-2351 GCA_051883775.1 Aristaeellaceae bacterium | reverse complement strand
ATCAAGCGGTGCCGGGATTATTTCGACTGCATCGTGGCGCACACCGGGCAGAACTACGACAGGACGCTGAATGATGTATTCTGGGCGGATTTCGATCTGGGCGGCCCCGATGTGTACATGAACGTGGTGGGCGAGAACCTCGGCCAGACCTGCGGCAACGTCATCGCCCGTTCCTACGAGCTGATGGCTGCCATCCAGCCCGACGCGCTGCTGGTGCTGGGCGACACGAACAGCTGCCTGTCCGCCATCTCCGCCAAGCGCCTGCATATCCCGATCTTCCACATGGAGGCCGGTAACCGCTGCAAGGACGAGTGCCTGCCGGAGGAGACCAACCGCCGCATCGTGGATGTGATCTCCGATGTGAACCTGCCGTATTCTGAGCCTGCACGCAAGTACTTGCACGAGCTGGGCATGCCCAAGGAACGCACCTATGTGACCGGCTCGCCTATGGCGGAGGTGCTGCGCGGAAACCTCGCCAAGATTGAAGCGTCCGATGTGCTGGAGCGGCTGGGGCTTCAGAAGGATCACTACATCCTGCTGTCTGCCCATCGGGAGGAGAACATCGACACGGACAGGAACTTCGAGAGTCTGTTCACGGCCATCAACGCGCTGGCGGAGAAGTACGACATGCCGATTCTGTATTCCTGCCATCCGCGCAGCCGCAAGAAGCTGGAGGCCAGCGGGTTCCAGCTTGATCCCCGCGTGCGGATCAACGAGCCGCTGGGCTTCAACGACTACAACAAGCTGCAAATGAACGCGCTGGCCATCGTCAGTGACTCGGGCACGCTGCCGGAGGAGAGCAGCTTCTACCTGTCCATCGGGCATCCCATTGCGGCGGTGTGCATCCGCACCAGCACGGAGCGGCCGGAGGCACTGGAGGCGGGCGACTTCATCCTGGCGGGCATTTCCACGAACGAGCTGCTGCAGGCCACCGACATGGCCATCCGCATGAAGCGCGAGGGCGTGCTGGGCAAGCCCTGCCCGGACTATGTGGACGAAACCGTGTCCATGAAGGTCGTGCGCATCATCCAGGGGTATGTGAACGTGGTGAACAAGATGGTGTGGCGGAAGTATTGAACATCATCGTCGGGGATAGGTCGCACAGGAAAGAACAGGACGCTCCACCGGTGCTGAGAGACCATTCGGCGAATGGGATCATCCATGGCGGATGTGCAGCAATGCAGAACGATAGGACGGTGCGCTGACGGCCTGTCTGCCTGGCATATCCCGGGGAGCAGTCAAGCAGGATATTGGTTATGCGGCAAGTTGATAAAAACTGACATCCATGGTATAATGAATTCACCCTGTAAAGGCTTGGCAAACGGAGGTGAAGGATATGCCAGAAGTTTTTCGGCATGATGATCTCAGCATCACGGATGACAGTATGCGTGCCTGTGCGGCGCGTTAGACCGCTGCGCAGGAAAAGCTGCTTCCCCGGTACCTGGCTGAGCGGCTTACCGGCCAGGCTGATATGACGATCGAGAAGCATATCAGGGGTTCGTGCGGATGCCTGCCCTGCACAGGGGCATGAGTCATCGTGCCTTTGGCGATCAGGCCTGCGGGGAAAGGGCATTCATACGGAACCGAAGCCAAATCAACGGGAAGAAAGCGCTGCCGGGGATGGTCCACCAGAGAAGCACCGGATATGCGCGCAGTGCGCAGAGACCACATTCCGTAAGACGCTGACCGATACGATGGAGGAGCAAGGATATGAACTGTGTAACCACCTACCAGAGTCTATACAACCAGGACCCCGAAGCCGTCGCCTTCTGCCCCTACCGCATCAGCCCCCTGGGCGCCCACATTGACCACCAGTTCGGCAAGATCAACGGCCTTGCCATCGACAAGGGCATTCACTTCGCCTACAAGACCAAGCACTCCGGCATTTGCGAGCTGCATTCCGTCAACTTCCCCGGCAAGCGCGCCCAGTTCCATGTGTCCTCCATTCCGGAGACCAAGCAGGGCGACTGGGCGGATCACCTGCGCGGCGCGGCGCTGAAGCTGTCTGAGAAGTACAAGCTCAGGTTCGGCGTGGCGGGCGTGTTCGAGGGCTCCCTGCCCATCGGCGGATTGTCCTCCTCGGCGGCGGTCATCATCGTGTTCCTGTCCGCGCTGTGCAAGGTCAATGATATTCACCTGGGCGACTGGGAGCTGATCATGATGGCCAAGGCTGCCGAGAACCAGTACGTCGGCGTCAACTGCGGCAAGCTTGACCAGAGCTGCGAGGTGCTGTGCCGGAAGAATCAGCTGCTCTATCTGGACTGCATGGATGATTCCTACGAGCTGATTCCCCAGCATCCCGACATGCCCGACTACAAGATCGCCATCTTCTTCTCCGGCCTGGAGCGTTC
>JBJEUJ010000166.1:0-2352 GCA_051883775.1 Aristaeellaceae bacterium | reverse complement strand
TCTCAATGTCTTTCCTTTTTTTTCAGGTGTTGCACTTGATATGATAACCTAAGCACCCCCCTTGACAGACGCACCGGTATGCTCTATCATGGAGCCAGGTTATAAAACGTTCTTGCAAAACATGCTTCCAACGATCAATCATCATGAGGAGGATCTGTCATGAACCGCGAACAGGCAAGGCAGAAGGCTGCGGCGCTGGTCAGCCAAATGACGGTGGAGGAGGCCGCCAGCCAGCTGCGCTACGACGCGCCGGCCATCGAGCGGCTGGGCGTGCCCGCCTACAACTGGTGGAACGAGGCGCTCCACGGCGTGGCCCGCGCAGGCACGGCCACCATGTGGCCCCAGGCCATCGGCGTGGCCGCCACCTTCGATCCCGCTCTGGTGCAGGAGCTGGGCGACGTGGCCGCCACCGAGGGCCGCGCCAAATACAACGCCGCCATCCGCCATGGCGACCGGGACATCTACAAGGGCCTGACCTTCTGGTCCCCCAACATCAACATCTTCCGCGATCCCCGCTGGGGCCGCGGGCATGAGACCTACGGCGAGGATCCCTTCCTGACCGCGGAGATGGGCAAGGCCTATGTCCGGGGCCTGCAGGGCGACGGGGAGACGCTCAAGTCCGCCGCCTGCGCCAAGCACTTCGCCGTGCATTCCGGCCCGGAGGGGCTCCGGCATGAGTTCAACGCCACCGCTTCCCCCAAGGACATGGAGGAAACCTACCTGCCCGCCTTCGAGGCCCTGGTGAAGGACGCGAAGGTGGAGGCCGTCATGGGCGCGTACAACCGCACCAACGGCGAGCCCTGCTGCGGCAGCAAGGCGCTGATGGTGGATCTTCTGCGGGGCAAGTGGGGCTTCGAGGGCCACTTCACCTCCGACTGCTGGGCCATCCGGGACTTCCACGAGCATCACATGGTCACCGCCTCCATGGAGGAATCCGCCGCCCTGGCGCTGAAGATGGGCTGCGATGTGAACTGCGGCAATACCTACATTTATCTGATGAAGGCCTACGAGCAGGGCCTGGTGACGGAGGAGGACATCCGCACCGCCGCCATCCACCTGTTCACCACCCGGTATCTGCTGGGCATCATGGAGGGCAGCGCGTTCGACGACATTCCCTACAGCGTTGTCGAATGCCGCGAGCATCTGGCCAAGGCCCATCAGGCCAGCCTGGAGAGCTGCGTGCTGCTCAAGAACAACGGCCTGCTGCCCCTGGACACAAAGAAAATCAAAACCCTGGCGGTCATCGGCCCCAACGCGGACAGCCGCGCCTCCCTCATCGGCAACTACCATGGCACCTCATCCCGCTACATTACCGTGCTGGAGGGCCTGCAGGACGCCCTGGGCGAGGACGTGCGGGTGATGTACGCCCAGGGCGCGCACCTGTACAAGGATCGGACGGAGGGCCTGGGCAAGGCGGACGACCGCCTCAGCGAGGCCGTGACCGTGGCGGAGGAGGCCGACGCGGTGGTGGCTGTGGTGGGCCTGGACGAGACCCTGGAGGGCGAGCAGGGCGACACCGGCAACGCCTCCGCCTCCGGTGACAAGTTCAACCTGCTGCTGCCCGAATCCCAGCGCAAGCTGCTGGACGCGGTGCTTTCCGTGGGCAAGCCCACGGTCATCGTGCTGCTGGCGGGCAGCGCCATCGACCTGGGCGAGGCTGCCGACAGGGCCGACGCGGTGCTGCTGGGCTGGTACCCCGGCGCAAGGGGCGGCAGGGCCGTGGCGGAGCTGCTGCTGGGGAAGGTATCCCCCTCCGGCAAGCTGCCCGTGACCTTCTACCACAACAGCCAGCTGGACGAGATGCCCGCCTTCACCGATTACGCGATGCAGGGCCGCACCTACCGCTACTTCCCCGGGGAGCCCATGTATCCCTTCGGCTACGGCCTGACCTACGGCGATGTGGCCGTGACGGCGGCGGAGGCTGTGCGGGATGGCGACGTGATCCGTGTCCGTGCCGTGGCCCGCAACGCCTCCGGTGTCCCCACGGACGAGGTGGTGCAGGTCTACTGCCAGAACGAGGGCAGCGAAAACGCTCCCCTGAATCCCCGCCTGGTGGGCTTCCGGCGGATCCATTGCCCGGCCAATGCTGAGACGGCTGTGGACATCTCCGTGCCTGCTGCCGCCCTGCGGGTGGTGGACGAGGACGGCAACCGCATTGACGAGGGTCAGTGTGTTTTCTTCGTGGGCGTGGGTCAGCCCGACAGCCGCACCCAGGCCCTGACCGGCCATACCAGCGTCCGGGTGGCGCTGTGAGCATACATCCTTGACAGAACAGGAGGTTTTTCCCATGAAATACTTGCTTGGCATTGACCTTGGCACCTCCGGCACCAAGACCGTGCTGTTCGACCAGGC
>JBJEUJ010000165.1:0-2363 GCA_051883775.1 Aristaeellaceae bacterium | reverse complement strand
TTCTGCTCCAGGAGGGCGTTTTCCGCGGTGACGGTGGTGAGCCGCTCATCCTGATAATACACCACAAGCCCGACTTTTTCAAGCTGCTGGCAGAAAAGGCGTACCTTCGCCGCCTGTGGGCCCTCGGTGCCGTTCAGGTTCAGGGGCAATCCGGAGAGGATCAGCGTGGTATCGTAGCGGCGGCAGATTTCCTGCACGCGCTTCACGTCCGGGCCGAAGCCCACCCGGTGGATCACCTCCACAGGGCTGGCGATGAGCCGTGACGCGTCGCTGACCGCCACGCCGATGCGGGCGTCGCCCACGTCCAGGGCCACAATGCGTTCATTCATGGGGGTAACCTCATTTCATCCGTTGTGTCAGAAGCGGAAGTCCTTCGCGCCCTTGCCCGCCACGGCGATGCAGGGCTCCGCCGTCAGGGTGGCCCGGGCGTAGTCCATCACGCTGTCCATGGTCACCTGCTCAATGCGGCGGATGGTCTCCGCCGGGGTGACGGACTGGTTCAGCAGCAGCATGCTCCGGCCCATGGCCTGCATGCGGCCTCCGGGGCTCTCCAGCCCCAGCAGATACCCGCCCCGCAGCTGCTGCCGGGCCTCGCGGTACTCCTTCTCCGTGATGCCCTCGTCCAGCAGCCGCTTCAGCTCCGCACGGATCTCCGCCAGCACCTTCTCCCCGTTGCGGGGGTTCACCCCGGCGTAAATGGCAAAGGTGCCGCAGCCCAGGTAGGTGTTGGGGTAGGTGTAGATGGAGTAGGCCATGCCCAGCTCCTCGCGGATGCGCTGGAACAGCCGGGAGGACATGGCCCCGCCCAGCAGGTTGTTCAGCACCGCCTGGGGATAAATCCCCTCGGAGCCGTAGCCCACCCCGGGGAAGCCCAGGCACAGGTGCATCTGCTCGGTGTCCTTCTCCCGGGCGGTGTGCTTGCCCGCGTAGGGGGCCATGGGCGGCAGGTCGATGGAGGGCGCGTCGTTTCGCCAGGAGCCGAAATGCTCCATCAGCAGCTCCTCCACCTGCCGGGGGTCATAGTTGCCCGCCAGGGCCACCACAGTGGACTGGGGCGTATAGTGCCGGGCGCGATAGTTGAACAGATCCTGCCGGGTGTATTGGCTGATCAGCTCCGACGTGCCCAGGATGGGCTGGCCCAGGCTCTGCTCGCCGAACATGGCCTGGCTCAGCAGCTCATGCACCAGATCCTCGGGGGAATCCTCGTCCATGGCGATTTCCTCCAGGATCACGCCCCGCTCCTTGTCGAACTCGCCTGCGTCCAGCGTGGCATGGCAAGTCAGGTCGGCCAGCATGTCCACCGCCAGGGGCAGATCCTCGTCAATCACCCGGGCGTAGAAGCAGGTGCAGTCCTTGCCGGTGAAGGCGTTCATCTGCCCGCCGACAGCGTCCATCTCCTCGGCAATCTGCCGGGTGGTGCGCTTCTCGGTGCCCTTGAACACCATGTGCTCCAGGAAGTGGCTCAGGCCGTTCTCGTTGGGGGTCTCCATCATGGAGCCCACCCGCAGCCACACCCCGATGGACACCGAGCGAAGGTAGGGCAGCCGCTCGCCGATGACGCGCAGGCCGTTGGGAAGCGTCCAGGTATCGTTCATGCGTTCATCCATCCCCATTTGATTTGCCACTATGCTTTCCACCTGATTCCTTTCTTATGTATGCGAAAGCCCCGGGGACGCCGTCCCCGGGACCCCGGCCAGAGAGGCATCGCCCCTCCGGACTCCCATTTCCGGAGAACCGACGTCCTCCGGGCTGTATCATGGTTGACTGTTCCCTCAACCCTCACGCGCACGCAGCCTGACCGAAGGCACGCAGCTCCATCGCGCGAATGGGTTTCCAAAGGGGTGATACCCCTTTGGCGGGATCCTAAGGGCAGAGCCCTTAGGACCGGCGGGGGGGACGGGTGCGGGCAGCGCCCTCAGCGCGGCGGGGAGCAGCGTTGTCGTAGGTGATGTCGTTGCGGATCAGGTTGATCTTGCCCTGGGCGTTGATCTCGCTGACCTTGACCTCCAGCTCGTCGCCCAGCTTGACCACATCCTCCACCTTTTCCACACGGTGGTTGGCCAGCTTGGAGATGTGGATCATGCCGTCCTTGCCGGGCAGCAGCTCCACAAACGCGCCGAAGTCCTTGATGCCCACAACCTTGCCCACGTAGACCTCGCCCACCTCGATGTCCTTGGCGATGCCCTCAATCAGCTTGCGGGCCTTGTCGGCAGCCTCGGTGTCGGGGGTGGAGATGAACACGCGGCCGTCATCCTCAATGTCGATCTTCACGCCGGTTTCGGCAATGATCTTGTTGATCATCTTGCCACCGGGTCCGATGACCTCGCGGATCTTCTCGGGGTTGATGGTGAAGCGCACGATCT
>JBJEUJ010000164.1:0-12490 GCA_051883775.1 Aristaeellaceae bacterium | reverse complement strand
GACGGCAGCATGTTCGACAGCGCCATGAACTACGACCTGCGCCGCCACTGCCGGGACTTCTTCGCCCGGGACGGGCTGGACGCCCGGGGCTTCGACGGGCGGGTGACGGACATGCTCATGCGCTACCGCCAGCCCACCGCCTTCGCCCAGCTGAATCTGCTGGACAGCCATGACGTGAGCCGCTTCCTGTCCCTGTGCGGGGGCGACGTGCGGCGGATGAAGCTGGCGGTGCTGTTCCAGATGACCTTCGCGGGCATGCCCTGCGTGTTCTACGGGGACGAGCGGGGCATGGCGGGCGTCACGGAGGAGGAATACCGCAGCCCCATGGGCTGGGACGGTGACGGCGGGGCGCTGCTCCCCTTCTACCGCCGGGCCATCGCCCTGCGCCATGAGCAGCCCGCGCTGCGCCGGGGAACGTTCCGGACGGTGTTCGCCCAGAAGGGGGGCGGAGTGTACCACTACATCCGGGAGATGGAGGACAGCGCGGTGGGCGTGATGCTGAACCGCTCGGAGAAGCCCGTCGGGGCCTGCGCGCCGGGGGAAATCCTCTGGCAGGAAAACGCCGGGCGTGGTATACTGGGGGCATACGGATTCATGGTTTACCGCGCGTGAAGCACCGGGAGGGATCAGCATGCCGTCCACCATCCGCGACGTGGCGCAACGGGCCGGGGTATCGCCCTCCACCGTGTCCAAGGCGCTGAACGACTCCGCCGCCGTGTCCGAGGCCACCCGGATGCGGGTGCAGCAGGCCGCCGCAGCCCTCGGCTACCAGCCCAACGCCCGGGCCCGGAACTTCGCCACCCGGGCCAGCTACCAGATGGCCTTCCTGGCGGACTTTCCCTTCGACGCGGCCTTTGTCAACCCGCACCTGTTCGAGATCATGCGGGGCGTGCAGCATACCCTCGACAAGAAGGGCTACGCCATGGTGATGAAGCACCTGCCCGCCCGGGACGCGGTCTCCTTCGTGGAGCAGACCTGGTCGCGGCACGGGGTGGACGGCTTTGTCCTGCACATGTCGGTGATGACGCGCAAGCTCTCCGCCCTCATCAGCCGGGAGAACATCCCCCACATTGTCATCGGCCGGCCCAACTTCGACAACCGCCTGTGCTGGATCGACACGGACAACTGCCTCTCCGGCGAGCTGGCCGCCCGGCACCTGGCGGAGCAGGGGTACACGATCCTGGCCTTTGCCGGGGGGCGGGCGGACGACATGATCTCCTGGCGGCGGCTGCAGGGGGTGCGCCAGGCGCTGCAGGAAATCGGCATAACGCTGCCCCACGAGCGGGTGCTGCAGAGCCAGTCCACCCTGGCCGACGGCGCCCGGGCCATGAAGAAGCTCCTGCGCATGAAGCCCCGGCCCCAGGCGGTCATCTGCGCCAACAACCCTATCGCCCTGGGGCTGATGCAGGCCCTGCAGGCCCGGGGCGTGCGCGTGCCCGAGGACATGGCGCTGATCACCTTCGACTCCTATCCCTTCTCCCTGTTCACCGAGCCGCCCATGACCGTGGTGGACGTGAACATGTACGAGATGGGCCAGGAGGCCGGCCGGCTGGTGCTGCAGAAGCTGAAGCACCCCGCCACGCAGATTCAGACCTACATCACCACCCCCACCCTGGTCTGCCGGGGAACCACAGTGCAAAGACAGGAATAGAGAGATATTCTGCGCCATCAAAAGGCTGGCATCAAAAGAAGCCGCTTCACACACCATATCGTTTCAGTTACTTGCCGTCGGCAGACTGAAATCGAAGGCTGACGACATGCGCGTCAGCCTTCGCGCGATTTTGCGCTGCAAAATCGCTTCCTTACGCGAACGAACGGGAGCGTAGCGACCAGTGAGTGAGCGCAAACTCAAAACAGTGGCCATCAGGCCACTGTTTTGACTCGCATCAGCGGTTCATCCGCCGGTACTGGGAGGGCGTGACGCCGATGTACTTCTGAAACACCCGGTTGAACTGGGAAAAGCTGGTGAAGCCGCAGCTCAGCGCGGCCTCGGTGATGGGCATGTCTGTGTTGATGAGCAGGGACTGCACATTGCGCAGCTTGGTCAGCTGAATGTAGTGGGTCAGGGTGAAGCCCGTCACGGCCCTGAACTGGTGGGACAGGTAGCAGCTGCTGATGTAGAACCGCTGGGACAGGCTCTCCAGGGAGAGATCCTCGGCGTAGTGGGCGTGGATGTATCCGGCCACGGCGTAGATTTTCCTGGCGGCGGCGGTCAGGCCGGACTGATTGACATACTGGTTCTGATCCTGGTTGAGGTAGAGCAGGGTCAGGAACTCCACGAATTTCATGTGGATGAGCAGGTTGCGCATGGGGTCGGTGTTGCCGGCGAGGAGGAAGATGTCGTTGAGCTTGCGGTAGAGCCTGCGGCGCAGCTCCGGCTCGAAGCGGAAGATGGGCGTTTCCTGGTGAAAGACGCTCAGCAGCTGCCCGTATTCATCCGAGAGGCCAGGCACGCTCCTGGGCATGTTGAAGCGCACAATCAGCCGCTTGCAGGGATCCCCCTCGGGATACTGGGTCATGTGCAGGATGTTGGGCGATATGCCCACGATGTCGAAGGTCTGCAGGGCATAGGGCTTGCCCTCCAGGAAGTGGGTGGCCGCCGGGCACAGACAGACGCACAGCTCGTAGAAGGTATGGAAGTGCTGGAACTGCATGTTGATCTCCGCCGAGCGCACGTCATAATCGAAGAAGTAGAACAGGCTGTCCCCCTCCTGGTTGACATGGATGGCGTACTGATCCTCGTACAGGGCAAGGTTCTCAATGAGCATGGCGGGCGCCTCCCAGGGAAGGATGATGGCTGCGTTTGTCTCCAGTGTAGCACACCCGACCCGCCCCGGCAAGGGGACATATCGCATTTTTCGTGGTATCATGCCCCGGAACGGATCAAATTCAAGTAAATTTTGTGTTAAATGCAAGCCAGAACGGACAAGACCATTTGCACACGCAAAAACAGAAAAAGCAAAATATGCAAGGTTTCTCCCGGCAAAAAGACAAATGATGCGTTGCATCCCCGTGGGAATATGCTATGATATTATCAATCAATATCCCCGAACAGCTGAATAACCCATGGAGAACAGGAGGAAGAACATGCGTATCTTCAAAAAGTGGTTGTCCCTGACCCTGGCTCTGATGCTTTGCTGCGGCATGACCGCCGCGCTGGCGGAGTCCGCTCCCGCCTTCACCGAGGCGCCCTTCCTGACCGAGCAGGGCATCTACGGCGACGTGGCCGACCGTCTGCCCGCTGCGGCTGACGTGATGGTGGAGGACGCCGATTACCTGACCGTCGGCACCTATGGCGGCGAGCTGAAGCGCTCCGCCGGCGGCGGCAACTGGGACGCGGGCAAGATCATTGAGGAAGGTCTGTTCCGCTTCACCACCAGCGGCGCTGTGGAGCCCAACGTGGCCAAGGGCTACACCGTCAGCGAGGACGCCACCGTCTACACCATCACCCTGCGCGAGGGCATGAAGTGGTCCGACGGCGAGCCCTTCACCGCCGAGGACTGCGTCTGGTTCTACAACGCCGTGTGCCTCAACAGCGTGGACGGCAAGGGCGTGCGCAACTGCCACAAGGACGCCAACGGCGATCCCGCTGTGGTGGAGAAGGTGGACGACGTGACCTTCACCGTCACCTTCGGCACCCCCAAGTACGACTTCATCGAGGCCCTGACCGTGGACCTGAAGTGGCACTACGCCCCCAAGCACATCTTTGAGGGAATGGTGCAGGACATCATCGACGGCAAGACCGACGAGGCTCTGGCCAAGGGCAAGGAGATCTGCGGCACCGAGTTCACGGACGTGGGCAAGATGGGCAAGGAAATGCTCTACTACTTCTGGAACTATCCGGGCATCCCCACCCTGAACCCCTACGTCCTCTCCACCGAGGAGGGCAAGAACAGCATCAAGGGCGACTACTATGAGTACGTCCGCAACCCCTACTACTGGAAGGTGGATACCGCCGGCCAGCAGCTGCCCTACATGGACAAGATCATCTACACCACCGTCTCCAACGTGGACCAGCAGCTGATGCTCCTGCTGGACGGCACCGTTGACCTGCAGACCGTGGCCATGGAAAGCATCCCCACCATCCTGGAGTCCCAGACCGCCATCAACATCTATGAGTGGAGCGGCAGCGACTGGGGCAACGTGCCCACCCAGCTGCACCTGAACCTGAACGCGGACGACGCGCACCTGCGTGAGCTGTTCAACAACGCCGACTTCCGCCAGGGCCTGTCCATCTGCGTGGACCGCGAGGAGTTCGCAAGCCTCTACTCCGACGGCTGGCTGGCTGGCGGCCAGGCTGCGCCTCAGCCCGGCACCCTGGGCTACAGCGAGGAGTGGGCCTCCAAGTGGACCGAGTACGACGTGGAGAAGGCCAAGAGCCTGTTTGAATCCGCCGGCCTGGTCATGGGCAGCGACGGCTTCTACGACTTCGCCGACGGCACGGACTTCGTGCTGAACATCGTTTCCGTGGCGGACAACGGCGCGGCCGACACCTACAAGATCCTGGAGCCCTACTTCCGCGCAGCTGGCATCAAGTGCACCTTCAAGGATTCCGACCGCAGCAACATCGACAATGACCTGATGGCCAACGCGGTGGAAGCCATGCTCTACCCCGTCACCGGCATCGGCGACATCTCCATCATCCTCAAGCCCAACTCCATGGTGCCCGGCTATGCCACCAACGTGGCCTGGTACGGCACGATGGATGAAACCACCGCCACCGGCGACCTGCTCAAGCTCATCGAGCTGAAGAAGCAGCTGGACGTGACCTCCGATCCTGACGCCCGCACCGAGATCGCCCTGCAGATGCTCAAGCTCCACGAAGAGAACATGTGGACCCTGGGCTATGTGGAGGCCTCTCCCACCTACCATGCGGTGAACGCCCGGATCAAGAACTTCCTGGAGGACGGCGTGTGGTCCGACATCTACCGCGACATGGGCATCGCCCACGTGCAGTGCTGGTACATCGAGGAGTAACATCCCCGGGGCTGCCCGGTATCCAGCTGAATAACGTGCTGTAAGGGTGCGAGAGGTGATTTCTCCCCTGGGGGAAGCGCCTCTCGCATTCTTTCAGGCTCCGCCGCGTGGAAAGGTGCGATGCGATATGCTGAAATACATTGGCAAGCGACTGCTTCTCTTCATCCCGACGCTGCTGATCATCTCCTTTGTCATCTTCTTTATCATCCAGCTGCCCCCGGGGGATTACGTCACCTCCTATGTGGCGGCCATGGCGGCCGAGGGCGAGGTGTTCACCGCCGAGGACATTGCCAACCTGCGCCTGCAGTATGGCCTGGACGACCCCTGGTTTGTCCAGTACTTCAACTGGATGAAGAACATCCTCACCAAGGGCGACTTCGGCTATTCCTTTGAGTATGGACGCTCGGTGTGGAGCGTCATCATGGACAGGCTGTATCTGACGCTGGCGGTATCCTTCGTCATTCTGGTGTTCCAGTACGGCGTATCGCTGCCCATCGGCATCTACTGCGCCAACCACCAGTATTCCGCCGGGGACTACGTGCTGTCCTTCATCGGCTTCATCGGCACGGCAACGCCAAACTTCCTATTGGCCATCATCATCATGTACTGGGTGTACGTCAGCACGGGCGAGGTGTACCTGGGGCTTTTCAGCACGGAAATGCTGCAGAACGGCATGCGCTGGGAGTACGTGCCGGAGTTCCTGGGCCGGTGCCTGATCCCGCTGATCGTCATCGGCACGTCGGGCACCTGCGGCATCATCCGTACCGTCCGCGCCCAGATGCTGGATGAGCAGGCCCGCCAGTACACCCTCACCGCCCGGGCCAAGGGCTGCTCCGAGGCCACCATCACCTACAAGTATTGCCTGCGCGCCGCGCTGAACCCGGTGGTATCGGGCATGTCCGGCTCGCTGAGGACGATATTCTCCGGCTCCACGGTTTCCGCCATCGTCATGAACCTGGCCATACAAGGGCCTGTGCTGCTCACCGCGCTCAAGAGCCAGGATATGTACCTGGCCGGCACCATCGTGCTGATCCAGGCCGTGCTGGTCGTGGTGGGCACGCTGCTGTCCGATATAGCGCTGGCCTGGCTGGATCCGAGAATCCGTTTCTCAGAAAGGAGCTAAAGCGATGGCACTGTTTCACAGGAAAAAGGCGAGCGACGAGTCCTACTACCTGGCCTCCCAGTGGACGCTGATGTGGCGCAAGCTCAAGAAGCACAAGCTGGCCCGCTTCAGCCTGGCGATTCTGGCGCTGTTGTACCTGGGCGCGCTGTTTGCGGATTTCGTCGCCCCCTACGGCCTGGAGGAGTTCTCCTCCCTGTACAAGAACACCGCGCCCACCCGCGTCTACTGGCACGACGAGGAGGGCAACCTCTCCCGCCCCTATGTCTACAAGCTGCAGAAGGTCAACGACAAGAAAACCTGGTCCGTCATCGTGACGGAGGACACCAGCGAGAAGTACTACCTGAGCCTCTTCACCGAGGGCATTGAGTACAAGCTCCTGGGCTTCATCCCCTGCAAAACCCACCTCTACGGCCTGGTCAACGAGCAGGGTGTCCCCGACCGCACCGCCCGCATCAACATCTTCGGCGCGGACAGCACCGGCGCGGACATCTTCTCCCGCATTCTCTTCGGCAGCCGGGTGTCGCTGACCATTCCCTTTGTGTCGGCGGCCATCAGCTTTGTGCTGGGCATATTGCTGGGCGGCCTGTCGGGCTACTTCGGCGGCTGGGTGGACAACGTCATCCAGCGCGTGATCGAGGTATTGTCCGCCATCCCCAGCATCCCTTTGTGGATGGCCCTGTCCGCCGCCATTCCCCCGGGCATCTCCGTCTCCGCCATGTACCTGTACATCACCATCATCCTGTCCTTCATCGGGTGGACGGGCCTGGCGCGCATTGTGCGCGGCAAGTTCATCGCCCTGCGCAAGGAGGACTTCGTCATGGCGGCGAAGCTGGCGGGCGTCAGCGACTTCAAGATCATCGTCAAGCATCTGGTGCCGGGCTTCCTGAGCTACCTGATCGTCAACCTGACGCTGGGCATCCCCGGCTCCATCCTGGGCGAAACGTCCATGAGCTACCTGGGTCTGGGCATGAAGGCCCCCGCCACCAGCTGGGGCGTGCTGCTGAAGGAAACGGAGGATCTGGTCTCCGTGGCCCAGTGCCCGTGGAAGATGATCCCACTGATCTTCGTGGTGATCACCGTGCTGGCCTTCAACTTCCTGGGCGACGGCCTGCGCGACGCCGCCGACCCCTACAAGTGAGAACGGAGGAGTGCGGACGATGAGCGAAAGAGCAAACGAAACCATTATTGAGGTCCGCGACCTCAGGGTGAACATCAAAATCGACGAGGGTACGCTGACCGCTGTGCGAGGCGTGAACTTCGTCATCCGCAAAGGCGAGACCCTGGGCCTGGTGGGCGAGAGCGGCTGCGGCAAGAGCCTGACCAGCAAGGCCATCCTGGGCATCAACGACAAGAAGTGCAAGGCTGAGGGCGAGGTTCTCTTTGACGCGGAGAACCTGGGGAAGGTGAACCTGCTCTCCCTCAACCCCCGGGGGAAGGAAATCCGCTCCATCCGGGGCAAGCAGATCTCCATGATCTTCCAGGAGCCCATGGTGGCCTTCTCCCCCATGTACACCATCGGCAACCAGATCAACGAGGCCACGCTCCTGCACATCACCAGGGACAAGAAGAAGGCCAAGGAAATCTCCCTGGAGGTCATGCGCAAGGTGGGCATCGCCAACGCGGAGAAGCGCTACGACCAGTACCCGCACGAGTTTTCCGGCGGCATGCTGCAGCGTGCGCTGATCGCCATGGCGCTGGTGTGCAGCCCCCGGCTGCTGATTGCCGACGAGCCCACCACCGCCCTGGACGTGACCATCCAGGCGCAGATTCTGGAGCTGATGAAGCAGCTGCAGAAGGACTTCGGCATGTCCATCCTCTTCATCACCCACGACCTGGGCACCGTGGCCCGCATGTGCGACCGGGTGGCGGTGATGTATCTGGGGCGCATTGTGGAAACCGCCCCGGCGGTGGAAATCTACAAGAACCCTCAGCACCCCTACACCCAAGGGCTGCTGGGCTCCGTGCACAAAATCGGCACCAAGGCCCAGGAGCGGCTGTTCTCCATCGAGGGCACGGTGCCCCTGGCGCTGAACCTGCCCGCGGGCTGCGGCTTCTACGAGCGGTGCCACAGGCGCATCGAGGGCGTGTGCAACGTCTACGACCCGACGCTTGTGGACGTGGGCGGCGATCATCAGATTGCCTGCTTCGCCTGCACGGGCTGCCCCCATCAGGCCCGGAAGGAACAGGAGGGAACAACCCATGAGTAAAGGCGATCGCATCCTGGACGTGCAGCACATCTCCATGCGCTTCCAGTCCAAGGGGCTGTGCGTGCGGGCGGTGACAGACGTGAGCTTCCCGGTCATGGAGGGCGAGACCATCGGCATCGTGGGCGAATCCGGCTGCGGCAAGACCACCCTGGGCCGGTGCATCGTCCGGGCCTACGAGCCCAGCGAGGGCAAGGTCATCTACACCGCCCAGGACGGGGAGACCTTCGACTTCCTGCAGATTGACAAGCAGACCATGCGCCGCTACCGCAAGGAGATCCAGATGATCTTCCAGGATCCCTACTCCTCCCTGGATCCCCGCATGACGGTGCTGGACATCATCAAGGAGCCCATCCTGGCCAACTACCCCAAAATGCCCAAGGCCGAGGTGGAGCGCCGGGTCATGGACATCGCCGCCAGGGTGGGGCTGAACACCACCTACCTCAAGCGCTACCCCCACGCCTTCTCCGGCGGGCAGCGGCAGCGCATCGGCATCGCCCGGGCGCTGGTGCTCAACCCCCGCATCATCGTCTGCGACGAGGCGGTGTCCGCCCTGGACGTGTCCATCCAGGCCCAGGTGATCAACCTTCTGCACGATCTGCAGCAGGAGTTCGGGCTGACGTACCTGTTCATCAGCCACGACCTGTCCGTGGTGGAGTACATCTCCGATAAGGTGGGCGTGATGTATCTGGGCAGGATGGTGGAGTTCGCGCCCACCAAGGCGCTG
The DNA here is from genome assembly GCA_051883775.1 of Aristaeellaceae bacterium. Classification (GTDB taxonomy): domain Bacteria; phylum Bacillota; class Clostridia; order Christensenellales; family Aristaeellaceae; genus UBA11524. The sequence continues at coordinate 3,459 of JBJEUJ010000164.1, read as the reverse complement.
TTCTCCCACCCCATGCACCCCTACACCGAGAGCCTTCTGTCCGCCGTGCCCATCGCCGACCCCACTGTACAGAGCGAGCGCATCCCCCTGGAGGGCGAGATCCCCAACCCCGCCAATCCCCCCAGCGGCTGCTATTTCCACACCCGCTGCCGCTACTGCACCGGCGTGTGCAAGGAGACCTCCCCTGACTATGTGGAGCTGGAGCCCGGGCATTATGTGGCCTGCCACCGGGCCAGGGAGCTTCAGCTGAGAGGATTTGATTACGATGAGTAAATCCCTGATCATCTTCACCGACAGCGGCGACACCATCATCGACGAGGCCACCCAGGTGTACGACGAGCGGGGCATTGTGCTCAGGGCGCAGTGCATCCCCGGCGCGGACAGGGTGCTGCGTCAGCTGCACGAGGAGGGCTTCACCATCGCGCTGGTGGCGGACGGGGAATGGGAATCCTTCCGCAACGTGTACCGGGAGAACGGCCTGGGCGACTGCTTCGACACCTGGGTGGTGTCGGAGGTGGTGGGGCTTCAAAAGCCCGCGCCCATCATGTTCGAGACGGCCTTCCGCCAGCTGCGCCTGACCGAGGCGGACAGGGGGCGGATCGTGATGATCGGCAACAACCTGAAAAAGGACATTGCCGGGGCCAACCGCCAGGGGCTGACCAGCATCTGGCTGGACTGGTCGCCCCGGTACTTCCACACGGTGGAGGAGCCGGACTGGCAGCCGGACTATACCGTCCACACGCCCATGGAGCTGCTGGAGCTTCTGCACACGCTGAACGACCGACTGGAACAACAATCCTGACGGAGGTACACATGCATACGAATCTTTCCGCCGAGCTGCTCCGGAGCAAGCTGGCCTGCCTGGTGGAGGCCTTCTGCCCCATTCTGTACGAGGATGACGAGATCTTCCTCAAGAACATGAAGGACCGCAACCTGGCCGGGGACGACGTCCGCCGCTACCAGCACTGGGAGTGGACCCAGGGCGTAGGGCTGTACGGGCTGTGGAAGCTCTACGCCGTCACGGGTGATGAGCGGTACATGGACATTCTCACCCGCTTCTTCGACCAGCAGCTGGCCATCGGCTTCCCCGCGCTGAACGTGAACACCGCCGCGCCCTTCCTGACCATGGCGCTGGTGGGCGAGCGGCTCGGGGAGGAGAAATACCTTGCCCCCTGCCGGGACAGCGCCCGGTGGATCATGGAGCGCTTCCCCCGCACGGAGGAGGGCGGCTTCCAGCACATGACCTCCGACACCCTGAACGACCAGGAGCTGTGGGACGACACCCTGTTCATGACCGTGCTGTTCCTGGCCACCATGGGGCGCATTGAGGGCAACCAAAGCTACCTGGACGAGGCCCAGCGGCAGTTCCTGCTCCACGAGAAGTACCTGGCCTGCCCGGACAACGGATTGTGGTACCACGGCTGGACGTTCAAGGGGCGGCACAACTTCGCAGGGGCCTTCTGGGGCCGGGGCAACTGCTGGATCACCATCGCCATTCCGGAGCTGCTTTCTATGATTCCCTGCGACGAGGCCGTCCGCGCTGACCTGACCAGGGCCCTGGCCCGTCAGGCGGAGAGCCTGCGGAAATATCAGGACGAGGGCGGCATGTGGCATACCCTCATCGACGACCCCACCTCCTACGTGGAGGCCAGCGCCACCTGTGGCTTCGGCTACGGGCTCTTGAAAGGCGTGCACATGGGGCTGCTGGATCCCGCCTATGAGGCGGTGGCCCTGAAGGCCCTGCCGCCGGTGCTGGACTGCATCGGGGCGGACGGCGTGGTGCAGCAGGTCTCCTACGGCACGCCCATGGGCCGGGAAAGCAGGGATTTCTACAAGAACATCGAACTCAAGCCCATGCCCTACGGTCAGGCGCTGGCGATCCTGTTCCTGATCGAATGCCTGGCCTGAGGGACGTCTACACGAAGCGAGGCACATGCCTATGAACATCGGCAGGCAATGGGAGGACCGGCTGCGCATCTGGGGCGAGGAGCTGGAGAAGCGTTACGTCGCGCGCCGTTTTCCCCTGCAGGTCAGCTATTTCACCACCATGGATCACTTGCCCCTGGCGCAAGCGGCGCAGGGGCCTTTTCAGCCTGCGCCCGAGGGCACGCGCTGGGGCCGGAAATGGGAATACGGCTGGTTCCGCTTGAGGGCGGAGGTGCCCGCGGCGCTTGCCGGGCTGCGGCTGACGCTGTCCCTGGGCGTGGGGGAGGAAATGCTGGTGTGGGTCAACGGCCAGGAGGCCGGCGCCATTGACAGGAAGCACCATCACATTACCCTGACCCGCAGCGCCCGGGCCGGGGAGGTCTATGACATCTATGCGGAATGCTACGCGGGCCACGGCCCCCGCATGGAGGGTGCAGGCCCCGCCGCCCCCGACGAAATCACCGTGCCCGAGCCGCCGGAGCACCAGCAGACCGTCCGGCCCTCCTGCCTGTGCGTGTGGAACGAGCCGGTGTTCCAGGCGTCCATGGACTATCAGGCGCTGTACAGCCTGGTCAGGCGTCTGCCGGAGAAGAGCCTGCGGGCCATGAAGATCATCGAGGGGCTGAAGCGCTTCACCCTGGAGGCGGACTTCGAGCTGCCGCTGACCGACATGACCCGCAGCGTATCCGAGGCGGCCCGGCGGCATTTGCAGCCCCTGCTCCAGTGCCGCAACGGCTCCACCGCGCCGGAGTTCACGGTTTTCGGCCAGTCCCACCTGGATATGGCCTGGCTGTGGCCGGTGGAGGAAACCATGCGCAAGTCCGCCCGCACCTACGCCAATCAGCTGGCGCTGATGGAGGAATACCCGGAGTACCGCTTCCTCATGTGCGAGCCGCCCATCATCGAGTATCTGCGCACGCTGTACCCTCAGGTATTCCGGCGGGTGATGGACAAGGCGGCGGAGGGCGCGTTCCTGCCCGAGGGGGCCATGTGGATCGAGTCGGACACCAGCATTCCCTCCGGCGAGAGCCTGATCCGGCAAATCATCCGGGGAAAGCGGTGGTTCCGGGAGAACCTGGGCGCGGACAGCCGGATGGCCTGGATGCCGGACACCTTCGGCTTCACCGCCGCGCTGCCGCAGATCCTGCGCAAATGCCAGGTGCCCTGCTTCGCCACGCAGAAGCTCCTGCGGCAGGATCCCGAGGCTGAGCCCTTCCCCTACAACGTGTTCTGGTGGGAGGGGCTGGACGGCAGCCGGGTGCTGTCCCATATCTTCAAAAAGAACAACGCCGTCCTGACCACCGGCGACCTTGTCGCCCGCTGGGAGGATGACCGTATCCAGCAGGAGGGCATCGACGGGCTGATGTTCCCCTTTGGCTACGGGGACGGGGGCGGCGGCCCCACCCGGGAGATGCTCGAAATTGCCCGCCGCTGCCAGGACCTGGAGGGCGCGCCCCGACTGAGGATGGAAAGCCCCATGCGCTTCTTTGAGCGGCAGGGGCAGGTGGACAACGTCTACTGCGGTGAGCTGTA
>JBJEUJ010000163.1:0-12535 GCA_051883775.1 Aristaeellaceae bacterium | reverse complement strand
GCTAATGATTGCCATGAGCAGACCACTCCTTTCGATTCCATTATAGCATGAGCAGCAATTTCGTTCAATACTTTACGAAGAATTTTACGAATAATGAAGTGTGTCATTCTGAATGAGGAATCCTAACGGGCCTGCGTCTGGGCTGATGGTTAGGGTAAACGGGCTTGTCCTTACTCCTGCCCAAATTCAAATGCAAACGTCAAATTCATTGATCCCCAAAATGTCTTTTCTCTTGCATCAGCACCTGTTCTGCGCTATACCATACCTGTGGAAATCCTCAAACCGCCACAGCAAAATAATCTCCCTTGTTATCATCTTGATAACAATATGATAACCGGAGGTTGTGCAGGCAGTGGAATAGGAATGCCACAGAGAATCAGAGTCACCATTTGGAATCAGACACACGAAAATTATACAGAATGTGTTAAGTCTGAAAGAGTGGGAATAAGCGCCAAAGCGTCAAAAATCAAGCTATTGTTGGGATTCTGATCTCTCAATCCCAGCCTGATACTGATTTGATCCTTCAAGCGTTATTCCAACAATTAGGATAGACATGGACATGCCCTCCGAAACGGCAGGTTTCGGAGGGCTCTTCATATCTCTATTCGCTTTTGCGCTATTCCTTCTTCGGCTGGAACTTCCCGCAGTCGTTCGCTGTCTGCGGCCAGTTCAGCTTCCATTCCTGATACTCCTCCCTGGTGATTTCCCCGCTGCGGAGCTGCTGCTTCCTGGGCATCCACTCGGTTCTCCATCAAATACCGGAAGACCGGTTCTGCGACCTCGATCTGTATCATGTGAGCTGTGTCTGCTATGAAGTTGAGGATTCATGAAGGCGAGCGTTTGCCTGAGTTTTGCATTTCACAAGGATCAGATACCCTTGAATCCCGGCCCCAGCTCATCCAGCATCAAGGCGACACGCCGGAGGACAAGCTGTGCTGCATCCGCAGCTTCAGCACCAGCCCGGAGGCCCTGTTCAACCTGATCCTGTATACTGCAACGCCCGGAAATGCTTCGCCGGCAAACCTGTACGGAGTGTCCGAAGCCCGGTACGCGGATCAGTGCCACGGTGTCATCCTGAATCGGATACCGGCCCTTCGCCACCGCCGCATCCGTGACCGCGGGCGCTTTCTTTCCGGGAGCAGGAAACTCCAGCATCCAACGCTCCATGGCATTGCGCTCGCTCAGCATACGGCTCACCAGCGGCTCGGCGCACAGGCGGACGCCACAGGCCCGGGCTCCCGGACGGCGTCATTCGGCTGCACTGTCACCATGCAGGCCAGGTGGAAGGGAGCAAGGCCATGGCTCTGTCCGTGCAGGCGGAAGCGATGATCTCCGGCGGAATACGCCAGCCTGTCGTGAAACCCATGCAGCGCCCGGAAGCTGCCTGCACACGCGGCGCAAGCCCCATCCCCTCCCCAAGAGCCGCAGGCGTCAGGTGAAAACGCCGCCGGTGGACCGGATCCGTGCAGTTATCCCCGATGCGGCTGGCAGCAAACCCGTCGGCCCAGGCACGGCGGAACGCCATCGGCTCCTTGTGAGGCTTGGGCTGACTCCCCCGCCTCTGCACCCCTTGTGTCCATGCGGTCGCTCCCTCCGCATCCGCCATGCAGGACGGCAGCCATCACAGCCGCTCCCCTCCAGGATGATCCGCCTTGGCCTGGCAGCTGTTGCGGCACACCAGCGTCACCGGGCACACAATCGTCTGCGGCGGGCGGTCATCGCCCTGGATGCGGCTGCGGAGCAGCTCGATGCCCTGCCGGGCCATGCTTTCCATCCCGCAGTCCACGCTGCACAGGGGGATGGGCGACAGCAGGGCGCTGTCGATATTGTCCATGCTGACGATCCTGAAATCGTCGATACGCATCCGGCTGGAGCGCTGCAGGGCGGCCATGATGCGCCATGCCTCAATGTCGCAGAACACGAACAGGCCCTCCACGCCCTCCTGCTTCAGCCGGGGCAGCAGCACCGGCAGGCTGCCCGGATCAGCCTGCCCGGGGCCTGCGTCCTCCCAGGAGAAGGTGTGCAGATACCGGCTGTCCTGTGGGATGCGGGCCTCGTCGCAGGCCCGGAGGAAGCCCTTGCACCGCAGGGCATAGGAGGGCGCGTCGCTGCAGGTGGCCAGGAAGGCAACCTTCCGGCAGCCGGCCTCCAGCAGGTGCATGCCGGCGATATAGCCGCCCTGCTCGTCATCAATGACGACGCTGTCGGTCTGGTAGGGCGGCAGGGCGCTGGAAAGCAGGACAAAGGGAACATGCGCCGCCTGCAGCATCTCGATGGAGCTGCCGCTGCTGCGGGAGGGGAAAAGCAGCACGCCGTCCGAGCGGCGGGCAATGGCCTGCTCGACCAGCTGCCGCTCCAGATGAGGATCGTCCCGGGAGCAGACGATAATCAGCGAATAGCCCATTTCCTGGGCCGCCAGCTGGATCAGGTTGGTGATGATGCTGAAATAGGGGTTGGTCAGGTTCACCACGATGACCGTGATGATGTTGGTCCGGCCGTAGCGCAGCGCAACAGCCGTCTGATTGGCCACATACCCCATCTCCCTGGCGGTCTGCTGGATGAATGAGGTTGCCTCCGGCCCGATGTCGCTCATGTTGCGCAGCGCGCGCGACACCGCGGTCAGGGAATATCCTGTTTTTCTGGCAATATCCTGTAGGGTCACGCGCTTCCCCGCGCCTTGCTTTGGCATGCTGCATCTCCTTCTTCATGGGCCGGTTCCCAGGAAAATTCACAAAAACATGTTGACTTTTCCATTATATCATGGTATTCTGAATTTACAAGAAACTGCAACGTTAAAGTAAGCCGGATCGAGTAGGATGCTTTTGCTATTGGTCGGTGAACTTTAACGTTGCAGTCCATAGAGGAGAAAGCACTACTTCTTTTTGTCGCGTTACTGCAACGTTGCAGTTCCGGATTCTTCGGCGTGCTGGCACGCTGATGAAATAAAAAGGAGGCTACCCACATGAAGAAACTGTTTGACCTGATGCTCGCGCTGTGCATGCTGATGACCATGGCTGTGGCCGTCGGCGAAGGCGAGAAGACCACCGTGGTGTTCTGGAACAGCTGGACCGGCGGCGACGGCGACGCCCTGCAGGCCCTGGTGTCCAGGTTCAACGAGAGCCAGAATGAGGTGTATGTCGACATGACCCGCTCCACCTCCTTCGGCGACATGCTGCAGACCAGCCTGCCCACGGGAGAGGCCGCTGACCTGGTGCTGCTCAACTGCAACGACCTGAACAAGTACGGCGGCTACCTGCTGCCCATGACCGACATCTGGGACAGCACCGCCCTGAAGGCCGAGGACTTCTCCGAGGCGTACCTGGGCATGGCGAAGATGGGCGAGGAGCTGTTCGGCATCCCCTTCCAGATCACCACCTACATGATGTACTACAACAAGGATCTGCTCGCTGCCGCCGGCATTGACGCGGCGCCCACCACCTTCGACGGCTGGACCGAGGCCGCCGGGAAGATCACCGCCCTGTCCACCGCCGAAAAGCCCATCTACGGCTCCGGCCTGTTCTACTGCTACAACGGCCAGAACCAGTCCGTGATGCAGCGCTTCGGCACCGGCTACATGATTGAGGGCGACGAGGAGAACGGCTTCACCCCCAACCTTATGGACAACCAGGCCCTGGCCGACGCCCTGATCTGGATGAAGAACCTCTACGACAACGGCTGCAACCCCAAGGAGCGGGACATTGACTCCATGATGGCTGCCGGCCAGATCGGCCTGATGACCAACGGCGGCTGGCTGAAGGGCGCCCTGGACGCCTCCGGGGTGAACTACGGCATCGCCAAGCTGCCCACCGTCACCGGCGAGGATCAGAGCGAATGGGCCCTGGGCGACCTGAACTGCTTCATGATGACCACCTCCGCCACCGAGGAAACCAAGCAGGCCGCCTACAAGTTCATCGAATGGTGGTTCACCGGCTCCGGCCTGGAGGCCCAGGAAGTGACCCAGGGCGTGGATTACTCCGGCATCACCCCCAACGCCGAGTGGTCGATCTCCATGTGCTACGTCAACGCCTACCTGCCCACCGTGAACAGCCCCGAGTACCAGGCCAACGAGACCCTGGTGGCCGTGTCTCCCTCCGCCACCGCGCAGGTGCAGATGTTCACCGAGGGCGGCACCCTGTTCTGGTCCGACGCCGCCTCCCTGCACGGACAGCTGGTAGAGGATTGGGTGTTCAACGGCCCCGTCAACCCCACCTATGAGGATGTGCAGGACTTCCTGGCCGTGTATCAGGACGACCTGGCCTCCTACATCGACGAATACTACAACTGATCCTGCCGCACCGCAGGACCAAACGAGGGGACGCCGTTTCGCTCCGGCGTCCCCCTTTCCCGCATGAGAAAGGGAGGAGATCCCATGACTGCCATTGGGCGCAGAAACCCCCGTTCCCTATCCTTTGAGCGAAAGCTGGAAAGGACGGCATACCTGTTCATCCTGCCTTCAGCGCTGCTGCTGATTGTTTTTTGCATTGTTCCGATGCTGGGCTCCTTCTGGGTCAGCACGCAGAGGATGGGCGTGGACCTGAGCCAGGCGGAGTTCGTCGGCCTGGACAATTACACCCGCGCCCTGTCGGACAGGCGGTTCCTCCAGTCCATCGGCGTCACGCTGAGGTACACCGCCATCGAAGTGCCGCTGCAGATGGTCATCGGCGTGCTGCTCTCCGCGCTGCTGGCGAAAAACACCCCGCTGAACAAGCTGTTCCGCAGCATCTATTTCCTGCCGGTGGTGGCCTCCGCCGTGACCGTGGGCGTCACCTGGCAGCTGGTTTTGCACTCCAACATCGGCATTTTCACCTACTGGCTCAAGTATCTGGGCTTTGCCGACGCCAACCTGCTCAACAACACCCGGACCGCCATCTATGTGGTGGTGTTCGTGGCCATCTGGAAAACCTTCGGCATATCCGCCATCATTCTGGTTTCCGCCATTCAGAATATTCCCGAGTCCCTCTTTGAGGCCTCCGCCATCGACGGCGCGGGCAAGGTGCGCCAGTTCTTCTCCGTGACGCTGCCCGGCATCATGCCCTCGTTCTGGTTCCTGCTGATGACCCGCATCATCGGCTCCCTGCAGATGTTCGACATCGTATACACCATGACTGGCGGCGGCCCCAGCCGCTCCACCACCACCATGGTGGTCTATATCTACGACCAGGCCTTCAACAGCATGAACAAAACCGGCTACGCAACCGCCATGAGCGAGTTCCTGTTCATGGGCATCATGCTGGTCACCTGCGTGATGTACTGCATCATGAACAAGACCGCTGACTGAGGAAGGGAGGCATCATCCATGCATTTTGAAGCCATGAACAGCCGTCCTCCTGTCCGCCTCCGGAGGAAGCCTCCGGCCGTGGTTGCCAGGCAGGTCATCCGATATACGCCGGTCCTGATCCTGCTGGTATGCTTCGCCTTCCTGCTGCTGGCGCCCCTGTTGTGGATGTGCCTGGGCGCCCTCAAGAGCGACCCTGAGGTGCTGAGCTATCCGCCCCGCTTCTTCCCCGTGGGCAACAGCTTCGCGAAAAACTGGGAGAATGTGCTGCGGCAGATTGACTTCTGGGGCATGACGGTGAACACCGCCGTCTACGCCGTGGGCACCACCATCCCCGCCATGTTCGTCAACGCCCTGGCGGGCTATGCCTTCGCCCGCTTCCGCTTCCGCGGCAAGAACGTCCTGTTCCTCCTGTTCCTGGCCACGATGATGATCCCCTTCCAGGTCATCATGGTGCCGCTGTACCTGGAGGTGTACTACCTGGGCTGGCTGAACACCTTCTGGGGGCTGATCGTCCCCAAGATTGCCTCCGCGTACTGGATCTTCCTGTGCCGCGCTGCCTTCGAGGGCCTGCCCAAGGATCTGGAGGACGCTGCCCGCATCGACGGCATGAACGAGTTCGGCATCTTCACCCGCATCATGCTGCCGCTGATCACCCCCACCATGATTACCGTGCTGCTGCTGAGCATCAACAACTGCTGGAACGACCTGCTCTGGCCCATGATCGTGGCCAGCAAGAGCAGCATGCGCACGCTGTCCAACGGCCTGGCCATCTTCATCGGCAACCGCACGGACAATTACAGCTCCGCCTTCACCGCGGCCACGGTGTCCATGATTCCCATGCTGATCCTGTACATTTTCGGCCAGAAATACTTCGTGGCCGGTCAGGCAACCTCCGGCATCAAAGGATAATGGCCCCCGGCAGCGAATCTATTACCGGCAAACCATACTGGCGTTTGCCGGTTTCATGATGATGGGAGATTGTTATGCCAAAGCTACTCTGCTACACCCGACGCGGCCAGGGCGTCTATCCCGATTTCAACTACCCCGGGCACGTGGCTTATCTGTGCGACCTGGAGCATGCGCTGCATCTGGCCATCAGCGACGACGGCGTGACCTTCCGGCCCCTGCGCAACAACACGGGCATCCTCTTTGCCGCCTGCACCTTCACCGAGGGCAATCCCGCAGGCACCACTAAAACGCTGATCGACCCCTGGCTGACAAGGGGGCCAGGCGGTCGCTTTGTGCTGTGCATGCTCCGGCGGAATCAGAACGCCCCCGACCCGCTGACGGTGGGCTGCATCATGCTGTTCACCTCCGGGGATCTGGTGCGCTACGAGCATACCGGCTTTCTGCAGGTGTCGGACGGGGCCATCCGCCATCCCCGCTGCACCTACCGTGCGGACACCGCCGATTACGAGGTGTACTGGAAGAATGAGCAGGGCCAGGCCTTCTGCGCCCGCAGCGCGGACCTGACCAGCATCGGCCGCGCCCAGCCCTGCGGCACGCGCCCGCTTCCTGCGGACACCTTCGGCATCGACGGGTGCGTGCCGGGCAACGTCATCAGCCTGGAGGAGGACGAGGCCCGCCGCGTCCGGATGTACCTGGATGAAATCAGGAACACCGGGGTTGATCCCGTCGAATGCGCCATGGAGGCCGGAGCCGAGCCTCCGCGCCCCCGGGCCCTGTGCCGCTACTCCGACGGCTCGACCCACTTGAAGCCCGTCGACTGGGACTTTTCCGGCATTGATCTGACCCGGCCGGGCGCGTATGACGTTCCCGGCCGGGTGCGGGTCAAACGCTGGCCCTTCCCGCTGCCGCTGAACTTCGGCGGCTATGCCGTCCGGGAGATCAACGATCCCAACATGAAGGCCGGCATGTCCGACCCCTGCGTGACGGAATATCAGGGCAGGTATTACCTGTCCTCCACGGGCAACCAGAATATTGTCCTGCGCTGCGCCGATACGCCGGAGGGTGTGTTCGGCGCGGAGCCGGTGGTGATTCACCGCATCCCCCTGCACAGCGGCCAGGCCATGAACGGCACCTGGGCGGCGGAGCTGCACGTCATTGACGATATTCCCTATCTGTTCACCACCATCTGCCCGGGCGGCGACTGGACGCAGGTGAAGAGCGTGGTGCTGCGCTGCCATGGCGACCTGATGGACGCAAGCGCCTGGGAGGCCCCGCGCTACTGCGTGAAGGCGAACGGCGCATGGCTGACCGAGGGCGGCATCTCCCTGGACATGACCTGGTTCCGGGATCATGGGGCGGACTACGTGATGTGGTCGGACAGGAAGATCCGCTACGGCACGTCTCCCCTGGTCATTGAGCCTGCGGACGTGTACATCGCCACCATCGACCCTGCCGCGCCCTGGCAGCTGACCAGCGACCCGGTGTGCATCCTGCGGCCCCGGCTGGGCTGGGACCGGTGCGAGACGGAGGTGGAGGAAGGCCCGTACCTGCTCCGCCACGGGGACGACCTGTTCGTCACGGTGTCGGGCTCGTCCACCGGCATGTCCGACCTGTACGCCGTGGGGCTCCTGCGGGCCAGGGCCGGCAGCGATCTGCTCAGCCCCGCGTCCTGGGATTTCTGGCCCTATCCCCTGCTGACCAAGGAGAGCGTGCCCGGCGAGTTCGGCCCCGGCCACAACGCCTTCCTGAAGGATCCCGAAACCGGCGACGACCTGATGGTGTACCACGCCGTACCCCATGACGCCCAGGGCCGAACCCTGCACCGCCATCCGGCCATGCGCCGGGTGCACTGGGCCGCGTCCGGGCTGCCGTATCTGGAAATGACCCCTGAGAAGGATCTGGACTCCCGGTTCGCGAATATTAAGATGAAACTGATCATCAGCGCCAGGGAGGATTGACCATGAACGTTCACAACTACCGCCATACCGCCTGGAACACGCCCTTCATCCCCCAGCGGGCCGACCCCTATGTGCTGCACCATGGCGACGACTGGTACTTCACCGCCTCCGTGCCCGAATACGACCGCATTGCGCTTCGCCGCGCCACGAGCCTGGAGGGCCTGCGCACGGCGGAGGAGCGCGTCGTGTGGCGCGCGCATGAGGGCGGCGTCATGAGCTGGCACATCTGGGCCCCGGAGCTGCACTTCCTGGACGGCCGGTGGTATCTCTACTTTGCTGCGGGCGAAAGGGAGGATGTGTGGAAGATCCGCCCGTGGGTGCTTCGCTGCGAGGGCGACGACCCGCTTGAGGGCCCCTGGACGGAGTGCGGCATGCTGGAGCGCGCCGACGGCGACGAGTTCAGCTTTACCGATTTCTCCCTGGACATGACCGTCTTCACGCTGCGGAACAGGCATTACTGCATCTGGGCCGAGAAGGTCAGCGTGGGAAAGAAGATCTCGAACCTGTACATGGCGCAGATGCTTTCCCCCACCCGCCTTGGCACGCCCCAGATGCTCCTGACCAGCCCCTCCTACGCCTGGGAGCGGCACGGCTTCTGGGTCAACGAGGGCCCGTCCGTTATGCATGCCGGGGGCAGGGTGTATGTCAGCTTCTCGGCCAGCGACACCAGCGCCGCCTACTGCATGGGGCTGATGTGGATGAACGAGGCGGACGACCCCATGGACGTCTCCGCCTGGCACAAGCTCAGCAGGCCCGTATTCACCACCGACGCGGAGAAGGGCATCTACGGCCCCGGCCACAACACCTTCTTTGAAATGGACGGCGAGGTCTACACCTCCTACCACGCCCGCCCCTATGACGAAATCATCGGCGATCCGCTCTATGACCCCAACCGTCACGCTTTCATCATGAAGCTGCCCATGCAGGACGGCTTCCCGGTGTTCTCGCTGGAGAATCAGCAGTATCAGGCAGAATAATCAGCACAGCCCTCCGGAACGGCCTGTTCCGGAGGGCTTTTCCGTTGCGGACTTCCCGGCGCAGCCGATGGACGCGATCCTCCTGCCGGGCGCACACGCAGATCCATCGGGTGCATCCAAAGGGCGGCGGGCCTGCCCGGGACAGCGGGGCCTCAGGCAGGGGCCTCCCCGCCATGGCACAGGCTGACCATGGTTCCATCCCCCTGCGGAGCGGCGGCCTGCCGCTCACGCGCAGCAGGTCAGGAAGGTGGCCAGATCGGTTTTCTCCCAGGGCATCCGGGCCGCGTTCGTGCCGAAGTGCCCGTAGGCCGATAGGGGCGTGTAGATGGGCCGGCGGAGCTGCAGCTCGGCGATGATGGTTTCCGGGGTCATATGCACGGCATGGCGCAGTCGGCGGCTGATCTGCTCGTCGGCCATGACCCCCGTGCCATGGGTGTCCACCGCGACGCTGACGGGATGGGCCACGCCGATAGCATAGCCCAGCTGGATTTCGCACTGGCGGGCCAGCCCCGCCGCCACCACGTTCTTGGCCAGGTACCGGGCCATGTAGCAGGCGCTGCGGTCCACCTTCGTGGGATCCTTGCCGGAGAAGGCGCCGCCCCCGTGCCGGGCATAGCCGCCGTAGGTGTCCACGATGATCTTCCGGCCCGTCAGCCCGGTGTCCGCCGCGGGGCCGCCCAGCACGAAGCGCCCGGTGGGGTTGATGTAATAGCGGGTTTCATCGTCCAGGAGCGGGGCGGGAATCACCGGCCTGATCACATGCTCCATCACGTCCCTTCGCAGCGCGTCCATGCTTTCGATGGGGTCGTGCTGCGCGCTGAGGACGATGGTATGCACCCGGGCGGGCCTGCCGTCGCGGTACTCCACCGTCACCTGGGCCTTGCCGTCCGGCCGCAGATAGGACAGCAGCTTCGCTCTGCGCACCAGGGCCAGGCGGGCAGTCAGGGCGTGGGCCAGCTCGATGGGCAGGGGCATCAGGGATTCGGTCTCGTCGCAGGCGAAGCCGAACATGATGCCCTGGTCGCCCGCGCCCAGCTCCGATGCGCCGCCCGTCCTGCCTTCCATGGACAGATCCACCCCCAGGGCGATGTCCGGGGACTGCCGCCGCAGGGAGACCTCCACCCGCACGCTGTCCGCGTCAAAGCCGTAGGCCGGATCGGTGTAGCCCACCTCCCGGATGGCCTGCCGGGCGATGCGCTCGTAATCCACCGCAGCCCGGGTGGTGATTTCACCCATGATGCGCACCAGCTGCGGCTCGCAGGTCACCTCGCAGGCGCAGCGGGACTCGGGATCCTGCCGGAGCAGCGCGTCCAGCACGCTGTCGGCCATGCGGTCGCACAGCTTGTCCGGATGCCCCTCGGTGACGGATTCGGAGGTAAAGAGGGTTGTCATTGGTTTGCTCCTTTTCTCGTTGGACGGATGCGGCTCCGCCCCCGTCAGATTTGGCTTTCCGCAGCTTCGGAGGCTGCTTCCGTGCCCGGCAGCGCCACATCCTCCGTGATGAACTGCGTGCAGACCACGCGCTGCATCGCGTCCAGGGCGTAGCCCATCAGGTTCCCGTCATCGGCCATGGACAGGCAGATGCCGGTCTCCTGATCCACGACGAAGGTGGAGGTGTGCCGGAACAGGAGGATGTCGTGGGTCACCTCGTACACCTCCGCCGTCCGGCCGCAGATTTCCTCCGTGCCCACCAGGGTCGCCCCTGCGGCAAAGCGCAGCCGGGAGGCCTCCGCGCAGTCCATGAAGTCCGCCGCCTGCAGCTCAATGTGGCTGAGGGTGTAAGCCTTTCGCGCGTCCCCCGCCTGCCGGTAATAGGTCGATTCCGGCACATACAGCGCTTCCTCATCCTCGTTGGCCACATAGTACCGGCCCGCGCTGTCCCGGCCGTAGGAGAGCAGCGTCACAGTGCCGTCCCGGTGCTCCACGGCGTAGGTGATCAGGAAGGTTTCCGGCAGCTGCACGGCAGTGCGCAGCTTCTCCGTCAGGGATGGCTCCACGGCCTCCGCCTGCACGGCGGGGACGGCTTCCTCCGCCCAGGCGGGGGCAGTCAGCGCAAGGGTCAATACCAGCGCGCACAGCGCACGGGACAGATGAGCATGCTTGTCCATGGGTTTGCTTCCTTTCCTATGATAAGCAGTGATGACTCCGCCTGCATGGCGCCATAGCATAAGGGCGGCGGCCATGCAGGCGGTATGAGCAAGCGTTGCCGGTCACTTCCTGCAGGCGGCGCAGCCCTCGCAGCTGTGGCCGGAGCAGGTCCACAGATCGTCCGCCACGGGAGCCCAGCGCTGAGCCGGGCCGTCGCACTTGGCGGTCAGGCTGTCCACGTCCTCGGGGCTCTCCATATCGGTGGAGTGCGCGCCGGAGAGATGCACCATGCTGCGCAGCTTGTCCGGGTTGTCCAGGAGGGGGCAGGGGCGCAGATGGTTGCCGTTGAAGGGCTGCCCGTCGTGGTAGGCCATGAACAGCGGGGACTTGAGGGCCTCCAGGATGGTCCTGTCGCGGATGTTGGCGTCGGAGTAATGCACGAAGGCGCAGGGCTCCATGTCGCCGTTTGCGTTGATGTGCAGGTACCGCCGCCCACCGGCCACGCAGCCCCCGGCGTACTCGCCGTCGTTCCAGAAGTCCATGGTGAACAGGGGCTTGGTGCGGCGGAACTTCCGCACCTGCCCGTACATGAATTTGCGCTGCTCCGGCGTGACCATCAGCTCCGGCACGGCGGCGTTGCCCACGGGCATGTAGGTGAAGAACCAGCAGAACTTCGCACCCCAGGCGATCATCTGGTCGAAGTACGCCTCGGAACCGATCATCTCCACGTTTTTGCTGGTGTAGCAGCAAGAGATGCCGAAGGGCAGCCGCTTTTGCTTCAGGATGGCCATGGCCTTCTCCACCTTGCGGAAGGTGCCCTCGCCCCGGCGGAAGTCGGTGTCCGCCTCGAAGCCCTCCACGGAGATGGTGGGGATGAAGTTCTTTACCCTCAGCATGTCGCCGGCGAAGGCCTCGTCGATGAGGGTGCCGTTGGTGAAGGCGGAGAACTGGCAGTCGCTGTGCTTCTCGCACAGGCGGAGGATGTCCGCCTTGCGCACCAGAGGCTCGCCGCCGCTGAAGAGGAAGAAGTGGATGCCCAGCTCCTTGCCCTGGCCGATGATGCTGTCCAGCTCATCATACGTCAGGTTCAGCCTGTTGCCGTACTCCGCCGCCCAGCAGCCGGTGCAGTGCAGGTTGCAGGCGGAGGTGGGGTCGATGAGCATGGTCCAGGGGATGTTGCAGCCGTGCTCCGCCTCCAGCTGGTCGTGAATCTCGCTCTCCAGGAACGCACCGTTGATGACGAAGTTCTCGAACACGGCGCGGCGCACGTCGTCGTCAATGTCCTCCCACAGGCTCATGACGAAGCGGTTCCAGGGGTTGTCCGG
>JBJEUJ010000162.1:0-2384 GCA_051883775.1 Aristaeellaceae bacterium | reverse complement strand
GTCCTTGAGCAGCAGCACCATGTCGTCAATGACCTCCTCCAGGGGCTCAATGCGGCAGGCGGTGGAGAAGCTGTCGTTTTGCAGGGCCTCCATGGTCAGGCGGATGATCTCCATCACCGCGTCGCCCAGGATGTGCAGCTCCTCCTGCGCCGCCGGGGAGAAGGAATACTCCGATTCGCTCAGCTCCTGGGCCATCTCGTTGAAGTTGGTGGCGTAGTCGCCGATGCGCTCCAGGTTGGGCACGCACTGCATGAGCATGTTCAGCTGATGCTTGTCCTTCTGCGTCTCAATGCTGCGGGACAGCTCGATGAGGTAGTTGTCGGCATTGTCGGCAAAGCGGTCCAGCTTCTCCTCGCAGTCGTTGATGTCGTCGGAGCGCTCCTGGGAGAACCCGGTGAACTGGGCCAGGCTCAGGCCCACGTTGTCCCGGGCGGCCTTGGCCATGGCGGCCACGCAGTGGGTGACCTCCGCCAGCGCCACGGCGGGGGAGATCATCAGCTTCTTGTCCAGGGGCGCCAGCTCGGGGTAGCGATCCTCCTTGACGGGATCGGGCTTCACCATCTTGTAGGAGATCTTCACCAGCAGGCTGGTGAAGGGCAGCAGCACCACGGCGGTGACCAGGTTGAACAGCGTCTGGAAATTGGCGATGGCGCCGCTGTCCACAATGCTGCCCCACAGCTGGGGCATGGATCCCGCCTGCTTGAGCAGGGTCATCACCAGCATGAACAGCACCGTGCCCGCGCAGTTGAACAGGATATGCACAATGCCCGTGCGCTTGGCGTCCTTGCTGGCGCCGATGGAGCACACCATGGCCGTGGTGACGCAGGTGCCCAGGTTGATGCCCATGACGATGGGGTACACCAGGTCGAAGGTCATGGCGCCCGTGGAGGACAGCGCCTGCAGGATGCCCACCATGGCCGAGCTGCTCTGCACGATGACCGTCAGCACCAGGCCCGTGAAGATGCCCAGCACCGGCATGGTGCTGAAGTGCTGCAGCGCGTCGGCAAAGGCCGCGGATTCCGCCAGCGGCTCCACCGCGCTGGTCATGGCCAGCAGCCCCGAGAACAGGATGCCGAAGCCCAGGCAGATCATGCCCACGTTCCGGGTGCTGCTCTTCTTGATGAACAGAAAGAGGATGATGCCCGCAATCAGCGCCAGGGGCGCCAGGGTGTCGGGCTTGAAGAACACCAGGATGGAATTCCCCGTGGTTTCCAGGTCCATCAGGCGGATGATCTGCGCCGTGACCGTGGTGCCGATGTTGGCGCCCAGCACGATGCTCACCGCCTGGCGCAGGTTCAGGATCCCCGCGCCGATCAGGCCCACCGTCAGCACGATGGTGGCCGTGGAGCTCTGGATAATCGCCGTCACCAGCGTGCCGGTCAGCAGCCCCAGAAACGCGTTCTGCGTCAGCTTCCCCAGGAATTTTTTCAGCGCCTCGCCGGAGCCCTGCTTCAGCCCGTCGCCCATAATTTCCATGCCGTAGAGGAACATGGCCAGCCCGCCGAGCAGTGAGATCGTCATCAGTACAGTATTCATGCTGTCATTTCCCCGTCCCTTGCTGGTATTTGGGGTCAGGCCTGCACCGTTGCAGGCCACCCTGTTATGATAAATGAAATCACGGACATTGACAAGCGCAATTTCAGCCTTTTTTGCGCTTTTTATCACTTTTTGCTGCAATTTGGGTTAACTAACTGTAAAGAAACCGTTTCCGATGCATATAAAACGTCAATTTTTTGTTGAAAGTTGAACTTTATTCATGATTTGTTCATGACTTCTTCCAGCTCAGTTCATGAAAGGCGGCCATAATACAACCGTAACGCGGCGGAGAACGCCGTGCAGAAGGAATAAGGAGGAACGGAAGATGAAAATGGAGAACGTGAAGCTGACAAAGATTATGAACATTGCGTGCGCGGTGCTGGCGCTGGTGCTGCTGGTGATGCAGTTTACGCCCTTCTGGTACATGGGCGAGGAGACGGAGCCGGTGTCCATCGGCGGGTACATCTGGTTCCCGTCGGATCACGGCGAGGTGACCAGCTACCTGCAGGAGCAGGTGAGCAGCGACTTCAAGATTAACGATGTGATTGCCATGCCGATCCTGGTGCTGCTGCTGAGCGCCGCCACCATCGTGCTGTGCATCTGGAAGATGAACTCTCCCTTGGTCGGCCTGCTGCCCATCGCCTGCGGTCTGTCCGGCGTGTGGGGCTTCCTGGCCAAGTCCGCCTTCCGCCTGGGCTCCACCTGGGGCTTCCAGTTCGCTCTGTGCATTGCGCTGATCGCTCTGGGCGCTGTTGCGCTGGTGGTGGGGCTGAAGAAGGAAGCGAAGTAAGCAGGGGGGACGCTGGGGCTTCTCGCCCCAGACCCTCGCCAGAGGGCCGCATGGCCCT
>JBJEUJ010000161.1:0-12622 GCA_051883775.1 Aristaeellaceae bacterium | reverse complement strand
GGCGATCCTCCTGGCGGATGGCCATGGCGGAGAAGCGGGTGATGAACTCGTCCTGCCCCTCGATGACCCGCAGGATCCGCTGCTGGCCGCACAGGCTGGTCAGCTGCCGGTGGAAGGCCCGGGTGATGGGGGACAATTCGTCAAAGTTGCGCTCGTTCATCAGCTTGTCCATTTCGCCCAGGCGGCTGCGCAGGTCGGCGATGTCCGCTTCCGTGGCGTTGCGGATGATGGCGGGCAGGGTGAGCATCTCCAGGGCGTTGCGGATGGTGTAGATTTCCTCCACGTCCGCGATGGTGAAGGCCCGCACCACAACGCCCCGCCGCAGCACATATTCCACCAGACCGTCCCGCTCCAGCTTCCGCAGGGCCTCGCGCAGGGGGGTGCGGCTGATGTGCAGCCGCTCGGCGTAGTCGGTTTCCACAATGCGTTCGCCTGCGGGAATCTCCCCGGTGATGATGGCGTGCTTGAGCACCTCATAGGCGATTTCACGGATGGGCCGGCTTTCCATCATGGGCTGGAAGGTCAGGGTGGTCATGGCTGAACAGCTCCTTTTCTGGGTCCGTCGGGGGAAGAGGGGATTCGCGGCATGCGAATCAAAAAAAGTGCAGGCATGTCTACTGTTTGCACTTTGTATACAAGAATAGTACAAAGCTTCCCGCATGTCAAGCGCAAAATGGCGGGCGCTGCGAATTATTGGCGAAAAAACAGGAAAAAAGTTCGCCCGTGACGCTTTACAAACGGGCAAAACCATGCTATACTACCGCGTGGTAATCCGAGCGATCCTTTAAGGACAGCACCGAGAGGCTGAAAAGGCAGCGCAGTGATTCGACCATAGGCAAGGATTGTGCGCCTTCCCAGCCCTCTGGGAGAGGCGTTTTCTTTTTGCCCGCAGGGGCAGGTTGTGTTCAAGGAGGCAACGAGCATGATGACAGGCGGCATTCCCAAGGCGCAGCTGATGGGCGGCGACGCGATGAACCGCGCGCTGATCCGCATGGCCCATGAGATGATGGAGCAGCTGGATCCCATTGAGGACGTGGTGTTTGTGGGCATCCGGCGCAGGGGCGTGCCCCTGGCCCAGCGTCTGGCGGACATCATCGCCAAGTATGAGCAGGTGAAGCTGCCCGTGGGCGAGGTGGACATCGCCATGTACCGCGACGACCGGGATCCCGGCGACCTGCAAATCGCCGTGCAGAGCAAGAACCTGCCTGTGGATGTGACCGGGAAGATCGTCGTGCTGGTGGACGACGTGCTGCACACCGGCCGCACCGTCCGCGCGGCCATGGACGCCATCCTGGACCAGGGCCGTCCGGCGAAGATCCGCCTGGCTGTGCTGATCGACCGGGGCCACCGGGAGCTGCCCATCCGCCCGGACTTTGTGGGCAAGAACGTACCCACCTCCCAGAACGAGCGCATCGGCGTGCAGGTGGAGGAAATCGACGGCGGCGACGGCGTGGCGCTGTATGAGGGCCGCCGCAGCCGCTAAGACAGGTGATTGCCGGGCATGCCCGGTGCACATACACCCATGTAGCTTTTCTGACCGACCGACGAGGGGAAAGAGGGAATCATCCACATGAGCAACACCAAGGAGAAGATTCAACCCGGTAAAATGCTGCTGCTGGGCTTCCAGCACGTATTCGCCATGTTCGGCGCGACGGTGCTGGTGCCCACGCTGACCGGCCTGAGCGTCAGCGCGACGCTTTTGTTCGCTGGCCTGGGCACGCTGCTGTTCCATCTGCTGACCAAGCGCAAGGTGCCCGCGTTCCTGGGCTCCTCCTTCGCGTTCCTGGGCGGCTACTTCGCGGTGAACAGCCTGGTGAGCGACTACAACGCCACCCTGGCCGAGGGCGCCGCGGCGGTGAACTGGATTCCCTACGCGGGCGTGGGCGTTGCCTGCGCGGGCCTGCTGTACGTGATCCTGTCCGGCCTGTTCAAGGCCTTCGGCCCCTCCAAGGTCATGCGGTTCTTCCCGCCCATTGTGACCGGCCCCATCATCATCTGCATCGGCATCACCCTGGCCAACTCCGCCATCAACAACTGCGCCGCCAACTGGCCCATCGCCCTGCTGGCCCTGGCCATCGTGGTGGTGTGCAACATCTGGGGCAAGGGCATGATCAAGATCATCCCCATCCTGCTGGGCGTTGTGGGCTCCTACCTGGTGGCGGCGGTGTGCGGCCTGGTGGACTTCACCCCCGTGAAGGACGCCGCCTGGGTGGGCCTGCCCTTCCAGCTGAAGGACACCGTGTTCTCCTTCGCGACGGATGGCGTGAACGGCGGCCTGCTGGCCTCCGCCATCGCCATGATGATGCCCATCGCCCTGGCTACCATCATCGAGCATATCGGCGACATGTGCGCCATCTCCTCCACCGTGGAAAAGAACTTCATCGCTGATCCCGGCCTGCACCGCAGCCTCCTGGGCGACGGCCTGGCCACCGGCCTGGCTGCCCTCTTCGGCGCTCCTGCCAACACCACCTATGGTGAGAACACCGGCGTGCTGGCCCTGACCAAGGTTTACGATCCCAAGGTGGTGCGCCTGGCGGCTGTCATCGCCGTGCTGTTCTCCTTCTGCCCGAAGTTCGCTGCGCTGGTGTCCTGTATGCCCGTGGCCACCATCGGCGGCGTGAGCCTGATCCTCTACGGCATGATCTCCGCCGTCGGCGTGCGCAACGTGGTGGAGAATCAGGTGGACTTCACCAAGAGCCGCAACGTCATCATCGCCGCGCTGATCATGGCCCTGTCCCTGGGCATCAACTTCTCCAATGCCGGCGCGATTGCCTTCACCGTCTTCGGCATCCAGATCAGCCTGTCCGGCCTGGCTGTGGCTGCGCTGGTGGGCATCATCCTCAACGCTGTGCTGCCCGGCAATGATTACCAGTTCGGCAAGAACGACCAGGGCGACAAGTCCGTGAACTTCAAGGTGTAATCCACATCAGATCAAGGCAAAGGGCGGCTCCTCCATGGCGGGGGAGCCGCTCTTTTTTTGTCCAGCCGTGCTGTTCGGAAGCATAACGGGCTGCGCGCGGCTATCCTGCCGGGAATACGCCCGCTGCGCCCGGAAACGGGGAGGGCGCAAGCTTCCGGGCTTGCTCCGGTGCGGCACAGCCCTTCCCTGCAGGGGAAAGCGCTTCGATGGGTGCAAAAAAAGCGGCTCCCTCCGCCATGGAAAGAGCCGTCCTGGGATCAGGGGGTGTCAGTCGGCCTTGTGCCGCTTCAGCAGAAGAATGCCCGCCAGCATCAGCACCGGGAAGACGATGGCCGCGGCCAGCCCCGCCTGCAGGCTGCCCTGGGAGGCGTCCGCCACCAGGCCCACCACCGTGGGCCCGCCGGAGCAGCCCAGATCCCCGGCCAGGGCCATCAGGGCGTACATGGCCGTGCCGCCGCCGGGCAGCGCCAGCGCCGCCATGCTGAAGGTGCCCGGCCAGAAAATGCCCACCGAGAAGCCGCACAGCGCGCAGCCCAGCATGGCCATCAGCGCATTGCCCGACCAGGCCGCCACCACATAGCACAGGATGCACAGCACGCAGCTGCCCAGCATGAAGCCCCGCAGGGGGACGCGGTCGGCATACTTGCCGTAGAGGGCGCGGGAGAGACCCATCAGCGTGGCGAAGGCGCAGGGGCCCGCCAGATCGCCCAGGGTCTTGGAGATGTGCAGGCCGGACTCGGCAAAGGCGGAGGCCCACTGGCTCATGGCCTGCTCCGAGGCCCCGGCGCACACCATCAGCCCCAGCAGCAGCCAGAAGGCAGGCTGGCGCAGGAGCCGCCCCAGGGAGAGCTTCTCATGCCCGGCGGTCACATCCGCCAGGGGCACCAGGCGGAACAGCACGATGTTCGCCAGGGGCACCAGCGCCCACAGGCAGGCCAGCACCGGCCAGCTGCCCTCGCCGAACACCGCCAGGAACGCCGTGGTCACCAGCACCAGCGCCACGTGCCCCCAGCAGTAGAAGGAGTGCAGCAGGCTCATGGCAGCCTCCTTGCGCTCGGTGGGGCAGGCCTCCACAATGGGGCTGATCAGCACCTCGATGATGCCCCCGCCGATGGCGTAAAGCACCACGGAGATCATCAGCCCGGTATAGGCCGGAAGCATGCGGGGCAGCAGCGCCAGCCCGGCAAGGCCCGCCGCGGCAAACACATGGGCCGCCACGATGCAGGGCCGGTAGCCGATGCGGTCCACCACCCGGGCGGAAATCAGGTCAACCCCCAGCTGCACGGCGAAGTTCACCGTGGTGATGGCGGTGATCTGCGTGAGGCTGAGGCCGAAGTCCCGGGCGAAAATCAGGAACAGCAGCGGCGCAAAGTTGTTGACAATGGCCTGGGTCACATAGCCCAGATAGCTGGCGTAGATGGTGGCGTTGTAGTTCCGGCGGATGGGGGTGCGCATGGGGGAGCCTCCTTGCTTGCGTACATGGGTACTGGGGCTGGGGCGGGCGGACGGGGCTGTGAAAAACAAGTGCCCTGCGGGTGCGGGCAGGCTGCGCCCATGTCCCGGCATTCCGGCGCTGTCCCGAGGCAGACGGCAAGCATTGGCCCGGGCAAAGTCCGCCGCGAGGCGCCAGCCGACGGCCTTTGCCCCGTCACAGGCCAGACAGCCGTGCATCCGGTCTGCCGCCAGCATGGCTGCGTCATGGCGGCGCAGCAGCAGGGGCCCGATGGCGATGGACGGCAGGGGGCAGACCTTCCTGCGGAGAATGCCTGGCGGGACAGCCCGGTCAAGTATAGCATACGGCGGATGAAAATGCTACGCCGGGCAGGAAATTCTTTCATCGCCTCAGCCATGAAAAAAGCCTCCCGGAGCGTGCCGGGAGGCAGGAAAGCAGACCTTATTTGATGCGCATGGCCCGCATGGCGTTGAGGATGGCCAGCATGGCCACGCCCACGTCCGCGAAAACCGCCAGCCACATGGATGCGTAGCCCAGCGCGCCCATCAGCAGCACGATGGCCTTCACCCCCAGGGCAAAGACGATGTTCTCCCGGGCGATGCGCAGGGTCTGCCGGGCAATGCGGATGGCCAGGGGCAGCTTGAGGGGATCGTCGTCCATGAGCACCACGTCCGCCGCCTCGATGGCCGCGTCGCTGCCCATGGCCCCCATGGCGATGCCCACGTCCGCCCGGCGCAGCACCGGCGCGTCGTTGATGCCGTCGCCGCAGAAGGCCACCTTGCCGCCGCCGCCCAGGATGTCCTCCATGCGGGCGACCTTGTCCTCCGGCAGCAGCTGGGCGTGCACCTCCGTCAGGCCCAGGCGGGCGGCAATGTCCTCCGCCACGGCCTGCCTGTCGCCGGTGAGCATGATCAGCCGCTGCACCCCCGCAGCCTTCAGGTCAGCCATGGCCTGGGCGGAGGTGGGCTTCACCTCGTCGGAAATGACGATGTGCCCCAGATACTGCCCGTCCCGGGCCACATGCACCACCGTGCCCTGCACCTGGCAGGGGGGAACCGTCAGGCCCAGGGTGGCCATCAGCCGCTCGTTGCCCGCGTGGACGGTGCGGCCGTCCACCAGCGCCTTCACGCCGTGGCCCGCCAGCTCCTCCGCGTCCGTCACGCGCTGGGTGTCGAGGGCCTTGCCCCAGGCCGCCTGCAGGGACTTGCTGATGGGATGATCCGACCAGCTCTCCGCCAGGGCGGCGGTTTCCAGCAGATCAGCCTCGCTGCCCTGGGCGGGATGCACCGCCGTCACGGAGAACACGCCACGGGTCAGCGTGCCGGTCTTGTCAAACACCACCGCCGAGAGGTCGGACAGGGTCTCCAGGTGATTGGCGCCCTTGACCAGGATGCCCTTGCGGCTGGCCGCGCCGATGCCGCTGAAGAAGGTCAGCGGGACGGAAATCACCAGCGCGCAGGGGCAGGAGATCACCAGGAAGGTCAGCGCCCGGCGGATCCACTCCAGCCACTGGCCGTCAAACAGGGAGGGCACCACCGCCAGCAGCAGCGCTGCCAGGCACACCAGAGGCGTGTACACCCGGGCGAAGCGGGTGATGAACCGCTCGGTGCTCGCCTTGGCCTGGCCGGAGTTCTCCACCAGGTCGAGGATCTTCGCCACGGTGGATTCGCCGTACACGCTGCTGACGCGCACTGTCAGCAGCCCCGACAGGTTCACGCAGCCGCTGACCACGCTGTCCCCCGCCTGCACGTCCCGGGGCAGAGCCTCGCCGGTGAGGGCCACGGTGTTCAGGCTGGAGGAGCCGCTCATCACCACGCCGTCCAGGGGAACCTTCTCCCCGGGCTTGATGAGGATGGCGTCGCCCACGGCCACCTCCTCCGGGGCCACCATGCGTACCTGGCCATCCGCGTCCATCAGGTTGGCGTAGTCGGGGCGGATGTCCATCAGCCCGGCGATGGAGGCGCGACTCTTGTCGACGGCCTTGTCCTGGAACCACTCGCCCACCTGGTACAAAAGCATGACCACCGCGCCCTCGGCATAGTCGCCCATGAGCACCGCGCCGATGGAGGCCACGGTCATCAGGAAGTTCTCGTCGAAGATCTGCCCCCGCAGGATGTTGCGCGCCGCCCGCAGCAGCACGTCGTACCCGGCGACCAGGTAGGAAAGCAGCAGCAGCGCGATCCGCGCCGGGCCGGAGAGGAGTATCCCCAGCGCCAGCAGCGCCGCCGACAGGATCATCCGCGCAGGCAGCAGCTTTTCCGCATCCAGGCCGAAGGGCAGGGGCCCGCCGTGGTCATGGCCGTGCCCGTGGTCATGATCGTGGTCGTGGTCGTGGCCGTGATGATGCTCATGCTCCCCGTGGCAGCAGGAGCAGCCCTCGCCGTGGTGATGCTCTGCCGCCTTGCCGTCAGCATCCAGGTGAATCACCGCGTCCGGCTCGATTCTGGTGGCGGTGTCCACCATGGCCTGGGTCAGGCGGGGAAAGTCCGCGTCCTGCGCGGTGAGGGACACGGTCTTGCGCACATAATCCACCCGCGCCTGCTCCACACCCGGCAGCTCCGTCAGCGCAGCCTCCAGCTTCGCGGCGCAGTTGGGACAGTCAATCTCGATGGGCCAGGTTTTCTTCATCCGGCATCGCTCCTCTAAAAAAACATATGAGCAAATGTTCAAATGTATGATACCGCGAATGACGGCGCTTGTCAATAGCCCCGGGGAAAAAAACGGGATGGTATTCCGGCGGCGATTCTGGTATCATCAGGAGAAAAGGGGGAGTGGGCATGCTGACGATAGCAGAGACGCCGGTGGACGCGCCGGAGGCCAGGCTGCTGATGGCGGAATTGAGCCGGGAGCTTGCGCGGATCACCGGGTCGGACGGCAGGGCGCGGTTTCATCCGGCGGACGTGCAGGAGGCGGGGGGCGCGTTCCTGGTGGCGTATCTGGACGGGGAGCCCTGGGGCTGCGGGGCGCTGCGGCGGCTGTCGGCGGACACGGGGGAAATCAAGCGGGTTTATGCCCGGCCCAACCGGGCGGGGGTGGGCAGCGGAATTCTTGCCGCCCTGGAGGAGAAGGCTGTCGCCCTGGGGTACCGCCGCCTGCTGCTGGAAACCCGGCGGCAGAACACCCGGGCGGTGAGGTTTTACCTGGGGCATGGCTATGCGCCCTGCGCGGCCTACGGGCCCTATGCGGGCCGTGAGGATGCCTGCTGCCTGGAGAAGCGCCTGACCGCCGTCTGCGGCGGATGAGGCATTTTCTGCCGGGGCGGATTTGCGCTGTTCGCCTTGCCAAGCGGGGGCGTTGCTACTATAATAGTACGCATACGATACGACGACAGGGGGAGGTGCGGTCATGAACGTTGATCAGCTGGCGGAGAGGCTCCGGCAGGATCCCATGTTCATGGAGAATGTGGTGCGCTGGGAGGTGCTGCCGGCAAGGCCCGCGCAGTACGCGCCCTTCCCGGCAGGGCTGGACGAAAGGCTGAAGCCCGTGCTGGAGAAGCGGGGCGTGCATCAGTTCTACAGCCACCAGGCCTCCGCGGTGGAGGCGATCCTCCGGGGGGAGGACGTGGTGGTGGTCACGCCCACGGCCTCGGGCAAAACCATGTGCTACAACCTGCCGGTGCTCTCCGCCATCCTGCGCAACGAGGACGCCCGGGCGCTGTACCTGTTCCCCACCAAGGCCCTCTCCGCCGACCAGGTGAGCGAATTGTACGAGCTCATCGAGGAGATGGGTGTGGACATCAAGACCTACACCTACGACGGGGACACCCCCGGCGCGGCCCGGCGGGCGGTGCGCCAGGCGGGGCACATCGTGGTGACCAACCCGGACATGCTCCACTCCGGCATCCTGCCCCACCACACCAAGTGGGTCAAGCTGTTTGAGAACCTGCGCTACATCGTCATCGACGAGATTCACACCTACCGGGGCGTGTTCGGCTCCAACCTGGCCAACGTCCTGCGAAGGCTCATGCGCCTGTGCGAGTTCTACGGCAGCCATCCGCAGTTCATCCTCTGCTCCGCCACCATTGCCAACCCCAGGGAGCTGGCCGAGACGCTCACCGGGCGGCCCGTCACCCTCATCGACAACAACGGCGCGCCCATGGGGCAGCGGCACTTCGTGTTCTACAACCCGCCGGTGATCAACCGGCAGCTGGGCATCCGCAAGGGCGTGATCCCCGAGACGAGGGCCATTGCCGGGATGCTGCTCAAGAACGGCATCCAGACCATCACCTTCGCCCGCTCCCGCCTGACGGTGGAGGTGCTGACCAAGTACCTGAAGGATCTGGTGCGGGATCCCCTGGGCAACGCGGGCCGGGTGCGGGGCTACAGGGGCGGCTACCTGCCCACCCAGCGGCGGGAGATCGAGCGGGGCCTGCGCGCCGGGCAGATCGACGCGGTGGTGTCCACCAACGCTCTTGAGCTGGGCATCGACATCGGCGCGCTGGATGCCTGCGTTTTGTGCGGCTACCCCGGCACCATCGCCAGCGCGTGGCAGCAGGCGGGCCGCGCGGGACGGCGCAAGGGGACGAGCATTGTGTTCTTCGTGGCGTCCTCGGCGGCCATCGACCAGTATATCGTCAGCCACCCGGACTACTTCCTGAAGAAGTCCCCGGAGAACGCCCTGCTGAACCCGGACAACCTGTACATCCTCCTCAGCCACTTCAAGTGCGCGGCCTTCGAGCTGCCCTTCGAGGACGGGGACAGCTTCGGCAACGCCCCCGCGCCGGATGAGCTGCTCTCCTATCTGGAGGACATGAGCATTGTGCGCCATGTGGACGGCCGCTATCACTGGAGCGCGGAGGATTTTCCGGCCAGCGAGATTTCCCTGCGCTCGGCTGCGGCGGAGGAAAACTTCGTCATCATCGACGTGACCGACCCCGCCCATCACCGGGTCATCGGCGAAATGGACCGCTACACCGTGCCCATGCTCCTGCATGAGAACGCCATCTACATGCACGAGGCGAGGCAGTATCAGGTGGAGAAGCTGGACTTTGACGCCTGCAAGGCCTTCATCCGCCAGGTGGACGTGGGCTACTACACCGACGCGAACCTGAACGTGAACCTGAGCCTGCTGGACATCGAGCGGCAGGAGCAGGAGCCCTCCGGGGCCATTCGCGCCCTGGGGGAGGTGAAGGTCACCACCCTGGTGACCATGTTCAAGAAGATCCGCTTTGACACCCACGAGACCCTGGGCTTCGGCCACGTGCGCCTGCCGGAGACGGACATGCACACCACCGCCATGTGGTGGACGCTGCCAGACAGCCTGGCCTCCCGCTTCGACAACGATACGCTGAAGAACGGTATGCTGGCGGTCACCAACCTCCTGCGGATCGTTGCGCCCCTGTACCTGATGTGCGCGCCCCAGGACGTGGCGGTGCTCTATCAGGTCAAGAGCCCCATCACCGACAAGCCCACCGTCATCCTCTACGACAACTGCCCCGGCGGCGTGGGTCTGGCCCAGAAGGCGTACAGCATGCAGAACCTGCTGCTGGAGAAGGCCCTGCAGATCGTCACGGACTGCCCCTGCGAGCATGGCTGTCCCTCCTGCGCGGGGCCGGTGGGGGAGATCGGCCTGGACGGCAAGCAGACGTCGGTGATCCTCCTAAGGGAGCTGCTGAAGTGAGGTGGCGGCCATGAATCTGCGGGACAAGCTGCGGGCCATCGAATCGAAGCCCGCCAAGCCTGCCGCCCCGGTCAGGCAGTACACCTCCTGCTGGGAACGGGCGGAGGAGCGGGACATTGACGAATTCCCCCATGCCTTTGACCTCCTTCGCCGGACGGTGATGCTCATGCAGGGGGAGGACATGCCCGAGGATTTCGATCCCCGGCGGATCCTGTACCTGGACACGGAGACCACGGGCTTCGCGGGCGCGGGGACGGTGGCGTTCCTGGTGGGCGTGGGGAGCCTTTCGGACGAGGGCTTCACGGTGCGGCAGTACCTGATGCGGGACTATCCGGAGGAGAGGTTTCTGCTGGAGAAGGTGGCCCGGGAGCTGGAGGAGGCGGATGTGATCTGCACCTTCAACGGGCGGAGCTTCGACGTACCGCTGCTTAGGGACCGGTTCCTGATGAACAGGATGAGCCCCGCCTGCCTGGACAAGCCCCACATTGACCTTTTGCACATGGCCCGGCGGGTCTGGAAGCTGCGGCTGCAGCGGTGCAATCTGGGCCGGCTGGAGGAAGCGGTGCTGGGGGTGGGCCGCACGGGGGACATTCCCGGGGGCGAGGTGCCCCAGCGGTACTTCAGCTACCTCAAGACCGGGCAGTTCGACCTTCTGCGGGAGGTCATCAAACACAACGCCCAGGACATCGCCAGCCTGTGCGTGCTGCTCAGCCACATGGCCTGGCTCTACGAGCATCCGGAGCAGGTGACCTTCGGGGAGGACGTTTTTTCGATGGGGGTGGCGCTGGAGCGGATGAAGCATCCCGAGGAGGCGCGGCGGTGCTACCGTCTGGCCACGGGGAGGATGAAAACCCCCGGTCAGCTGCGCCTGGCCCGGAGCTACCGCCGGGCGGGGGATAAAACCCAGGCCCGGGAGATCTGGCAGGCCATGGTCATCCGCCACGAGGGCGGGGTGGAGCCCTACATTGAGCTGGCCAAGCACTATGAGCATGTGGAGAAGGACATTCCCGCCGCGCTGGAGATGACCCGCCGGGCCATGATGCTGCTGGCGGAGCCCTCGCTTCTTGATTCTGAGGCTGTACAAACGACGCGAAATGCGCTACAATACCGTTATGACCGCCTGAAGGGCAGGCTGAAGCAGGAGTGACCGGCCTGGCCCAGGCAGGGCGCGCAGGGGCGGAGAACGCCTTCCACCGCAGGGGAGGAAGCGTCCCGGCCCTTTTCCCCGTGAGAATGGAAGGAGCTGTTTGAACCATGGGTGTTATGGCATTGATGAAGGCCCGCAAGGCTGCCACGCTGCAGTCCAAGGGCGATGTGCAGGGCGCCATGG
Organism: Aristaeellaceae bacterium; assembly: GCA_051883775.1. Classification (GTDB taxonomy): domain Bacteria; phylum Bacillota; class Clostridia; order Christensenellales; family Aristaeellaceae; genus UBA11524. The sequence continues at coordinate 1,300 of JBJEUJ010000161.1, read as the reverse complement.
CCCTGTATGAGGAGGCGCTGAGCAAGGGCCTGACCGACATGCGGATGATCCTGGCCTACACGGTGCTGCTCATCCGCAACGACCAGTACCAGAAGGCCAAGGATCTGCTGGTGAGCAAGCAGAAGCTGCCCATGAGCGCCGAGCAGAAGGCTACGCTGTTTATGAATTACGCGGTGTGCTGCTTCAAGCTGGGCGACCTGGACCGGGGCATCGACCTGCTGGAAAAGCAGCACCTCCATCAGCCCATGGGCATGATTTATCAGACCCTGGGATATTTCTATGTGGAGAAGTACGACGTGGCCAACAAGGCGAAGCTCCTGCCCCAGCTGCAGGCAAAGGCGGAGAAGGAAGCCGCCGAGGCTGCGGAGCGGGCGGCGAGGATCGCCCGTGCCGCGGAGCCGGCGGAGGGGGAGGAAGCCCCCGCCGCGCCTGCGGTGGAGCCTGCGCCCGTCAGGAGCGCGGAGGAAATCTGGCAGGAGCAGGTGGAGGAGGCCCTCGCGTTCCTCAAGGGCGCCGTGGAGTACGACGACGCGGATCCCATCGTCCTGGACAACCTGGGCGAGTTCTACTACCGCGTGCTGGAGGACAAGGAGCAGGCCAGACCCTGGTTTGACAAGGCCATTGAGGAAAAGGAAGGGCAGATCGACACCCTGTGGTTCCTCAGCCGCTACGACCTGGAGAAGGGCGACAAGGCCAAGGCCATCGCCCGGCTGGAGAAGGCCCTGGAGGGCCGCTTCTCTCCGCTGAACTACGCCAGCAAGGAACGGGTGGAGAAGGAAATCGCCCGGCTGAAGGCGTAAAGAAAATTTTCCCGGGAGCGTAACTTTTCCCCGTGTCATACGTGTATAGGGTGCAGGACGGCGGAAGGGTGGTGCGCCATGGACGATCAGGAGCTGATGGCGCGCCTGGCCGCCGGGGATGACAGCGCCCTGGAGGCGCTGATGCTCAGGCACCGCCCCGCCGCGCTGCGGCAGGCCCGAAGCATGCTGGGGGACGAGGCCATGGCCCAGGACGCGGTGCAGGAGGCCTTCGTGCGGGTGTATCTTTTGCGCTCCAGCTACCGGCCGGACTTCGCCTTCACCACGTACCTGGCGGCGATTGTGCGCAGATTGTGCCTGGACGAAATCCGCAAAAGAAGGCTCCGGCCCGTGCCCGCATGGGATTTGCCCGAGGGACTGGAGGGCTCGGCGGAGGCAGCCTGGCTGGAAAAGGAGAAGCGCATGGCGCTGTGGCGGAGCCTGTCGGGGCTGTCCGCGCAGGATCAGGCGCTGCTGACCGGCTACGCCCTGGAGGGGCTGAC
>JBJEUJ010000160.1:0-2423 GCA_051883775.1 Aristaeellaceae bacterium | reverse complement strand
GTCAATTGTCAATTGTCAATTCGGCGAAGCCGTTCAAACAACAATTTGTCGGGCAGTTGAGTAAAACCGGTATGCACATCAGTTTTTTTGGGACTGCGGCTTTCACGCCGCAGTCCTGCTTTCTGCGAAGGCTGCGCATGCCTGCTGCCTCTTTGCCGAAAACGGCTGCCTCAGTCGGAAACGGTTCGGTAATTATTAACAAACGATGAAGACGAATATTGGCACTAATTCCGAATTGACAAGAAAAGTTGGACATATTATACTGATACGGAAGGCAACCGGTTGCCTTCCGGCTGTCGAATAATCAAAATGATGGAGGAAAATAAGATGAAGAAACTGCTTGCACTGCTGCTGGCGGCAGTCATGGTTCTGTCTCTGGCTGCCTGCGGCGGCAAGACCGAAGCTCCCACCGAAGCTGCTACCCAGGCTCCCGCTGCTCCCGAAGCCCCCGCTTCTGAGGCTCCCGCTGCTCCCAGCGAGACCGTTTCCCTGACCGTCTGGGTCGGCGACAACTACCCCACGATTACCGAGAAGATGATTGAGTCCTTCAAGGCTGCTTATCCCGATGTGACCTTCGATATCACCATCGGCATCGAGTCCGAGTCCACCTGCAAGGACACCGTTCTGAACGACCCCGAGGCCGCCGCTGACGTATTCACCTTCGCTGACGACCAGATGAACGAGCTGGTGAACGCCAGAGCGCTGCAGCCTGTGGCGCTGAACACCGAGGCCATTATCGCCGCCAATGACGCCGGCTCCATCGCCGCCGCCACCGTGGACGGCACCCTGTACGCTTACCCCATGTCCGCCTCCAACGGCTACTTCCTGTACTACAACAGCGAGTTCTTCACCGAAGAGGATGTGCAGTCCCTGAACACCATGGTGCAGAAGGCTGCTGACGCCGGCAAGAAGGTCGGTATGCAGTTTGGCACCGACGGCGGCTGGTACGTCTACTCCTTCTTCGCCGGCGCCGGCCTGAACATGGCCATCAACGAAGACGGTGTTACCAACCACTGCGATTGGAACTGCGCTACCGGCGAGGCTGTCTGCCAGGGCATTCTGGATCTGGTTGCCACCGGCGGCTTCTACGCTGACTCCACCTCCAACCTGGTTTCCGCTGCCAGTGACGGCTCCGTTGTCGCTCTGGTGGACGGCACCTGGGACTCCGTGGCCATTCAGGAAGCCTTCGGTGAGGGCTATGCCTGCGCCAAGCTGCCCACCTTTGATGTGGACGGCACCGCTACTCAGATGTCTTCCTTCGCCGGCTATAAGCTGATTGGTGTGAACCCCTACTCCGAGAACGTGGGCTGGGCCATGCTGCTGGCCGAGTGGCTGACCAACGAGGAGAACCAGACCCTGCGCTTTGAGGATCAGGGCGACGGCCCCTCCAACCTGAACGCTGCCGCTTCCGAGGCCGTTAAGGCCAACCCCGCCATCGCCGCGCTGGCCGCGCAGAGCGCTTTCGCCACCGTGCAGCGCGTGGGCGGCAACTACTGGTCCAATGCCGCGACGCTGGGCACCATCCTGTCCCAGGGCAACCCCGACGGCACCGCTCTGGCTGATCTGCTGGAGACCGCCGTTGCCGGCATCACTGCCCAGTAATCCATCATCCCTCAACAGGGGGCGGGAATGCCCGCCCCCTGTTCCCTTTTACGCGTCCGGCGCTGCCGCCCTCCCCCGGGAGGACGCTGGCGGCGGGCGCGCAACCGGGAAATGACTGAGCTTACCCGAATAAATGGAGGGGAGAAGAATCCATGAAGAAAACACTGGCAACCGCGCTGCCTCCGCGGAAAAACGTGGTCAATCCCAAAGAGGTGACGTTCCTCAAGGCGTTGCTTCACGGTGACCTGTTCGTCAAGCTCTCCACGTTGATTATGGGTCTGGGCTATGCCCGCCGGGGCAAATACCTGCACGCCATTGTGATGACCATTGTGGAGGTGCTGTTCGGCTGGTACTGCATCGGCTTCGGCGCCCAGTACCTGAGCAAGCTGAGCACGCTGGGCACCCAGGTGGCGGAGTCCTACTTTGATCCCGTGACCTTCAAGAATGTGTGGACTGAGGGCGATAACAGCTTCCTCATTCTGCTGTACAGCGTCCTGAGCATCTGCATCATCGCGGTGTTCATTCTGCTGTGGGTGCAGAACATCAAAAATGCCTACCGTCTCCAGCTCACCGCCCAGCGGGGTGGCTACATCAGCACGCTGAAGGATGACCTGCACAGCGCCCTGGATGAAAAGTACCATGTGACGCTGCTGTCTCTGCCGGTGCTGGGCGTCGTCATGTTCACCATTATCCCCCTGATCGTTATGATCTGCGTGGCCTTCACCAATTACGATCAGGAGCATATGCCCCCCAGCGCGCTGTTTACCTGGGTGGGCCTGACCAACTTCAAGAAGCTGCTGTCCACAGAGCTGAGCATGAAC
>JBJEUJ010000159.1:0-12815 GCA_051883775.1 Aristaeellaceae bacterium | reverse complement strand
TTTTCGCTGGCGCGCTCCATGGAAGTATGCGAAAAATGTGCGCGCCCCTTTTCTTTTGCGTCAAATTGGTGTATCATAAGGGCATAGCTTCCTATTAAAAGCGAACGGGAGGAAAGCATCCATGCAAACACCGCTGCGCAAAACAAAGATTGTCTGCACGATCGGCCCCAACCTGATCGAGAAGGGCCTCATCGCGCCGCTGATGAAGGCGGGCATGAACGTCGCCCGCTTCAACTTCTCCCACGGCACCTATGAGACCCACAAGCAGTACTTCGATGAGATCTGCCGCATCCGTGACGAACTGGGCCTGCCCGTTGCCACCATGCTGGACACCAAGGGCCCCGAGATCCGCGTGCGTTCCTTCGCCGAGGGCAAGGTTTTCCTGGAGGCCGGCCAGCTGTTCACCCTGACCACCGAGGACGTGGTGGGCGACGAGACCCGCGTGTCCGTCACCTACAAGGATCTGCCCAAAGACGTGCAGGTGGGCGGCGCCATTCTCATTGACGACGGCCTCATCGCCATGACCGTGGAGCGCAAGACCGACACCGAGGTGTTCTGCAAGGTGCTCAACGGCGGCGCGATTTCCAACAACAAGGGCGTAAACCTGCCCAACGTGCATCTGTCCATGCCCTTCATCAGCGAGAAGGATTACAACGACGTGGTGTTCGCTGCGGAGAACGGCTTCGACTTCATCGCCGCCTCCTTCACCCGCTGCGCCGACGACATCCTGCAGATTCGCCACATCCTGCGGGATCACGGCGGCGAGGACATCAACATCATCGCCAAAATTGAAAACATGGAGGGCGTGGAGAACATTGACGAGATTCTCCGCGTGGCCGACGGCATCATGGTGGCCCGCGGCGACCTGGGCGTGGAGGTGCCCCTGGAGGCCGTGCCTTCCCTGCAGAAGACGCTGATCCAGCAGGCCATTGCGGCGGGCAAGCCCGTCATCACCGCCACGCAGATGCTGGACTCCATGATCAAGAACCCCCGCCCCACCCGTGCCGAGGCCACCGACGTGGCCAACGCCATTTACGACGGCACCTCCGCCATCATGCTTTCCGGCGAGACCGCCGTGGGCGCGTATCCCGTGGAGGCGGTGGAAACCATGGCCCGCATCGCCCTGCGCGCCGAGAGCGACATTGACTACATCCGCCGCTTCTCCCGGCCCAGCGGCTCCTCCACGGACGTGACCAGCGCCATCAGCCACGCCACCGTCACCTCCGCCCATGACCTGAACGCCTCCGCCATCATCACCGTCACCAAGTCCGGCTCCACTGCCCGGATTCTCAGCCGCTACCGTCCGGCCTGCACCATTGTGGGCTGCACCATTTCCGACAGGGTCTGGCGGCAGCTGTCCCTGAGCTGGGGCACCATTCCCCTGCGGATTGACGAGGAGCAGAGCACGGACGATCTGTTCGAGCATGCGGTGGACGCGGCTGTCCGGGAGGGCATTGTGAAGGACGGCGAGCTGGTGGTGCTGACCGCCGGCGTGCCCCTGGGCATTTCCGGCACCACCAACCTGATGAAGGTGCATGTGGTGGGCCATCTGCTGGCGCGGGGCAAGGGCGTGCACGGCGGCTCGGTCACGGCCCCGCTGTGCGTGATTCACAGCATGGAGGAGGACGCGAAGGAGTTTGACGCGGGGGACATCATTGTCTGCCGCCAGTCCACGCGGGAGATGCTTCCCCTGCTGCGCAAGGCCAGCGCCATCATTCTGGAGGATGACGATCCCGACGGTCAGGGCGTGATTGTGGGCATGAGCCTGGACATTCCCGTGATCATCGGCGCGAAGGGTGCGCTGGACATCCTGAAATCCGGCGCGGTGGTCACCATGGACGCTGCCGCCGGCACCGTCACCGCCAACTGACATGCAGACCATCTTCCTTGACGGGCGGCAGTACGCCGATGGCCTTGCGCTGCATCAGGCCCTGCAGCGCATGCTGGCGCTGCCCGACTGGTACGGCTGCAATGCCGATGCGCTGTACGACTGTCTGTCCGGGCGGACGGAGCCGCTGACCATCCGCGTCCTTGCCCCCGGCGAGGGCGGTACGACGGCGGCCCTGGGCAAATGCATCCGGGTATTTCGGGATCTGGGCTGCACCGTCATCATGCCATAAGCAACGCCCCCTGGCTCGCTTTGAGTCAGGGGGCGTTGTTTATTCAGGCGGGGGCTGCGGAGCCTGCCGCATGTTCCGTCGCGGGGGTGATTTCGCTGGCGCGTTCCCTTGGGGCGGATTCAACCTGCCGTTTCCCTCACGGACTGCGGTACAGCACCCAGCGCAGCGAGGTCGGATGAGGTCGTTCCTTCCGTGCGCCGCGTGGGGCGGATGAGTCCGCATCCCTTGCAGTACACGGAACCTGCCGTTTCCCTCGCGGGCGGCCTTCGGCGCCTGCTTGGAAACTCGCTTGGTTTTAGGGGAGACGCTGGGCTGCCGCCCAGACCTGCTTGGGGTTCCACCCCAAACCCCGCAAGGGGCATCGCCCCTTGACCCTTTTTCGCTGGCGCGTTCCCTTGGGGGTTGTTTTCGTTAAGCCTGGATCCAGGTGGCCAGGGTCAGGTCGGGGCCCACATGGGTACCAATGATGCAGCCAATCTCCAGCATGCGGATTTCCGGCAGGTCAAGGCCGCTTTCCTCCAGCATCTGCTTGAACTCGGCCACCTGGGCGGGGCAGTCCGCCCCCGCAAGGATGACAGGGTAGCGCTTGTCCGGCGGGAACTGCTTCAGCTGCTCCACGTACCAGCTGCGGGTCTTGGCCGCGCCGCGGCACAGGCCCGCCTGGCTGATCTCGCCGCCCTCAATCTTCAGCATGGGGCGGATGTTCAGCGCCGCGCCCACCTTGCCCACCACGGGATTCAGCCGTCCGCCCATCACCAGATACTTCAGCGTGGGCGTATGGCCCGTCACCTTCTGATGCTGCTTCAGCTCCTCCACATAGGCCGCCAGCTCCGCCGCATTGCGAACGCTGTCGCGCTTGTCCGCCGCCAGGATCACCAGCAGGGCCTCCGCCGCCGTGGCGTTCAGGGAATCCACCACCGTCACCCGGGCGGGATCGCTGCAGTTCTCCCGGGCCATCAGCGCCGCCTGATAGCAGCCGGACAGCCTAGAGGAGCCGGTGATGCACAAGATCTCGTCCTCCGGCTGGGCCAGGAGGCGGTTGTATGCCTCCAGGAACTTCTCCGGCGGAACGCAGCTGGTCTTGGGCAGCTCCTCGGCCACCCGCAGGCGGGCGAAGAATTCCTCACGGGTAATGTCCAGGCCGTCCCAGTACTCCTCCGTGCCGAAGCGCACGGGCTGCGGCAGCACCGTCACGCCCATGGCAAGGCCCTCCTCCGGCTTCAGGTCGGACATGCTGTCCGTCACAATGCGAATCATGTATCTGCTTCCTCCCCTGTTGTTGTCATGTCCCGGTTGTAGAAGTAGTCGTTCACGGCGGTCAGCCCCTGGATGAACACGTCCATCTGCGCCTCCGGCACGGCCTCCATCACCGCGGCGGTCATCCGCCGGTGATAGCCCCGGTGGATGTTCTCCACCGCCCATGCCGCCTCCGTGGGCAGAATGTGCATGCGCCGCCGGTCGCTGTCCAGCCGCCGCCGCTCCAGGTAGCCCTTGCGCACCAGCGTGTCCACCGCCACCGTCAGCGAGCCCACCGTCACCCGCAGCTGCGCCGCCAGGGCCGACATGTGGTTGCTGTCCTCCCCCGCGCCGCACACCGCCTCAATGATGTGCACCTCCCGGATGCTCAGACCCTTCACGCCCTCCTGCCGCAGGGTGTTTTCCTCCAGCCGCAGCAGCTCGTTGAACAGATGCACCAGCACCTGGTTGATGACTTCAGCTCTTCCTTCCACCGTCAATTTCCTTTGATGTTCAAACTAATTCGACAAGAAAAACTGCTTTGGTAACAAAGCAGTAAAAGGATACCATAGGTTCAGGCCCTTGTCAATAGCTACCTGCGCAGCCCCTTGGGGTAATGGTTCTTCATCATGCCGTGGCTGACCTTGCCCCAGCCCAGGGGCAGCCCTGCCAGCGTGGGCAGCACGAAGCCCCGCAGCCCCTCCGGCGCGTCCAGGACTTCCCCCGCCTGGTACCGCCGGGCCTGCTTCTCCGTCAGGGGCAGCCGGGGCAGCGCGGGCGGGCAGGCGCATACCGCCCAGGCGTGATCCGGCTGGAACACCTTGCCCTTCATCTGCCCCAGGTGCAGCCCCATCCGCAGCACCTTGAGGCCCTTCACATCCGGGCAATCCGCCAGGGAGACCAGCGTATCCCCCAGCAGGGCGGTGGGCAGGGGCGCGTCGGGAGCGAAGTCCCGCAGGGCCTTCAGCTGCGCCTTGTCCGGCCGGGGCAGGGACGCATCCGCCGCCGCTGTCGCCATGCCCTCCCCCGCCCGGCGAAGCAGCGCGACAAAGTGCCCCTCGCCCTTCATCCGGTGGGGATAGCAGGTCAGCATGCCCTCCGGCGCCTCCGCCCCGGGCAGGGAGAACGCCTCCGGCGCAAAGTCCGGGTGCCGCTGGCAGAAGGCCGCCACGGTGTCCTCGTTCTCCACAGGATTCATGGTGCAGGTGGAGTAGACGATCCTGCCGCCGGGACGCACCATTTCCGCCGCGCAGTCCAGGATCTCCGCCTGCCGCCGGGCGCAGCCTGCGGGGGATTCCGCCGTCCATTCCGCCCGTGTCTCCGGGTGGCGGCGGAACATGCCCTCGCCGGAGCAGGGCGCATCCACCTGAATCGCGTCAAAGCCCTCCGGCCAGCGATCCGCCAGCTGCCGCGGCATGGCGCTGACCACCAGCGCGCCCAGCAAGCCCATGCGCTCCACATTCCGGGCCAGCACCTGCGCCCGCTTGGGAACGGGCTCGTTGCACACCAGCAGCCCCTTCCCTGCCATGCGCAGACCCAGCTGGGTGGACTTGCCCCCCGGCGCGGCGCACAGATCCAGCACCCGCTCCCCGGGCTGGGGATTCAGCACCGCAGCGGGCAGCATGGCGCTGGGCTCCTGCAGGTAGAAGGCGCCCGCCTCGTGCAGGGGTGTGGCGCCCGCGTCCGACGCCATGGCCAGGTACCGGCCCATGGGCTCCCAGGGCACGGGCTCCCCCACGCCTTCCGGAAGCGTGGCGCGATCGACGGGCTTGAGGGGATTCAGCCGCAGCCCCCGCAGATACGGTTCCTCATAGGAACGCAAAAAGGCAGGCAGCTCGTCGCCAAGCCGCTCCGCCATGTTCTGTACGAATTGTTCGGGCAATGTGTTCATGCTTCCTCCAGGGGACGATTACTCATTCCGGGACGCGCCCGCGTCCGCCGGGGGCTTCCACTGCGGGGGATAGTAGGGCTTGTTGTAGGCCTGCTCCTTGTCCACGGCAGGCTGAGCCGGCTTGTAGCGCAGATCCAGCTCATCCTCGTCATGGCTGGAAAAGAGCTGCTGAAGGGCCGCCCTGGTGCTCTGGCGGACGATCCGCCTGCCCCGGGACACGGGCTCCGGCTGCTCCTGGGGCTCGGGGCGGCTCGCCTGCACCGGCGCAGCGGGCGCAGCTGCAGGCACGGGCGGCGCTGCGGGTATCACGGGCTGGGGATAATCCTCCAGGCCGGGCGCGGGCGTCTGGTCGGAAAGCTCCTCCGGCCGGGCATACTGACGCATGTATTCCTCCCGGGTCAGCTCCTGGTCGGCCACCGCGGGGGCCACATTCTGCCAGGGCGCGGGATCCTCCTCCGGGTGGTCCTCCTGCACAACGGCCTCGGTACGCTCGGTGCCATCGGCATACAGCCACTGGCGGTGCACCGTGCGCCGGGGACGGGGCCGGGCTTCCTCCTGAATATCCTCCTCCCGGCCGGAGCGTCCGCCCAGGCGGCGGAAGAAGCTGGCCCACACCTTGTAGGGCTGCCAGCGGAGCAGGTAGACGATCAGGTCGATCACCATCCCTGCGCCGCAGAGGATCAGCGTCAGTGGCAGCCAGTTCTCGGCCAGCCATCTCAGCAGCCCTCCGCCCTCCGGCGTGGACGCTGCGTTCCACAGGTAGGCAATCGCCCCGCGGATCCAGCCCAGCATGGCGCTGAACATCCCCGATGCAAAGCTGCCCATGGACAACCTCCTTTCCAACGGAAAGCCGGGTGCGGCGCGTAAGCCTCGATTCTTCCTGCGCCGCACCCGACTCTACTGCTTTTGTCCGGTTACTTGCCGCTGATGGTCACCGTGATGGTTTCCGGCATAACCTCCACGCTGAAGGTCTGTTCCTCGCTGCCTGCTACCTGGCAGATGATGGGCAGCTGATAAGTTCCCTCCGCCAGCCCCGATGCATCGCACACCAGGGTCAGGCTGTTGGTTTTCAGCGCCTCCACCCACAGCTGCGGGCCGCTGACGATCACATTGGCGGTCTTGGTCTCCATGCCGGCGCGCAGCCCGCTTTCCACACCGCTCACGCTGACCTTCACATTTTCGAAGGTCCTTTCGCGGATCACAGGGCCGATCTCCACCGCCACGGTGACGCTGTCGCTGCTCAGGTACACAAGCTCCGAGGGCTTGCGCACCTTCACCTGCTGGTTGAAGGACTTGGACGCGCCCTCCACGCTGACGCTGCTGTCCGGATACAGGGTGTCCAGCACGGCCAGGTTGACTTCACGGCCGGCGGCCGTCACCTCCTCCGGCGTGATGGAAACGCTCTTGATTTCATACCCCTTGGCGGGGGTGCCGGTCACCAGCCCCACATCGCTCAGGCCGATGGTGCGCATACTGTACAGGGTCTGCTCCACCACCACGCTGTCCACCAGCACGGACTCGCTGGTGACCTCCAGCAGGGAGCTTTCCACGGCATTGCCCTGCTCGTCCACCAGGTGGAAGGAAATCGCGGTGCGAACCAGGCCCTCCCGCTCAGGCAGCGCGCTCAGATCCAGCACAGCCTCGGCCCGCACCACCTTCTCCACCAGGGAGCGGGGGCCGCTCACCGCCACCAGGGGCGGATCCATCGAGGGCGTGGTAGCATAGTAGCCGTCGGGCAGGGCGCCGACCGTATCCACCGTCACGGGGATGCGGTAGCGGGTGATGTATTCCTCCACCTCAATCTCCAGCGTAGCGGGGTTCACCTCGCTGACATTGCCGTAGGCGGTGGAGTTGGTGGTCAGCACGCGCACCTCCTGCACGCCCGTCTGGGTGATGCGGCTCAGGTCGATGCGGGCGTTGTAGTAGGTTCCCTGGGCGCTCTGGTACTGCATCTGCGGCACATCCACCCGGAGGGTTGCGCCCTGAAGCAGGCTGTCCAGGTCTGTAACCACAATCATGCCGTTGCGCTTGATGGTCTCCGTGCCGGAGACGTTGATGGTCACGTCGTTAAAGACCTTTTCTCTTGTCAGCGAGGGGTCCTGGGAAATCAGCCCGGCCCACAGCCCGATGGCCAGCACCAGCGCCACGAGCTTGAAGCCCCAGTTGTTCAGCAGCGTGTGCAGCGCCGCCCTGGCCAGCTTCTTCCAGCCTCCCTGGCCCCGGGAGGGAGTCTTGTCCGTCATTGCGCGCCCTCCTTCGCCTTGCCCCGGCGGAGCAGTCCGCTCCACAGGTGCGTGTGGCTCTGCTGGTACATTTCACCCAGGATCTCCTGCAGGGACTTGCTGTCCAGATGGCGGGTCAGCTTGCCGCCCCGGGCCATGGAGATGATGCCCGTCTCCTCGGAGACGATGAGCACCACCGCGTCCGTGGTCTCGCTGACGCCAATGGCCGCCCGGTGCCTTGTGCCCAGCTCATGGCTGATGCCCCGGCCCTCCGTCAGGGTCAGGATGCACGCGCCCGCCATGACCCGGGGGCCGCGGATGACCACCGCGCCGTCATGCAGGGGGGTGTTGGGCTCAAAGATGTTCTCCAGCAGCGCGGCGGAAATCTCCGCGTCGATGGAGATGCCGGTCTCGATCACGTCCTTCAGGCCGGTCTTGCGCTCGAACACGATCAGCGCGCCCACCCTCCGGCGGCTCAGATCCGTCAGGCACTGGATGATCTCGGTGATGATATGCTCCTGATCGTCCGGCTCCTCCCGGCGCTTCTTGTCCAGGATGGCGCCGCGGCCCATCTGCTCCAGGGCCTTGCGCAGCTCCGGCTGGAAGAGGATCACCAGCACCAGCGCGCCGTTTTTCAGCACAGCCATCAGCAGCCAGTTCAGCGCCGTCAGGCCCAGCAGGTTGCTCGCCCCCACAATCAGCAGGAGCAAAACAAGGCCCTTGAGCACAGCGCTGCCCCGGGTCTGGCGGGTGAGCATGAGCAGCTCGTAAATGATCACGGTCACGACCAGAATGTCGATCATATCGGACAGGTCGGGGCGGTTTAACACGTTCCACACCAGGTTTTGGATCCAATCCCATAGCGATGACACGCGATCTCTACCCCACTTTCGTATTCCTGGCAGCCTTGTCCCTATTATACTACAACTAAGCCTGAATATGAATGCCTTTTCAGGCATTTGGCGCAGTTTTTTTCTTGGGCCGCCCACCGCGCGCCCCCTGCGGAACGTACAGTGATTCAACGAATCATCCGTCCTATCCTTCCTGGCGCAGGAAAAGATTCACACAATGGACACAATTCAAAGGGGGAAGCGCCCTCCCGGACGCCTCCCCCGCCGTCTGTCCCGTTATCCGTTGCTGCGGGCAGCCTCCGCGCTGACCACATCGCCCGTGGCCGCGTCCAGCACCACCCGGTAGCCCCTGTCGCCCTCGTCCCAGAAGTAGTACTCGTAGGTGCGGTCCAGGCAGTAGTGGCACTCCCCCGCCTGGTATGCCGCCCGGAAGGCATCCTCCTCCATGCCCGCGGCTCGGGCTGCCGCCGTCCAGGCCATGGGCCAGCCGTTCTCCACGCCGATGTCCGTGTCCTCCTCGGGGAGGCTGCCGTACAGCGCCGGATCCCCGCCGAGCTCCCGCATCAGCCGGTCGGAGAGGATCTCCAGCTCCATCAGGCTCCGGCCCTCCGCCACCGCCGCGTCCATGGTCGCCTTGCGCCGGGCGTAGGCCCCGTCAAAGGCAGCGAAATTCTCTGCCGTCCACCGTGCCTTGCCCAGCAGCGTATCGGATTCGTTCTCCGCCGCGTCGTCAGCATAGGCATGGACGGTGTTCACCACCTGGCCGCTTGCCTTGTCCAGCTGCACCATGAACAGCCCCAGCCGCCGGGCATCGCTGAACAGCAGGCAGTCCCAGTAGCCGATGCGATCCTCCTGCCAGCGGGCCTCCACCTCGAAGTTGTAGCTGATGCAAATGTCGGTGGTGCCGGTCTCCAGCGGGGAGTACGTGGCCACGTAGGCGTAGCGGCGCATCATGTCCCCGTCCACGCCATAGGCGGCCTCCAGGGCCTCCCAGGCCCTGGCCACCAGCGGATCATCCTCCGGCTGCACCACCGTGTCAGGGTCGGCAAAGAGCAGCTCGAGGGCCCTGCGCTCCAGCAGCGTCTCCGCGTCCATGCCCACCCGGCTCATGTCATAGCCCGCCTCGGCCAGCAGCTGGCGGAAATGCTCCTGCTGCTCCCGGCTCTGCTGATAGAACCCGGCCGTCCGGGCCTTATCGTACACCACGTCTCGCTTGCCCGCGTCCCACACCCGCTGGGCCAGGGGCCAGAAATCGTCGATATACCAGTTGACGTATTCCACCTCGCCCGTGGCGGCGCTCAGGTACACGCGGTACTCGCCCACGCCGGACGCGTCATGATCCGCATCCACATCCGTCCCCGCCCTCGGGGTGAAGTACAGGTGCCACACATCCTCATAATAATCCGGGTACACGCCCATGGCGTCCAGCTCCGCCTCCGGCGTGCCGTAGGTGTCCAGGATCGCCTGCCGGGCCAGGGTCAGCGCCGTGGGATAGTCCAGCATGCCCGCGCCGGGCAGCTCGCCGGAGGGATTCACCTCGCCGGTGGTGTTCATCCGCTCGAAGCTCTCCTGCCAGACGGCCTCCATATCCGCTGGGGTCATGGGGGCGGTCAGGGTGTCCGCCAGCCCGGCGGAGGGCAGCAGCAGCGCGCCGGCGCACAGGGATGCAAGGAATCGTTTCATGATGGGATACCTCCTTTGTCTTTGGTATGAGGAGCGTCGCTCCTCTGCCCATACCAACGTTAGACAGTTGTGTACCCATCCTGACGGCCGCAGGATTTACATCCATGACAAAAGGGACAGGCGGTTGTGCCTGTCCCCCTGAAGTATGCGAATCAGACGTGCAGCTCCTGCTTCTCGCCCAGCACATCGGCATTGTCCCTGAGCAGCGGACGGATGATCTCGCTGAGGAACTCCTCCACCTGCTGCTGGCTGCGGCCGGTGAACTGCTCGGGCTGGAGGATGGCCTCCACCTCCTCGCGGGTCACCATGAAGGCCGGGTCGGCGCAGATGCGGTCGATCAGGTCGTTTTTGCCGCCTTCCTCCTTGACCACCCGGGCCGCGGCCTGGGAGTGGACGCGGAGCTTCTCGTGGAGCTCCTGGCGGTTGCCGCCCTTCTTCACCGCGTCCATCATGATGTTCTCCGTGGCCATGAAGGGCAGCTCGTTCATCACCCGGGCGCGGATGACCTTCTCGTACACCATCAGGCCGTCGCACACGTTCATCATGATGTTCAGGATCGCGTCCACGCCCTGGAAGGCCTCCGCCACGGACAGCCGCTTGTTGGCGGAATCGTCCAGCGTGCGCTCAAAGAACTGCGTGCCTGCGGTCAGGGCGTTGTTCACGGGATCCACCATCACGTAGCGGGCCAGGGCATTGATGCGCTCGCAGCGCATGGGGTTGCGCTTGTAGGGCATGGCGGAGGAACCAATTTGACTCTTCTCGAAGGGCTCCTCCATCTCCTTGAAGCTGGCCAGCAGGCGCATGTCATAGGCAAACTTGCTGGCGGACTGGGCCACGCCGGAGAGCGCGGACACCACCATGTAGTCCACCTTGCGGGAGTAGGTCTGGCCGGACACGGGCACCACCCTGTCAAAGCCCATGGCCTGGGCGATGTCCATCTCCACGGCCTTGATCTTCTCGCTGTCCCCGGCGAAGAGCTCCATGAAGCTGGCCTGGGTGCCGGTGGTGCCCTTGCTGCCCAGCAGCGCCAGGGAATCCAGCCGGTGCTCGATCTCCAGGTAGTCCATGTACAGTTCGTTCAGCCACAGGGTAGCGCGCTTGCCCACGGTGGTCAGCTGGGCAGGCTGCAGGTGGGTGTAGGCCAGGGCGGGCACGGCCTTATACTTCTCCGCGAAGTCCGCCAGCAGGGCGATGACATTGAGCAGCTTGCGCCTGACGACCTGCAGGCCCTGCCGCATGATGATCACGTCGGTATTGTCGCCCACGTAGCAGCTGGTGGCCCCCAGGTGGATGATGCCCGCCGCCTTGGGGCACTGCAGGCCGTAGGCGTAGACGTGGCTCATCACGTCATGGCGGCACTCCCGCTCCCGGCGGAGGGCGTCGTCATAGTTGATGTCGTCCTGATGGGCCTCCAGCTCGGCGATCTGCTCGTCGGTGATGTCCAGGCCCTGCTTCTTTTCGGCCTTCGCCAGGGCGATCCACAGCCTGCGCCAGGTGCGGAACTTGTTGTCCTCGGAGAAGATGAACTGCATCTCCTTGCTGGCGTAGCGGGTGGAGAAGGGGCTGATATAGCTGTCATGAGGCATGGTAGCGACCTCCTGTCATGTCGTTTCGTGGGGGGTGATGCGCCGGGCCAATTCGAAGGCCAGCAGCGCCACACGGTCCTTTTCCTCCACCTTGTCGTGGGCGGAGAGGCTGCGGGGATCCCAGGTATCGTTGTCCAGGTTGTCCCCGGCGTAGAAGAAGATGAACGCGTCCTTCCCCCGGAATTGGGCCAGCGCGGCCACAGCGGCGGCCTCCATCTCCACGCACACGCAGCCCTGGGCCCGGCGGCGCTGGACCTTCTCCATGGTTTCCCGGTAGAACGCGTCGGTGGTCCAGGTTTTGCCCTGGGTGTGGGACACGCCGCACTCCGTGAGAATCTGCAGGAAAACCTCCCGGTAGCGGGGGTTCACCTCGATCTCGTCGGAGGGCGGGGCGTAGTGGAAGCTGGTACCCTCGTCCCGCAGGGCGGCGGTGGGCAGGATGATGGAGCAGTCCCCGATGGTCCGGTCCAGCACGCCGCAGTTGCCGAAGAGGATCACCCGCCTGACCCCAAGGGCGAAGGCTTCCTCCAGGTTGCCCACGCACAGGGGCGCGCCCACGCCCGCCATCATCAGCGCGACGGGGATACCGCCGTACGCCGCCCGGTACACGGGGAAGGCCATGTTGGCGGACTTGATTGTGGCGATGGACTCGGCGTTCAGGCTTTCCACCATGCGCTCGAAGGTGACGCGGGAGAAGCAGGAGACCAGGGTTTCCGGCATACCCGGCAGGGGCTTGTGGGCCATGGCGGGGTTGATGACCGCCGTCGGGTTGGGGTCGAATTCCGTCAGGAGCATGGGAGCAGCCTCCTCTGGGATGGGATAAGCCCATTATACGGGAGGCCGGGGCCAAAAGCAAGCCGCGCCTCCCCGGCCCCGGTGGGGCGGGGAGGAACGGGGGGCGGGTGCGGCTCCTTGCGGGTTGGCTCTACCTGCCGTTTCCAACGCGGGCGGCCTTCGGCGCCTGCTCGGAAACTCGCTTGGTTTTGTGGGGAACGCTGGGCTGCCGCCCAGACCTGCGCAGGGGCTAACGCCGCCCCTGCACCCGCGCAAGGGGCATCGCCCCTTGACCCTTTTTCGCTTCGCGGTTCCATGGCGTTGGTCTTATTTGAAGTAGTCCACGCCGCCCTCGAACAGGGGCTGGTATTTGTCGCCCGGGACATTCTTGTACAAATTCTCGCCGGAGCGCTCGGTGTGGCCCATCTTGCCCAGCACGCGGCCGTCGGGGC
>JBJEUJ010000158.1:0-2449 GCA_051883775.1 Aristaeellaceae bacterium | reverse complement strand
CAACTGCAAGGGAACGCGCCAGCGGAAACGGGTCAAGGGGTGAAACCCCTTGCGCAGGTGCAGGGGCGGCGTTAGCCCCTGCGCAGGTCCGGGCGGCAGCCCGGCGCAGCACAAAAGACAAGAAAAAAGGAACAGAAAAAAGCGCGAGTTTCCGAGCAGGCGCCGAAGGCCGCCCGCGTTGGAAACGGCAGGTTCGCTCAACCCCACCGGAGCGACCTCATCCGGCCTCGGTGCGGAGCCGGAACGACCTCCTCCGGCCTCGCTTCGCCCGGCCACCTTCCCCAGAGGGGAAGGCTTTCCGGGGACGCATTCCTGTCCTTCCTCAAAGGAGAAGGCATTGCCCGCAGAAACGGATGAGGCCGTGCCCCAAATTCCGCCCGATTGTGACCTGAGACTTCATTCCGACCTGCTGAAAGGATGTTCCATGCCCGACGATTTGTATGAGATTCTCTCCCTGGGAATGCGCTACTGGTTTCTTCTGCTGGGCGCGCTGATCGTGTGGCGGTCCTTCCGCTGGCTGCGCAAGGATCGCCGGGAGAAGCACCGCCGATTGCGCCAGCTGCCCGACGCGGGCATGATCGGCGAGCTGGTGGTGCTGGTGGGCTCCGACGAGCTGCCCGAGGGCACCGCCATTCCCGTCCCCCGGGAGGGCGTGCTGGGCTTCCTGCGCACCTGCGACGTGGTGGTGCCGGTGCCCGGCGTGGCGGGGCATCACCTCGATTTTTCCTTCCAGAATGGCAAGGGCCTGCTGATGACCCCCTGGCGGGGCCAAACCTGCCAGGTGGACGCGGACGAGCTGACCCACCGCAGCCGGGCCTCCCGCTTCCCCATGCACCATGGCTCCCGGCTGTTCGTGGGGGACGCGGTACTGCGGCTGCGGCTGTTCGCGGGGCTGGAAACCTCCGCGCATCCCGCCTTTGCCCCGGATGAGCCGGAGCAGGACGCGCGGCCTGTTGACGCCTGGCAGGATACGCCCTATGTGTATCATCAGCACCCCGCCGCCTGGGGGGACACCGGCCGCTTCACGCCCCTGAACGGGCAGCAGCCCTATGAACCGCAGCCCTGGCAGACGCCGGATCAGGAAAACCATGCCCCCATCCGGCAGGAGCCCTATGGGCCTTATCGGGAGCCCTATGCCTATCAGCCCGGCCAGCTGCCTGATCAGGAGCCCTTTGCGCCGCAGCAGGACTGGCTGAACAGCGGCTATCCCCAGGGCAGTCAGCGGCCCATGACGGACATGCCGATGGCCTGTGATGAAATGCTGGACGCGCCGGAGGAGGAAGGGGACTACGCCCCCGCGGATTCCGCGGAGGATTTCGACCAGCCCCGTCCCCGGCTGCGCCATGGCCTCCTGGGAAGGAGGAAGCGCCATGAGGAATAAGAGCCGCATGCCCCGGAGGGATCCGGGCAGGATGCTCATCGGCGTGGTGAAGCTGTTCTATTTCAGCGCCTTCATGCTCCTGTGGCTGAAGGACTTTGCCTGGCAGGGGCTGCTGCTGGCGGTGGCGGTGCCGGTGATGATCCACCTGGGCACGGCCTTCCTGCCCCGGCTGTTCCCGGCGGACAAGCTGCTTTTGTCGCTGGTGAATTTTCTGTGCGCGCTGGGGGTGCTGGTGCTTTACGCCACCAACCCGGCCTATGCCTATCAGCAGGCGCTGTACTACGGCGTGGGGCTGGTGTGCATGGTGGTGTGCATCTACCTGGTGCGGCTGATGCCCTCCTGGGGCATTCCCGCCGCGCTGCTGATGCCCGTATCCCTGGCGCTGCTGGCGCTGCCGCTGGTCATCGGCAAGGAGACCAACGGCGCGAAGAACTGGTTCTACATCGGCGGGCTGTCCGTGCAGCCCAGCGAGATTGTCAAGCTGAGCCTGCTGGTCATCATCAGCTACTACATGAGCCGGCGGAAATTCTTCGTGTGGCTGGGCTTTGCCGCGGGCTGCCTGGCGCTTCTGATGCTGCAGAAGGATCTGGGCACGGCGCTGCTGTATTACGGGGTGACGCTGCTGCTGTACTACGCCTCCTCCAGCAATCTGCTGATGACGGGGGTGGGGCTGATGGGCGGCGCGGGGGCTGCGGTCATGGGCTACAAGATGTTCGCCCATGTGAAGAAGCGCGTGGCCATCTGGCGCAACCCCTGGAGCGACTATGACAATTCCGGCTACCAGATTGTCCAGAGGCTGATGGCCATCGCCAGCGGCGGGCTGTTCGGCGTGGGGCTGGGGCTGGGCTCGCCCCGCACCATCCCCGTGTATCATACGGACTTCATTTTCGCCGTCATCTGCGAGCAGTTCGGGGTGATCTTCGGGCTGTTTGTGCTGCTGATGTACGTGGCGATCATCTGGCGGGGCGCCACCATCGCCATGGCCGCCCGGCGCAGCTTCCACGGCCTGCTGGCCATGGGCTGCACGCTGATGCTGGGCCTGCAGACCTTCGTGATCATCGGCGGGGT
>JBJEUJ010000157.1:11582-13013 GCA_051883775.1 Aristaeellaceae bacterium | reverse complement strand
CGGGCCGTCACCACGTTGTAGGCGCAGTTCAGCACATACTTGCTCCAGATGGCCGCCTGCACGTCCTTTTCCACCCGGGCCTCGATGCCCGCGCCCCGCAGGTATTCCGCCAGGGGCTCCGCGCCCTCGCCGCCCATGTAAATCTGCGTGAAGCCGCCCTTCTGCGTCACCACGCCCCCGTTCTCCACGCTGGAGACGGTGTAGATCACGCTGTCCAGGATGCGGCCCTTCCCCAGCAGGCGGCGCAGATTGTCCCCCGCGCTGACGCCGTTCATCACCGGCAGCACCAGGGTGTGCTCGTCCACGATGGGGGCAAGCTGCTCCGCTGCCCGGGCCAGGCCGCCGTTCTTCACGCAGACCAGCACCGCGTCCTGCACGGGGAGGGTTTCGGGCCGGTCGGTGACGGTGGATGGCTGCACGGTGAAGCTGCCGTAGGCATCGGCGCGCAGGGTCAGGCCCTGCTCCCGCAGCTGCTTCAGCCGCTCGCCCCGGGCGATCAGGCTCACCTCGTTCCCGTAGCGGCGGAGCAATACCCCCGCCAGCAGTCCGCCCACGCCCCCGATGCCCATGATGGTCAGCTTCATGGCCATGCGCCTCCTGTATCCTTACTTGATCTCGATCAGCTCGTATTCCCGGCTGCCCATGCCCAGGGCCGTTGCCGCCTCGATGGTATGCACGCCGTTGCGGCTCTCGATGCGCTCCAGCAGGTGCGCCTGGCCGGGATCCTCCGTGGCGGCGTACACCAGATCCAGGCAGGCCTGGTCGATGGCCACGGGGTCGGTGGAGGCCAGCACGCCGATGTCCGCCATGCAGGGATCCTCCGCCTCGGCGCAGCAGTCGCAGTCCACGGACATGTTCTTCATCACGTTGATGTAGGCGATCTGCCCCTTGAAGTAAGCCGTCACCGAGGAGGCCGCGTCCGCCATGGACTCCAGGAACAGGTCGTGATCCGCCTTCCACAGCTTGTCCGCATGGCCCGCGCCGTGGATGTAGGCCTTGCCGTAGGAGCTGGCCACGCCGATGGACAGCTGCTTGAGCGCTCCGCCGTAGCCGCCCATGGGATGGCCCTTGAAGTGGCTGAGCACCAGCATGCTGTCATAGTGGGCCAGGTTCTTGCCCACAAAGTTCCGCTGGATCACCTTGCCGTCCGGGATGGCCAGCTCCAGGTCGGGACCCTCCGCATCCATCAGGTCGAAGGGATACATGTTCCAGCCATGCTCGTCAATGGTTTTCAGGTGATCCGCAGTCCGGTAGCGCGCGCCCTCGTAGGCGGTGTTGCACTCCGTCACCGTGCCCTGCACATGGTCGATGATGTCCTTCCAGAAGGGCGGGCGCAGGAAGTTCTGGTTGCCCTTCTCGCCCGAGTGCACCTTCACGGCCACCCTGCCGGGCAGGGGCTTGTCCAGCAGCTGATACAGCTTCAGCACGGTT
>JBJEUJ010000157.1:0-11482 GCA_051883775.1 Aristaeellaceae bacterium | reverse complement strand
CAGCAGCGCTTCCACCAGCGCCACGCACTCGAACACCATGTCGTCGCAGTGGGGCTTCTTTTCCCGGCCCTGCTCCTTGTTCACCCGCAGCAGGGACGCGCAGTCCAGAAGGCCGTTGTGGTTTTCCTTCAGGCGGCGGTAGTATTCGCCCACCGTCCTGGGATCCTCCAGGCCATACAGGCCCAGGGCCATCAGTCCGCCGGTGATCGCCCCGCAGACCGAGGCCATCTTCATGCCCGCGCCGAAGTTGGCCGCCAGGCGGTAGGCCTGCTCCTCGCTGACGCCCGCGTCCGGGGCGAAGGGCAGCAGCACGGCCTGGGCGCAGTTGTAATGGGGGGTGACGATGGCCCGCAGCTCCCGGGCCCTGTCCATGTACTTGCTCATGACAATCCGCTCGCTTTCGCATTGGTGTTGGTGCCGCTTCCTATTATAGCCCATCCGGCTCCTGGGCGCAAGCGTCTGCCTCGCCCCAGCTCAGGCCGCTCCAGCCGGGGGTCAGCTCCCACAGCGCGCCGTTCAGCCTCACCGCGCCCCGATCCCCACGGAAGGATACGATCATCTCCATGCTGCAGATGAAGCTGTCCTTCACCTCGCACCGGAGGACGAAGCGATCCTCCTCCGTCCAGGCGGCGGAGGTGACGCACCGCTCGCCGGTACCGGGGAAAATCCCCTCCGCCCAGCCGCCCACCGCAAAGGGCAGAACAGCGTCCCCCGCCTCCATGCGGAACACCACCGCATCCGGGCGGATGGTCAGCGCGGTGAAGGGCAGCTCCGTCCGGGTGAAGCGGATGCGCCGTACGGCGTCCTGCGCCCTGGCCGGGGTGACCGGCGGCAGCGCGAGGGTCGCCAGCCGGGCGGACAGCTCCTGCGCGTCGTGAGGGTCGGAGGGCAGGCTGCCGATCCCCGCCAGGTGGCGGAAGAACCCGTCGTAGATGGGCTGCACGCCCACGCTGGACAGCATGGTGTTGCCCGTGGTGCAAAGGGACAGCCCCTCCTCCGGCAGGCACAGGGCCATCTGCCCACCCATGCCGTACATGCAAAAGCCCCGCCGCATCTGCCAGAACTGGTAGCCGTAGCCGTGGCGTTCCTCGGGGGCGGTGCGCTCCTCCGTGGCAATGAGCCGGCTGGTGGCAGCGCGCAGGTAGTCCTCCGGCACAAGGCCCTGGCCGTCGCCCATGCAGAAGTCCGCCAGGCGGGAGAAGTCCCGCAGGGTCATCACAAGGCCCGTGCCGCCCTGGCTGGTTCCCGCGCCGTCCTTCAGCCACCGCTTCGGCCCGTCCATGCCGATGGGCCGGAACAGCCGCGCCTCCAGGAAGGTCAGCATATCCCCGCCCGTCAGCTTCTCCACCAGCGCGCACAGAGCCTGGGAGGCGGAGGTGTCGTAGTGGAAGAGCGTCCCGGCGGGATGGGTGGGCTCGCCGAAGAAGAAGGGGCGCGTCCAGTCCCTGTCCCCCAGGGGGCTGTACATGGCCCGGTCGTAGCAGGTGGACATCATCAGCATATTGCGGATGGTCACCTCCCGCAGCATGGGGTGGGTGCGCTCGTCCACCCACTGGGGGAAGTAAGACACAATGGGGTCGTCCAGGCGGATTTTCCCGTCCCCCGCCAGCATGCCGATGGCCAGGGATACCAGCGACTTGCTGACGGAATACATCCGGTGGGGCTCCTGGGGGGTGAAGGGCGCCCAGTAGCCCTCCGCCAGGGTCTCCCCGTGCAGGGAGAGCAGGAAGCCGTGCAGGTTCACCCCGGCCATATCGTCCAGGAAATGGATGATAGCGCGTTCGCGGGTCATGCGGAAACCTCCTTTGGGCATATGCGCCCTGCTTGTAGCTTCGACAGGCAGGGGCGGGGAACCTTTGGCTTTTTCGGTGACGCGGGAAAAATGCGGCGCCTTCCCCCCTTCCCCCGGCCGGCGCGGCGCCCATCCCGCCTCCATACGGGCAAAAGTTTAGATTTGACCATGAAAGGTTTGGAATTTGAATTGTTTTATTTGTCCAAAAACCGCTATAATACACACAATATTTCGGATCAAAACTTGAGACGATGGGAGTGGTACAGTGTCAGCCTTCATCCATAAATCCGCTGCGCCCAAGATGAAAACGGGGCGCGAGAAGCTGGGTGCGTACATCTGGAAGCACAAGTACATGTACGTCATGCTCATCCCGGCCATCATTTATTATGTGATCTTCTGCTACATTCCCATGTTCGGCGCGAGCATGGCGTTCAAGAAGTTCAACCCCATGGTGGGCATCTGGGGTAGCCAGTGGGTGGGCCTGAAGTGGTTCAACCAGCTGTTCAAGCTGAACAAGTTCTATCAGGTGTTCTGGAACACCATCTATATCAGCTGCATCCGCCTGCTGTTCGGCTTCCCCTTCCCCATTATCATTGCGCTCATGCTCAATGAGGTCCGCAGGCCACGGGTCAAGCGCATCATCCAGACCTCCATCTATATCCCCCACTTTATCTCCTGGGTGGTGCTGGGCGGCATCCTGACCAACCTGCTCAGCACGGACAACGGTATCGTCAACAGCGCCATCAAGTCGCTGGGCTTCGCCCCCATCGGCTTCCTGACGGACAGCCGCTACTTCATTCCCACCATGGTGGTCTCCATGATCTGGAAGACCTTCGGCTGGAATACCATCATCTACCTGGCGGCGCTCACCTCCGTGGATCCGCAGCTGTACGAGGCGGCCATTGTGGACGGCGCCAACCGCTGGGATCAGCTGCTGCATATCACCCTGCCCTCCATTTCCTCCACCATTGTCATCATGCTGATTATGCGCATCGGCTCGCTGATGCAGGCGGGCTTTGAGCAGATCTTCGTCATGTACCATCCCGGCGTGTACGGCGTGGCCGACATCATTGATACCTACGTGTACCGCATCGGCCTGCAGGAGGGCAAGTTCGAGCTGGCCAGCGCGGTGGGCCTGTTCAAGTCGGTCATCAACTTTGCGCTGATCGTGGGCGCCAACAAGGTGGCGCGGCTCTTCGGAGAGGAGGGTGTGTACTGATGGTGGCCAGGAACAAGAACAAGATTCGCCGCTCCCCGGGCAGCGTGATTTTCGACGCCGTCAACCTGATTATTCTCTGCCTGCTGGCCTTCACCACCATTTACCCGTTCTGGGATACGCTGGTCGTTTCGTTTTCCTCGCTGAAGAGCTACCTTTCCTCCAGCGTGCACCTGTGGCCCCAGGAGTGGTCCTTTGAGGGCTATACCTACATGTTCTCCAACCCCATGCTGTGGACGTCCTACGGGAACACGCTGTTCATCACCCTGGTGGGCACGCTGATCAACATGATCATCACCATCATGACCAGCTATGTGCTGTCCAAGCCCCAGCTGCGGGGCCACCGCGTGATGACCTTCCTGTGCGTGTTCACCATGATGTTCTCCGGCGGTATCATCCCCACCTACATGGTCATCAAGGACGTGGGCCTGCTCAACAGCGTCTGGGCGATGATTATCCCCAGCGCCATCAGCACCTACAACATGATTATCCTGCGCAACTTCTTCAGCGCCATGCCCAAGGAGCTGGAGGAATCCGCCACGCTGGACGGCTGCACGGAGATCGGCGTGCTCTTCCGCATTGTGCTGCCCGTGTCCATTCCGGCCATCACCACGGTGACGCTGTTCTACGCCGTGGATCACTGGAACGATTTCTTCTCCGCCATCATGTACATCAACAAGCAGAAGAGCTGGCCGCTGCAGCTGTTCCTGCGCTCCATGCTCTATGAGAACGAGGCGGCCTACCAGTCCGGCGGCGAGAGCCTGTTCCTGCTGGGCCAGCCCATGAAGATGGCCGCCGTGATGATGGCGATCATCCCCATCATGTGCGCGTATCCCTTCTTCCAGAAATACTTTACCAAGGGCGTGATGGCCGGCGCCATCAAGGGCTGACGGCGAGTACGCCCGCAGCCCGGCTTGCTCCCGTTTTGTAGCCGTCCGAAAGCGGCGGTTCACAAATAAACCCCAGGATCCAAATCAAAAAGGAGGTACCCCTGATGAAGAAGTTCCTGTCTCTTCTGCTGTCCGTGGCCCTGGCTGTGGGCGTGTGCAGCTCCGCGCTGGCGGCTTCCCCCATTCGCTGGCTCACCACCGGCGATACCGCCGCGGAGGTGATCGAAAGCGGCGACCGGATCGTCGCGGCGATCAATGAAAAGTTCGACATTGACCTCAATGTCGAGTACGTGCCCGAGGGCAGCGTTGAAAAGGTCAACGTGGCCATGGCCTCCGGCGACTTCCCGGATATTGTGACCGGCGCCTACGGCACCACCGCCACCCAGAGCTGGATCGAGAACGGCATGGTCATCCCGCTCAACGATTACATGGACAAGTATCCCAACCTGAAGGCCTGGCTGGAGGAGTATTCCTGGTCCGCCGTGGACGGCAAGTACTACGGCCTGCCCTTCATCACCCAGTACAGCGTGGCCAACGCGCTCATCGGCATGCGCGGCGACTGGCTGGAGAAGCTGGGCCTTTCGTATCCCACCAACCTGGACGAGATGAAGACCGTCCTGCACGCCTTCACCTATGACGATCCCGACGGCGACGGCCAGCAGAACACCTACGGCATCAGCGGCCAGAAGCCCATCGCCAACTTTGACTGGGTGTTCTACGCCTACGGCCGTCAGTATGGCGACTACGAGCTGAACGCCAACGGCGAAGTGATCCCCTTCTTCGAGCATGAGAGCTTCATCCCCGCCATGACCTACATCAAGGAGCTGTGGGACGACGGCGTGGTGGATCCTGAGTTTGTGCTCAACGACAGCAGCAAGCTGGAGGAGAAGTTCTTCCAGGGCAAGATTGGCGCCATGCCCCATGCCATGTACCGTCACGTATCCCGTCTGGAGCAGAGCACCCAGGCGCTCAACCCCGACGCGACCCTGGTGTACGGTCTGCCCCCCGTGGGCCCCGACGGCGTGAGCTTTGGTCTGAACCAGGCCGGCCGCAGCGGCATGATGACCTGCATCACCGTCGCCTGCAAGGATCCTGAGAAGGCCGTGGCGTTCCTGGACTTCATGGTTTCTCCCGAGGGCAACGATCTGGTCCGCCTGGGCATCGAGGGCATCCACTACACCCGCAACGGCGACGAAATCACCTTCAACGAGGAAGAGCGCGCCAAGGACGCCTTCTCCGCCAACGGCTGGGCGCACGCCCTGGCCTGGGGCTCCCTCTACTGGCCTCTGGAGAGCGGCTACATGCCCGCGACCGATCCCTCCCGCGAGCGCGCGCTGGAGTCCATCGAGCTGGCTACCCAGGCGCAGAAGCCTTCTCTGATCAAGCAGAAGACCCCCCTGGAGGTGGAATACGCTTCCGCCCTGCAGGACATCTACAACCAGTACTTCATCGACATGCTGTATGGCACCATCGGCATTGAGGAAGGCGTTGCCCAGCTGAGCGCCGAGTGGCGTTCCCAGGGCGGCGACGAGATGCTGGCTGAGCTCAACAGCGTGTACGCTGCCTCCAAGTAAGGTAACCACGTAACTCCATCATGGCCGCAGACGCTTGTCTGCGGCCAATCCTGCCATTCCAGGAGGATTTCCGCCTTGCGTAACATTGTCTTCATCCTCACCGAC
Source organism: Aristaeellaceae bacterium (assembly GCA_051883775.1). Lineage (GTDB taxonomy): Bacteria > Bacillota > Clostridia > Christensenellales > Aristaeellaceae > UBA11524. The sequence continues at coordinate 5,905 of JBJEUJ010000157.1, read as the reverse complement.
GATCAGGGCGCATGGGCCATGCACTGCGCCGGTACCCCCGAGCTGGCAACCCCCAACCTGGACCGTCTGGCCCGCGAGGGCGTGCGGTTTACCAACTTTTTCTGCGCCTCCCCCGTCTGCTCCCCGGCGCGGGCTTCCCTCCTGACCGGGCGCATGCCCTCCGCCCACGGCGTGCACGACTGGATCCGCTCCGGCAATGTGGACGCGAAGAAATTCGCCCAGGCCGGAAGGGAAAACCCCTACGGCGGCTATGCCGATGAAACCGAGCCCATCGCTTACCTGGAGGGCATGCCCACCTACACCGATATGCTCCGGGAGGCGGGCTACACCTGTTCGCTCAGCGGCAAGTGGCATCTGGGCGACAGCGTGCGCCCCCAGCACGGCTTCGAGAGCTGGTATACGCTGGGCAAGGGCGGCTGCTTCTACTATCACCCGGACGTGGTGGAGAACGGGGACATCACCGTCCGCCACGGCGAATACGTGACCGACCTGATCACCGAGCGCGCCTGCCGGGAGATCGACCGCCTTTCCGGGGGCGAGAAGCCCTTCTACCTCAGCGTGCACTACACCGCGCCCCACGCCCCGTGGGGCAGCGAGCAGCACCCGAAGAAGTGGATTGATTATTACGACGGGTGCACGTTTGACTCCATCCCCGACGTTCCCGACGACCCCGATATGGTGACCGGGCCGGTCTACGGCACGCCCCGCCGCCATGAAAACCTGCGCGGCTACTTTGCCGCCATCTCCGCCATGGACGAGGGCGTGGGCCGCATCCTGGAGGCCCTGGAGGCCAACGGCGTCCTGGAGGATACGCTGGTCATCTTTACCGCGGACAACGGCATGAGCATGGGGCATCACGGCATCTGGGGCAAGGGCAACGGCACCTTCCCCTGCAACATGTACGATACCGCCGTCAAGGTGCCCTTCCTGCTGCGCTGCCCGGGGCTGGTGCAGTCGCCCGGCACGGTGATCGACGCCATGGTCAGCGCCTGCGATCTGTACCCGACCCTGGCGGAGCTGGTGGGCGGGACGTATCCCGAGGGGCTGTCCGGGGTGAGCTTCCTGCCGGTGCTGCGGGGCGAAAACGGGCGGGAGGACGTGATCATCGTGGATGAATACGGCCCCGTGCGCATGCTGCGCACCCGCCGCTGGAAGTACGTCCACCGCTATCCCTTCGGCCCGCACTGCCTCTTCGACCTGGAGAACGATCCTGACGAAGCCCGCAATGTGGTGGATGATCCCGCCAACGCCCAGCGCGTGGTGGCCATGCGCCGCCGCCTGGAGGAGTTCTTCCTCACCTATGCCGATCCGGCCATGGATGGCAGCCGCGAGGGCGCGACCGGCTCCGGCCAGCTGTGCCGCCCCGGCCTGTACGCCACCCGCCCGGATGTGTACGCGCCCATTCCCATCACCCGCAAGGAGCAGGACGATCCCTGACGCCTTGCCCGAAAGGAGCTGTTTGCATTGCCGTCCCCCAACATAGTGCTGATTTTCATGGACGATCTGGGCTGGCGGGATCTGGGCTGCTCGGGCAGCACGTTTTACGAGACGCCCCGCCTGGACGATTTGTGCCGCCAGGGCATGCGCTTTGACCGGGGCTACGCCGCCTGCCCGGTGTGCTCGCCCTCCCGGGCCAGCCTGATGACCGGATGCCATCCCGCCCGCGTGGGCGTGACCGACTGGATTGACCACACCGGCACCGCCCACCCGATGCATGGCCGGGTGATCGACGCGCCCTACATCCACCATCTGCCCGAGGAGGGCAAGCCCCTGGCGCAGGCCATGCGCGAGGCGGGCTATGCCACCTGGCATGTGGGCAAGTGGCACCTGGGCATGAGCGACCATTACCCGGAGCGCTACGGCTTTGACAAAAACATTGGCGGATGCTGGTGGGGCCATCCGCGCAACGGGTATTTCAGCCCCTACGGCATTGAAACCCTGCCCGAGGGCCCGGAGGGCGAGTTCCTGAGCGACCGCCTGACCGACGAGGCCATCCGCCTGATCGAAAACGCGGAGCCGGACAGGCCCTTCTTCCTCAACCTGTGCCACTACGCCGTGCATACGCCCATCCAGGCCAAGGCGGAGGACATTGCCCGCTTCGAGGCCAAGGCGAAAAAATGGGGGCTGGATCAGATCAACCCCTTTGCCACGGGCGAGAAGCACCCCACCGTGGAGCACGGCATGGCGCATGTGCAGCGCCGCACCATCCAGTCCGACCCGGTGTACGCGGCGCTGATGTGGAACCTGGACGAAAACGTGGGGCGGCTGGTGGACGCGCTGAAACGAACCGGCCGCTGGGAGAACACGCTGCTCATCTTCACCTCGGACAACGGCGGCCTTGCCACCGCCGAGGGCAGCCCCACCTGCAACGCCCCCGCCAGCGAGGGCAAGGGCTGGCTGTACGAGGGCGGGCTGCGGGTGCCCATGTTTGCCGTGTGGCCGGGGGTGATTGCGCCCATGACCCAGACCGATGTGCCCGCCTACACGCCGGACTTCTATCCCACCTTCCTGGAGGCGGCGGGGCAGCCGCTGGATCCTGAGCAGCACAAGGACGGCGTCAGCCTGGTACCGGCGCTGCGCGGCGGGGCGATAGAGGAGCGGCCGCTGTTCTGGCACTATCCGCACTACGGCAACCAGGGCGGACGGCCGGGCGCGGCGGTGCTGCTGGGGGATTACAAGCTGATCCAGTGCTTTGAGGACGATCACATCGAGCTGTACAACGTGCGGGACGACGTGGCGGAAACCCGGGACCTGAGCGGGCGGATGCCGGACAAGGCGGCGCAGCTGCTGGGGCTTTTGAAGCAGTGGCAGCAGGACGCCGGGGCGAAGTTCCCCCAAAGGAACCCGGACTATCACGAATAAAACAGGAACCCCGCCGGCATCTCCGGCGGGGTTGCAGCGTGTCAAAAAAGTGGCTGCGGCCACTTTTTTGAGAAGGAGGAACGCCGTCTGCGGACGGCGCAAATCCACCTGGTCGCGTTGCTCCCGGACGGCGGATTTGTAAGGAAATTTCTCGCCTTAAGGCGAGAAAGCCCCGCCCCGCCGGGAAACCCGGCGGATACGAATGAAGTCGGAGGGACTGCGATCCCTCCGACACCACCTGGAGCTTTTTTGACAGTCTGGAACCCCGCCGGCATCTCCGGCGGGGTTTGCTGCTTTTTCAGCTGTCTGCCGCAGCCTTTTCCGTCTCCCTGGCCCTGCCCCGGATCCGCTTGCGGTATTCCGTGGGCGTTTCCTCATAATACTTCTTGAAGAACCGGATGAAGCTGCGGATCTCCGAGAAGCCGCAGGCGTCGCTGATTTCGTTGACCGTGGCCTGCGTCTCCTCCAGCATGGCGCGCGCATGCTCGCAGCGGTACTGGTTGAGGTAATTGGACAGGGTGTTGCCGGTGGCGGATTTGAACAGGCGGTTGAGGTAAATGGGATTGACGTTGACCGCCTCGCCAATGTCGGGCACGTTGAGGCTGCGCATGTAGTTGTCGTGGATGAACTTCAGCGCGGCCTCCACATAATGGTTGGTGTCCTCGGAGGTCTCCTGGGCATAGCGCAGGAGCGAGCGGCACCATTCCTGCAGGGCGGCATGCACCTCGGCGGCCGATTTGAGCAGGGGCAGCTGCTTCATGACCGCGCCGGCGGCTTCCTGGGAGAAGAGGAAGCTGCTTTCCGTCAGGCTTGCGCAGACGCGCATCAGAAAGACCGTTGCGTGCCGGGACAGCTCCTTCAGGCTCAGCTCGGCGGGGAGATAATGCCCGCACAGCTCCCCGCAGGCGGCCTCCAGCGCCGCTGCATCCTGCGCGATCACCGCGCCGCATACCTGCTGCACCATTTCCTCGGGCATCAGGGCCGTCTGATTGGGCCGGGCAAGCACCACGGCGTCCTGGGGCGGCTCGTCCATCATGCGCAGGGTCAGCAGCTGATCCCGCGCGGCGATGTAGGCGTTGTGCAGGGTGGCGCTGTCCTCGGCGCACAGGCCGATGGAGAACACCACCTCCACCGACAGAAAGCTTTTGAGCGCGTCGTGCATGGTTTCGCAAAGGGTTTCCAGCCTTTCGCTCAGGCTGGCGTATTCAGTGGCGTTGACAAGGAACAGGATGCTGCTGCCATCGCCGTAGGTGGAATGGACCTCGCCCAGCGTGGCCAGCTGCGTTTGCACCTGGCGGCGCACCAGCAGGTACAGCTCCCCGTCGAAGGCGCCGTCCTTCATGGCGGCCTGCACCACGGCAAAGAAGGGGTTGTTCAGATGGATGCCGCAGCGCTCCAGGCTTTCGCGCTTTTCCGCGATGGGCACGGGGGTGCGCAGCAGCTCGCCAATGAGCCGCTCCTGCAAAAGCGGCAGGCCGTCGCGGGTGGTCTGCCGGGCATGGGCCAGCTCCAGCGAGAGGCTTTCAAACATGCGGCGGAGCTGATCCACCTGATCCTCGTCGCCCTCCTCCGGGGGCCATTCGGTGCTCATTTCCTGCAGCAGCACGTCCAGCCGGGCAATGCGCTGGTGGCAGATGATGTGCGCGGTCACCGCGCACAGGAGCATGGCCAGCAGCCAGGCGCCGAGGAAGAGCAACGGGCTGGGCAGGGAACGGCGCAGCAGCGTGCCGGTGGACATCCAGTAGGCCGCGCGCACGGCGGTTTCCACGCTGGAGGAGCAGATCTGCGCCCCCTGGGCCTGGGATGCATCCGCGGAGGAGGCCAGCAGCAGCTCGTCCTCCAGCCACACCGCGTAATCGCCCAGGCCCCGGTCGGCGTAGGCGGCGGCTGTTTTGGCCAGGGAGCTCAGCGGCAGGCTGACAATGAGGCAGCCGTTGTTCTGCACGCTGGACAGGGGCAGCGACCGGATATGGCTGAGCACCATTTTGGCCTCGGAGAACATGGTCTTGCGATAGCTGCGCAAAAGCCATTTCTCCGGCTGACGGCTGCTTTCCAGCAGGCTGGTCAGAAAGGCCTGGTCAAGATAGGCGTCATAGGTGGACAGGCCGTAATCGGAGGTAAGGATTTTCTGGGATTTATGGAACAGCAGCTCGATGTCCAGCTCGTTGCCGGATACCGAGCACAGCACGTCGTTGTATTCGGACAGAACGCTCAGGGACGGATTCCTCTGCGTGAGCAGGGTATTGACGCTGTCCAGGGAGGCCAGGTACATGCTGGCGCCCTGGATGCTGGACAGCTTGTCCTGTACCCGCACGGCCAGCAGATCGGCGCCGTCGCCCATGCGCTCCCGCAGGGACACAAGGCGCTGGATGGTCAGAAAGCCGTATACGGCCAGCAGCAGGAGCGTTGTCAGCAGGCAGACAAGGGAGCACACGCGGGCAAAGAGCCTGTTGCGAACTTCACTTTTCGGCTTTTTCAATCGAATGGGACTCATCCCCTTACTGTGGCAGGTTTTCCGGGTGCATGCGCCGGACCGCGCATGGCCAGGCCCGGCGAAAGGGCGCGGGATACGGCCGGCCAGGGCGGACAGCCATTCCGGCCCCTTCCCCGGCAATGCCGGGAAACGGGCAAAGGAGAGACCGATGCGGCGGGACGGCATGGCGCATACCACCCGCCCTCAGCGCGGCTCTCCATGGGATAGCGTAACACAGGAAGCACGCTTTCGTCAACGGGTCGTCAGGCGTGGGGGGAAAGCGGGGCGGCGGAGGCTCCGGCGCATGGCCCTGCGATCGTGCGGAAGGAAGAAATCCCGCCCTGGCGGCCCTGCTTTCCCCCGCCCCGCGCAAAAAAGCGGCCCGCAGGCCACTTCTTTGACGCCGCTTACAGCAGCGTGATGTTCGCGCGCTCGAATTCCTCCCGCGTCGCCTCGTCCCAGATGGAGGACTGCACCTCGCCAATGTGCGCCTTGCCCAGCAGCAGCATGCACAGCCGGCTCTGCCCAATGCCGCCGCCCATGGTCAGCGGCAGCCTGCCCTCCAGCAGC
>JBJEUJ010000156.1:0-13071 GCA_051883775.1 Aristaeellaceae bacterium | reverse complement strand
GGGGAGGCGAAGGGGCCCGGCAGGGGCGCAACGCCCCGGGTGTTCCCGAAGTAGTCCCGGTCGAAGGTGATGGGGGAGCCGTCGGGATTCTCGTAGCCCTCGTCCGGCTCGAAGGCCTTGCCCAGGATGCCCGTATGAATCATCCCGCAGCGGAAGTCGCCCAGCACGTCGAAAAGGTTGGTGCGCAGGCGGTAGGCGCCGTCCTGCTCCACCAGCTCCACGGTGATGGGCGCGTCGCTGTTTACCAGATTGTGGGTTTCATGCTTCCAGGGCTGGGCGCCCGCCAGATAGGCGTTGCCCGAGGCCCACACGGGCAGGTGGCTCTCGTGGTACTTTTCCAGCTTGCCCATGTCGGGCCGGGCTACGTCCAGGTCGAACCAGCTGATCCACTCGTCATAGGTGGGGTAGCCGTCGAAGCACCAGGTGCCCACCACCCGCTCGTTCTCGTTGGGGTCGCCCCGGCGGATCTCCCCATCCTTGGGGAAGCCCTGGACAAAAATGTTGTTGTAGAACCGGTCGTCCCCGTGGAGGAAGTGCATGAAGCCCGCGACCTCCGTGCGGTGGCGGATGTGGTAGGGGGTGTAGCGGGTGCCGGTGCCGCGGCCCACGCAGGTGAAGGCGCCGGTCATCAGGTTGTGCACCATGGCCACGCCCTGGGTGGCGAAGCGCAGGGATACCTGGGAGAGCATGATGTTGTTGTCGATGAGGGTGGGGCCGTGGCTCACCTCAACGAACACATCCTGGCTCTCCATGCCGCCCTCGGCCCAGGCGCAGCAGGCGGGGCGCTGGTTATCGTGCAGCAGGTTCTGGGAGATGCGGGTGCCCTGGGCCTGCCAGTCGCACCAGATGCCCATGGTGCAGTGGTGGATGTGGTTGCGGCGGATCACCACGTCGATGGCGGCGTGCAGCTTGATGCCGGAGATTTCCGCGCCGCCCAGCTCCTGCATGTTGTTGATGTGGTGGATGTGGTTGTTCTCAATCAGGCTGAACACAGCGCCCATGCGGCCCACGATGCCCGTCTGCTCGCAGTGGTGGATGTGGCAGCGGCGGACGATGTGGCTGCCCACCTTCTCCTTCAGCCAGCCGTGATACTGCCCCCTGCACACCGCATCCCGCTCCATCTGCGTGGGGCTCTTGAGGTGTTTGGTGGTGAAGTAGTGGTCGTTCTCCGGGTCGTAGTACTTGCCCAGGGAGATGCCGCAGCACTTGCTGTTGCTGATGTCGCAGTCCTCGATGATCCAGCCCTTGGACCAGTGGGGGCCCACCATGCCGTCCTGGAAGGCGGCGGGCGGCGCCCAGGTGGTGGCGGCCTTCTCCACCCTGAAGCCGGAGAAGGTGATGTATCCCCGGCCCGTTTCCTCGGGGAAGAAGCAGCGGCGGCGGACGTTGATTTCCACCCTCCGGGTGTTGGGGTCAGCATCCTGGAAGTTGGCGTAGAGCACGGTCTCATCCCCGTCCTGCACGCTGTACCACTTGTACACGGAATATTCCGGCTCCCAGGAGGGGGCGTAGACCTCGCCGGCCAGGCATTCCTCCAGGGATTCGGCCTCGTAGAGCATCCTGTCGTCCAGGTACACCGCGCCGGTGTGGCGCACGGAGGGCGCGAAGTACCAGTCGCCGTAAACCTCGGTGGTGTAGGGGTTGTAGCGGCCGAAAACGCCGTTGTTCACCCGCGCTGTCCACACATTGCCCTGATACCGCGTCCAGCCGGTCAATTCCTCCGCGCCGGTGATCACCGCGCCCAGGGGCTCCACCGAGCGGTAGACGATGCGCTTGTCCTCCGTGCCGCCGTTGCGGGGGCTGACGTTCTCCCGATAAACGCCGGGGTACACCAGCACCTCGTCCCCGGGCTGGGCCAGGGCCGCCGCGTCGCCGATGCGCCGGAAGGGCCGCTCCTTCGTGCCGTCGCCCTCCCGGGGAGCGGCCTGGTTCACATGGTAAATCATGGATGAATCCTCCTTGCGTATGCTTCATGTCGCGCCATGAATGGGCTGCTTGCATTGATTATAGGATAAAAAGCATGCCCTGACAAGGCGGTGCGAAAGAAAAACGGCTGCTCCCTTCTGCGGGGAACAGCCGCCTCGATGCGCTTATGCCAGGTACGTCAGCACCTCCATGGGATGCTCCAGCTGGGGGAAGTCCGGCTTCCGTCCGCAGGGCTGCAGGGTGTCCTCCCGCAGGTACCAGGCAGCCTGCAGGGCCGTCATGCCAAGGCTGCGGGCCACCTCCAGCTCATGGCTGCCGCCGTCGCCCACGTACAGGCATTCCTCCGCGCCTGCGCCCAGACGTTCCATGCACCGGCGGAAGATGGCCTCGTCCGGCTTTTGGAGCCCTTCCTCCCAGGAGAGCAGCGGCGCGTCGAAGAAGGGGTACAGCACGCTTTTGCGGATCACCGCCGCCTCCTCGGAGAAGCAGTTGCTGATCAGCCCCACCATGACGCCCCGCTCCTTCAGCGCGGATAGCATGGGCAGGATGCCCTCGTGCAGGTGGCGGAAGCATTCCTCCTTCACGGTGGTGCGTCGGCGGACGATGGTCTGCACCAGGGCGGGGGAGTAGCAGCCCTTCGCCCGGAGAATGTCCGCCAGCGCGTCCTCCAGGGTCAGCCGCCCGGTGGTGCGGGCTTCCTCGGTGGCATGCCAGAGCCGCTGGAAGTCCGCCGCCGGAAGCCCCGCGTCCGCCGCCATTTCCGCGCTGAAGTACAGCGGGCAGCGGTAGTGGGTGATCAGCGTCTCATACATGTCGAAGATGACCGCGCGGATCATGCCGGAACCTCGCCCACCAGCAGGCGGCCGGCATCCAGGGTGAGGCTGCCGCCCTCGGCCTGGGCGCGGCCCTCCCGCACCGTCACGCGGATGTCCGTCAGGCCCTTGTCCAGGCTGACCGCCGTGGACAGGCCGTCGTCGTCGTACAGGGACAGGGTGGCGTCGCCGTCCAGCCAGCCCAGCAGGGTCAGGCTGGTCGCGTCGATGCCCTCCACATACTCAGCGGGCCTGGCCAGGGGGATGAAGTGCCCCCGCCGGATGAACAGCGGCAGCTCGTTCAGGGCCAGGTCGATCCAGTGGTGCCCGGCGGGCATGGGGATCAGGTCGTAGTCCTCCCCGGTGCGGAAGCGCACCAGCAGCATGTCCTCGGGCAGGTACACATGGCGGCCCCGGGCGTTCTGCTCATACACAGGGGCGATCATGCAGCCCTCGCCCAGCATCACCTGATCCTCCGTGCGCAGGGCCTGCGCATCCGCGGGATAATCGAAGGCCAGGGGCCGGAAGACCATGCCGTCGGTGAGGGCGGCCTTCATGAATTCGCTGTACAGGTAGGGCACCAGGGCGTAGCGTACGGTCAGCACGCTGCGCATGTCCTCCCAGATGGAGAAGCGGAAAATCTCCTGATCCCGGGTGTGCTGGGCGGAATGGTTGCGCATCAGCGGTGTGAACACCCCCAGCTCCAGCCAGCGCAGCAGAAGATCCTCCGTGGTGTTGCAGGAGAAGCCGCCCAGATCCGCGCCGGTGTACAGGAAGCCGCACATGTTCAGCGAGGGGAGCATCTTCAGGTTCATCAGCAGGTGACCCCACCAGGAGGAGTTGTCCCCCTGCCACACGCCGCCGTCCCTGTGCGCGCCGATAAAGCTGGAGCGGCTGAAGAGCAGGAAGCGCCTGTCCGGGTCAAAGCTGCGCAGCCCCTTGGCGGCGGAGCGGGTCATCATCGCGCCGTAGAGGTTGTGCACCCTGTCGTGGCGGATGCGCTGACCGTCCAGCTCGTGGAAGAAGCGGCGGTAGTCCTCGGCGTTGTTGGCGATGCCCCCGAAGGCTCCCTGCAGGCGGAAGGAATCATGGATGCCAAGGTTCTCATGGCGCAGCTCGTCGGCCACGGTATAGGCGGCCTCGAGGGTCTCGGGGGTGTAGAACAGCGCGGGCTCGTTCATGTCGTTCCAGAAGCCCTCGATGCCCGCCTCCATCAGCCGGTGGTATTTGCCGCCGAACCAGTCCTGCACGTCCTCCCGCAGAAAGTCCGGGAAATAGCTGCGCCCGGGCCAAACCGCGCCGATGAAGACGTCGCCGTTTTCCTTCTTGCAGAAGCAGTCCTTCTCCACGCCCTCGTCGCACACGTCATAGCCGTCCTGCTGCTTCACGCCCGCGTCGATGATGGGCACCAGGCGGATGTGATCCTCCTTCATGTCGGCGGTGAGGCGCTTCATGTCCGGGAACTGGTCGTGGTTCCAGGTGAAGTCCTTGAAGTCGTCCATGTAGTCGATGTCCAGGCACACGCCGTCCAGGGGAATGTGCCGTTCCCGGTGCTCCCGGACGATGCCTCGCACCTCCGTGTCCGAGGCGTAGCCCCAGCGGGACTGGATGTAGCCGAAGGCCCACTTGGGTGGGATGTAGCTGCGCCCGGTGAGGCCGCGGAATTCCCGGCAGATGCCCGTGAGGGTTTCCGCCTCCAGGATGAACAGCTTCAGGTCGCCGCTGACGGAGGTAACGACCGCCTGATCCATCCGGCTGTAGCCCAGGTCAAAGGTCACCTCGCCGGGATCGTCAAAGTATGCGCCGAAGCACTTCCCCGGGCCGAAGAACAAAAGCAGGTTGTGGCTGGCGTACAGGCCGCCCTTGTTCTCGGTGTGGGAGAAATCGTCCATGTTCCAGGCGCGGTAGAGATGCCCGCGCTTGTTGATGCCGCGCAGGCTCTCGCCCAGGCCGAAGATTACGTCGTCCGCGTCCAGGGTCAGGGCGAAGGACACGGCGCTCTCCTGCCTCGCGACGGTGAAGAAGGGCACATCGCCCTGGGCCACGGGAATGTCGCGCACCACGGCGCGGGTGTTCACGGGGGTGCCGAAGTCATATCTGCGGATCATGCTGCAACCTGCTTTCCTGTGTGATGGGGCGGTCGGGCCCTGCGGGTTTACCGCTCAACCTTTCGCCGCAGGATAAGCGAATTCCTGCCGGTAACGATACCAATCCCGCATTTTTCGATCATTTCCGGGCAGGCTCCGCATCAGGGGACAGGCGGGGCTCCGGGCGGGTTTTCCTGCGCTTCATACGCTGCTGCATCGGAAGGGCTTCACGCTGGAGGATGAATGAAAGCAGGCAGGCGCAGAAGCCGGCCGTGGACCGCGTCCGGCATGTCATGCGGTCGTGCAGCCGTGATGGCATCAGCGCTGACGCAGCAGATTCCGCGGCAGGGCGGCGCATGCAGAAAGCCCCTCCCCGATGGGGGAGAGGCCTGGGGCAGGGCGGCGTCAGGCATACATGCCGTGGCGCGCCATATAGGCGTAGAGCATTTCGCCGTGATGCTGCTCCTCGCGCTGAAGCTCGTTCAGCGCCTGCCGGGCGGCGGGGGTGCGGAACTCGAACACCGCCGTGTCGTAGGCGCCGGAGACCTCCTTCTCCGTGCACAGCGCGTCCTGGCACAGGTAGGCGTCCTGCTTCCAGGCAGGGGTCTGGGCCGCCTGGCCCTGGGGCGGCGGCACGGTGGAGGGCTGGCCTGTCCGGGAGCCCTGGGATTGGCTTTGCGGCAGCTGACCGGCGATCATGCCGGTGATGGTCTGCAGGTGCTGCTGCTCAATATCGCGGATGGTGGAGAAGATGGTCTGCAGCTCGGAATCGCTGGCCCTGGCGGCATACTGGCTGTACTTTTCCACGCAGAGCTGCTCCTGCTTTTTCAGATCCTCCAGGAGCGAGGCTTCCTTGGGCGTCCATGTGGTCATGATCAATCACCTCGGGGCCAGTATGCGCGATCGGCGCGCGGCCCATGCAAAGACATGGAAAAAACTTTTCCGGCATGGTTTCCGGCGGCGAAAAATATGGTATACTTATCCTGTATCCATCTGCAATACGGGAGGATGATAGCCATGAGCAAGGAAGTCAAGCTGGTGCGCTGCCTGGTGTGCGGCGAAATTTTTGATGCGTCGGAGGGCAAGTGCCCGGTGTGCGGCGTGGGCCTGGATCAGTGTGAACCCGTCGAGCTGGCCCCGATGGCCGTTGTGAACAATACCTCGGAGAAATATCTGATTCTGGGCGGCGGCGCGGCGGCCTTCAACGCGGCCAAGGCCATCCGCGAGCATAACGCCACGGCGTCCATCGTCATGCTGACGGCGGAGGACGCGGCCCCCTACAACCGTCCCATGCTGACCAAGGCCCTCCTGGCGGACACCTCCGCCGAGGACATGGCCATTGAGCCCGCCGCCTGGTACGACGAGCAGAACATCAACGTGGTCACCGGCTGCCGCGTGACCGCCCTGGATACCGCCGAAAAGATGGTGCAGTGCGAGGGCGGCTACGGCTTTGTGTATGACAAGCTGATTTACGCCCTGGGCGGACGGTGCTTCCTGCCCCCCATGCCCGGCAACGATCTGCCCCATGTGGTGACCATCCGCACCATCGAGGACGCCCGCCGCGTGCGCGAGATCGCGAAAAACACCCGGGAGGCCGTGGTCATCGGCGGCGGCGTGCTGGGCCTGGAGGCTGCCTGGGCGCTGTGCCAGGGCGGACTGCATGTGACCGTGCTGGAGCAGGGCGGACAGATCATGAAGCGGCAGATTGACGAGACCGCCGCGGACATCCTGGGCGCGGCCATGGAAAAGCATGGCGTGACCCTGCTCAAGAACGCGCAGACCGATACCATCTCCGCCGACAGCGTGACCCTCAAGGACGGCCGGGTGATCCCTGCCGGGCTGGTGGTGGTGTCTGCGGGCATCCGTGCCAACGTGGCCGTGGCCCAGGAGGCCGGGCTGGAGGTTGGCCGCAACGTGGTGGTGGACGATCATATGCGCACCTCCGCCCCGGATGTGTACGCCTGCGGCGACTGTGCGGTGTACGGCATGAGCTACGGCCTGTGGTCGGAGGCCACGGAGATGGGCCGCGTGGCGGGCGTGAACGCTGCCGGCGGCAACGAAAGCTATCAGCCTGTGGCCCGGCCGCTGATCTTCCACGGCATGGGTACGGCGCTGTTCGCTCTGGGCGACTGCGGCAAGAAGGACCTGCCCTATCAGGTGGAGGAGGTTCGCCGGGACGGCCAGTACGAGAAGTACTGGCTGGTGGAGGGCCGCCTGGTGGGCGCGCTGCTGCTGGGCAGCATTGCCGCCATGGGTAAGGTCATGCCCGCCGTGCTGGAGGGCAAGGGGCTCGATGCCATCCGCTGAGCCCTCCCACGATTGTCAGAAGGGGCATGTTCGGCTACAATAGAGGCACTGTCAATCATGATGGAGTGATGCACTGATGAAACGATTCCTGCGTCTGCTGGCACTGGCATGCGCGCTGTCTCTGCTGGCGGCGCCTGGCTTCGCTTCCGATTACGAGCCGATTCCCTACGACATGGAGCCCGCGCCCTATCCGCCGCATCAGGATTGCTTCCTTCCGGATGACGCGGGCTACCATGACGATTCCCTGGACATACGGATTGAGACCTTCCGTCACCTGGACACCACGGTCATGGCGGCCTATGTGACCCTGACGGACGCGTCCCAGATGCGCACGGGCACCGCCTCGCCGGCCGCGCCCCTGGCCAAGCGGCTGAACACCGTGGCCAAGATGACCAAGTACTACCAGGGGGTGCTGGGCATCAACGGCGACTACTTCTGCTACCACAGCCAGGGCATTGTGGTGCGCAACGGCAAGACCCTGCGCAAAAACTACGTGGAGGGCCGCGATACCCTCATCATTGACGAGAAGGGCGATTTCACCATCCTGCAGCCCACCACCAAGGCGGCCTACGAGGCCTTTGAGGGCGAGGTGATCCATGCCTTCTGCTTCGGGCCGGGGCTGGTCATCGACGGCGAGCCGCTGACGGATCTGGAAACGGTGCGCATGGACAATGGCAAGTACAAGCTGACCCAGCGCATGGCCATCTGCCAGCTGGGCCCGCTGTCCTACCTGATCCTGACCTGCGAGGGCCCGGAGAATGAGAACTCCGTGGGCATGAACCTGGCGGACTGGGCGGCGCTGTGCAAGGAGATGGGCGCCGTCAACGCCTACAACCTGGACGGCGGCTCCTCCGCCACCATCGCCCTGAACGACAGGAAGATCAACGCCCTGTCCTCCAACAAGGAGCGGCCCGTGGGCGACCTGATCTACTTCTGCACCCTGATCCCCTGACAGAGAAAGGACACGATGCCAATGAAGCGATTGCTGGCGCTGCTGGCGGCCATGATGCTCCTGCCCGCAGCGGCCCTGGCGGAGGAAGCCCCTCAGGTGCTATTGCGCATGGGCGGCAGCTTTGCCTACGGGGTGGATGCCGAGGGTACCATCTGGGCCTGGGGCGACAACCGCGTGGGGCAGATCGGCTATGAACGCCGCAGCCTGATTGGCGAGCCGGTCACCGGCGCCCAGGGCCTGGATGGCCGGGATATTCTGGACATCCAGTGCGGCAACGAGAACACCCTGTTCCTGATGAAGAGCGGCGAGGTGTACGCCTGCGGGGCCAACGGGCATTCCCAGCTGGGCCTGGCGAATACCAACAGCAGCACCAACGTCCCCACGAAGATCGACGGCCTCAAGCAGATTGTGCAGATTGACAGCGGCTTTGGCCACAGCCTGGCCCTGGACAGCGACGGCCATGTGTGGGCCTGGGGCAAGAACAGCACCGGCCAGGCCGGTGACGGCACCCGCGCCACGGTGAAAACCCCCGTGCAGATCGGCCTGGAGAACATTGTGCAGGTCGGCTGCGGCGGCAAGTACTCCATGGCGCTGGACAAGGACGGCGTGATCTGGACCTGGGGCGAGAACGACTACGGCCAGCTGGGCTTCAAGACCCGGGAGGGCTGGTGCGTGACGCCCACAGCCCTGACCATCGACAGCTTCACCCCCGTGCAGATTGCCACCGGCGGCGACACCGCCTACGCCCTGGATACGGAGGGCCATGTCTGGGCCTGGGGCCGCAACGAGGTCTACCAGTGCGGCAACGATACGGTGGGCTCCACCAACTATGATCCTGTGCGGGTGATGATTCCCGACGAGGTGAATGTGGTGCGGATCATCGCTTACAGCAGCCACACCATGGCCCTGGCGGACAACGGCGACCTGTGGCTCTGGGGCAACACAGACACCGGCCAGCGCGGCGTGGGCAAGAAAACCCTCAAGAGCCTGCCCTCCCTGGTGATGCAGGACGTGGCGGACGCCTCCGTGGGCAGCCTGGCCTGCTGTCTGATGAAAACGGACGGCAGCGTGTGGGTCACGGGCTACAACAAGTACGGCCAGTGCGGTGTGCATTACGTCACCAGCCGCAAGGGTATCCTGACCGAGTGGACGCCCAACGGGCTGAACCTGCTGGAGAGCAGCTGGGCCAGGCCGGAATAAGACGAAGCAGGCCGCGCATCGTGCTGGTGCGCGGCCTTGCCATGCCCGGGAACGATCGCGGGCAAGCGTGCTGGGCATCCTGACGGAGCGACCGCCCAACGGAGTGAACCTGCCGAAAGGCAGCTGGGCCAGGCCGGAATAAACGAAGCAGGCCGCGCATCGTGCTGGTGCGCGGCCTTGCCATGCCCGGGAAGCGCAAAGCAGCCGCGCCTGGTGATCAACACCCTGCGCGGCTGCGGATGGATTCGGGCCTGTCACGGCGTCAGATCGTACTGGACGCTGCTGACGGCGGGCTGGGTATCGCGGATCCGCTGGGCAATGCGCTCCAGCAGGTCGAAGGGCGGGCGGGAGGCTACATAGTTCACGCCGTCGTTGAGCTGAATGGCCCGCAGGATTATGGCGTAGCCCCCGGCAAAGGGCGCGTCGGCCAGCATGGCGTAGTACTGGTACAGCCGCTTGCTCTGGCGGTCAGCCTCCAGCTCCGCCCGGAAGATCGCATCCGCCTCCCTAAGAATGGTCAGCTTCTCCTCCGTCACCTCGCCCGCAATGCGCAGGGCCAGGCCGCTGCCGGGGAAGGGCTGACGGTTGATCAGCGCAGGGGGCAGGAGCAGATCCTCGCCCACCCGGCGGATCTCGTCCTTGAACAGCTCCCGCACCGGCTCCACCACCTGCACGCCCGCGGGCGCGCTGTCGGCAGCGTCGCTCTCCAGGGCGTCGGCGTAGTTGGTGCCCTTGAGGATCATCCGCACGTTGGGCCGGGCGGCAACCTCCCGGGCCACAATCTCCTGCAGCAGCGCGAAAATCACCCGCTCCTTTTCCCGGGGGTCGGTCACGCCCTTCAAGGCAGCCAGGAATTCCGGCGCGGCGTTGATGCGCGTCAGGTTCAGGCCCATCTGCTCCCGGTAGAAGGCCATCACCTGGTCGCCCTCGTCCTTGCGCAAAAGCCCCGTGTCCACAAACAGGCAGTGCAGACGGTGCCCCAGGGCCATGTTGCCCAGGATGGCGCACACGCCGCTGTCCACGCCCCCGGACAGGGCGCACAGCGCCTCGGCATTGCCCACCGTGCGCTCGATTTCCTCCTTCGCCCGCTCCAGGAAGGCCTTGTTGCTCCACCACAGGGTGCAGCCGCATACCCCCTGGCAGAAGTTGATCAGCAGCTGCACGCCGTCCTGATCGTTCTGCTCGGGGAGGAAGGCCAGGCCGTACACCGGCCGGTCCGGCAGACGGAAGCCCAGGGCGCCGCTGTCGGTGCGGGCCAGGGTGAGGGCCGCGTCATCGCCAAAGATCATGCAGCGCAGCGCCGGCAGATACCTTTCGCCGGACTCCACCTGGGCCACCAGGGGATCGTCGCCCTCAAAGCGCACCTGCACCACGCCGGGCTCCCGGGCCTTCTCGCCCAGGGCGCCGCCCATGGCCTCGCACAAGGTCAGCGCCGCGTCTCCCATGCCCAGCACGGGCAGGCCGCAGTCCAGCAGCTCCTGCAGGTGAGGGATGTCCGCCCTGTCCCCTGTGGACGCGCCCGCCAGCAGAATGCCCAGCGCATCCTGGCTGAGGACGTCCCGGGCGGTGGACTGGGCCGGAAGAATCTTGCAATAAATATGCTCCGCCCGCAGCTTTCGCGCCATGGAGCGGCAGACGCCGCTGTCCAGGTTGATGAGAACGACCATGTCCCGCATCGTGTCAACTCCTCCGTTTTACCCTAACCAGGTTATCAACATTTCATTCGACATGGAAGCGGGGAATCCTGCTTGCTCGTTCGGACAGGACAGGCCGGGAGCAGCGAAAACACAGCGATGCTCCCACAAAAATGGCAAATTGCCGCCCGATTTGTCGGGAAAATGGGCATGGAACACCACTTTTCAGGAATTTTTCCGGGCTTGGCAACACTTTTCTCCGCTTTCCGGGATCTGCCGGATCCCCCTTGCGAAGGGCGGCTTCTTCCATTATAATGGACGGCGGACATTACGCAAGAATCGGAGGCAGGACCCATGACCGGCACAAAGCGTGCCAGCGCGGTGGACATGACAAAGGGCAATCCGCTGCGGCTGATCCTTCTGTTTTCCCTACCGGTGCTGCTGGGCCAGCTGTTCCAGCAGGTGTACACCATCTCGGATACCATGATTGCGGGGCATTTCCTGGGGGACAACGCCCTGGCGGCCATCGGCGCATCGGCGTCGCTGTACTCGATGATCCTTTCCTTCGCCATGGGCATCGCCAACGGCTGCGGCATTGTGCTGGGGCGGATGTTTGGCATGGGGGACATCCCCCGGTTGCGCAGGGCCTCCGGCGCCATGGTGGCGCTGAACCTGCTGGTGGGCGTGACGCTGACGGCGGTCATGCTGCTTCTGTGCCGCCCGATGCTCCACTGGCTGAATACGCCCCCGGCGGTGTTCGACCAGGCGTACAGCTATCTGGCCATCCTCTGCGGAGGCTTCGCGGTCACGGTGATCTACAACGCCTGCGCAGCGTTCATGCAGGCCCTGGGCAACAGCAGGACGGCGCTGTACTTCCTGATCATTGCCTGCGTGCTGAACCTGGCGCTGGACGTGGTGATGGTGATGCTGCTGGGCTGGGGCGTAACGGGCGCGGCGCTGGCGACGGTGATCGCCCAGGGCTTCTCGGCGCTGCTGAGCATGCGGTATATCCGCCGGCACTTTGCGGAGTATCTGCCCACCCGGGGCGACCGGCCCGAGCGGCGTCTCCTGGGAGAAATGGCTTCCACGGGCCTGGCCATGGGGCTGATGTACTCGGTATACGCCATCGGCTCGGTGGTGATGCAGGGAGCCATCAACGGTCTGGGAGCGGCGGTGATCACGGCCCACACCGGCGCGCGGAAGATTCTGGAGCTGATGATGAAGCCCGCCTCCGCCCTGGGTACGGCGGCCTCCGCCTTTGTCAGCCAGAACCGCGGCGCGCAGCAGTGGAAGCGGATCCGCACGGCCCTGCGGCAGATGACGGTGATGGTGGCCATCTGGTCGGCGATGGTGGCGGTGATTCTGTACGGGGCAGGGGAGCGCCTCATCCGCGGGCTGATTGGTACGGGCAACGAGGAAATTGTCCGCCTGGCGGTGATGAACCTGTGCATCAACGCGCCGCTGTACTTCCCCGAGGGCGTTCTGGTGACCATGCGGCAGGCCATGCAGGGCCTGGGCATGAAGGTGGTGCCGGTGCTGGCCTCCTCCATCGAGCTGGTGATGAAGCTTTTGTGTGCGTGGCTGGTGGTGCCGGTATGGGGCTACCGGGGCGCGTCCTGGGGCGAGCCGTCCACGTGGGCGGTGTGCGCGGTGTTCATTACGGCGGTGTACTTCATCAGCAGAAGGAGAATATACCCGGACGTCGGGAAAAGTTCAAAAAAAATTTTCACAAGCCTGTTTCACTTGTGAAAAAACTGGTGTATACTATACACAGGCGGTATATTTCGATATGCCCCGGTTCAACCCTTGCGGTTTTGAATCAGAGATTTTTGAAGGAGGTCATCCAATATGAAGAAGTGGGTTTGCAGCGTTTGCGGTTACGTGTTTGAGGGCGAGCAGCCTCCGGCGCAGTGCCCTGTGTGCAAGGTGCCTGCCGAGAAGTTCGTGCTCCAGGGCGAAGAGAAGACCTGGGCGGCCGAGCATGTGGTGGGCGTGGCGAAGGGCGTGCCCCAGGAGATCATTGACGGCCTGCGCGCCAATTTCGAGGGCGAGTGCTCTGAGGTTGGCATGTATCTGGCGATGGCCCGCGTGGCTCATCGCGAGGGCTATCCGGAGATCGGCCTGTACTGGGAGAAGGCTGCCTACGAAGAGGC
>JBJEUJ010000155.1:0-2470 GCA_051883775.1 Aristaeellaceae bacterium | reverse complement strand
AAAAGCGCGAGTTTCCGAGCAGGCGACGCAGTTCGCCCGCGTTGGAAACGGCAGGTTAGCATTGCTCCAAAGGAACGACCTTATCCGGCGGGCCGAGCATCCGGCAGGGGGAGCGACCTCATCCGACCTCGCTGCGCTCGGCCGCCTTCCCCAGAGGGGAAGGCTTTGTGCCGGTGCAGCGGCCCGCGCTTCAAACGGCGAACCAACTCAACTCCATCAAAGAATCATCCCTCACCCCCGGAACACATCCTCCGTCAGCGTCAGGGTGGCAGTACGGGGGTTCAGGCGGTAGCGGGCGTTGAGCGCAAGGGTCATGCGATCCCGCCCGTGGCCCGCGTGGAGCCGGTGAATCACCGGCAGGCCCTCGGGCAGAGCCTCCTCAATGATGCGGGACAGGGGCAGCTTCCGGGGCGTGGTCATGCCCTCGTAGCGGCTGAAGTCGCCAATGACCACCCCGCCCACGCGCTCGAACACCCCTGCGGCCTTCAGCTGGTTCATCATGCCGTCCAGCCGGTCACTGCGCTCCGCCACGTCCTCCATCAGCAAGAGATTTCCGTCCCAGTCAGGCTCCCAGGGCGTGCCGATCAGCCCCGTCAGCACGGACAGGTTGCCCCCGATCAGCCGCCCGGTGACGACGCGCTCCCCGCCGGCGGCAAAGGGCTCCCCGTCCGGGTTCGCGGCCTGCCGGGGAGACGCGCCGGACAGCACCTCCAGCCATTGCTGCCGGGCCCGCGGCTCCCGCAGGCCGATGGGCTCCATCACCCCCGGCATGGGCCCGTGAAAGGTCACAAAGCCGCAGCACTTGTTCAGCGCGGCGTGCAGGGCCGTGATGTCCGAAAAGCCCACGAAGGGCTTGGGGTGCCGGGCAATGGCGCGGAAGTCCATCAGCGGCAGCAGCCTTGCCGAGCCGTACCCACCCCGCAGGCACACCACCGCATCCACCGTGTCGTCCAGGAACATGTCCTGCAGATCCCGGGCGCGAAGGGCGTGATCCCCGGCGAAGCAGAAGTCCGCCGCGTCCACCGTGGCTCCCCGCCGCACCCGGAAGCCCATGTCCTCCATCAGATGCACGGCTGCGTCCCGGCGGTCAGGCTCGAAAACGGGGCTGGCGGGCGCTACCAGCCCGATGGTCATCCCGGGCAGAAGCGGGTGGGAGAAGCGGCGTTTCATCCGTAAGGCCTCCTTGCATGACGGTATGCGGTTCGGGTCAGAATAGGCGTATGGAGGAAGAAGTGCAATGCTGACAATCTTTGTGCGTTCGGTTCTGCTGTTTGTGGCGGCGGTGGCCGCCATGCGGGTGATGGGCAAGCGACAGGTGGGCCAGCTGCAGCCCTACGAGCTGGTGGTGGTCATCATGATTGCGGAATTGGCCGCCACGCCCATGGGCAGCGTGGGCATCCCGCTGCTCTACGGGCTGGTGCCCATGGTGGCGCTGATCGTCTGCCATGGGATCATGACGGCCCTGTGCATGCGCAGCGGGAAGTTCCGCCTGCTCATCTGCGGCCAGCCCACGGTGCTGATCCGCAACGGGGCCATCTGCGAGAAGGAAATGCGCAAGACCGCCATGACCCTCAACGACCTGATGGAGGCCCTGCGCACCGGCGGCGCGCTGGATCCTGCCCAGGTGGGAACGGCGGTGCTGGAAACGGCCGGGCATGTGACGGTGTTCCCCAAGGCCCAGGCGAGGCCCGTAACCCCGGAGGACATGCACCTCGACCCGCCCCCGGAGGGCTTGCCCCTGCCGCTGATCATGGACGGGCATGTACAGCAGGAAAACCTGCAAAAGGGCGGCTGGACGGCCTCCTGGCTGGAGCGGCAGGTGCGGGAGCTGGGCTATGCCGCGCCCGGGGACGTGCTGTTCCTGTGCGTGAACACCGCCGGGGTGATGCTCTGCCAGGGCAAGGGCAGAACGGAAACGCAGCTGAAGCAGATCATGCTGCCCGGGCAGGCGAGGTGGTAACATGCGCACGAGCCTGACCCTTTCGCTGATTCTGCTGGCGGTGGTGATTGCGGGCGGCGCGGCCTGCGAGGGGCTGACCGCGCGGGTGTCGGAGCAGTATGTGTCCGCGGCGGAGGAGCTGATGGCGCTGACCGCCCCGGAAAGCTGGGCGCGGGCGGAGGAAGCTGCCCGGGCCTACCTGGAAAGGTGGGAGCAAACGGAGCGCTGGCTTCAAATTCTCATCAACCATGACGATACCGACGATGTAACCCTGGCCCTGCAGCATGTGCTGGCGGGCATTGAGGCCCGGGACGTGTCCGCGTACCTGGAGGCCTGCCATACCCTGCGGGAGTGCGCCGGGCATATCCGCCACCGGGATGCCTTCACCTGGGGGAACGTCCTGTGAGCGTCACTTGCTCTTCACGGTAATAACGTGAATCTGCGGCCTGCGCCCGATGCGCACGGGCAGCACGGAGGTGCCCACGCCCCGGCTGATGAGCATGTCGATGCGGTTCTCCACAATCCAGCCCT
>JBJEUJ010000154.1:0-13119 GCA_051883775.1 Aristaeellaceae bacterium | reverse complement strand
TCTGGCTCTTATTTTACCATCGTTGACATGTTTAGAAAACAACCGCTTTTATGGTTTATGTAACATATTCTGTGATATTTTTTGGACAAGCAGGCGAAAGGCAACAAAAATGTCTCCCCGGGACTCATGCCCGCACGTCCTCCAGGGCCACGTGGGGGCGGGTGTTCATGCACCGGGGCGTGACGGACAGGCCCGTCAGGGTCAGCCCGTCCACGTGCCGGGCGTACACGCCGCAGGCCGGCACGTCGCCGTAGGCGTTGCTCTCCGGGTAGTCGAAGAGCAGCTCGTCCACCTTATCCGGCAAGAAAATTTTCTCCTCATTGTCCCGGTAGACCATGGTCAGGTTCCGGAGCGTGACGTCCTCCAGCGCCCGGCGCACGGCGATCTCCCCCTCCAGCGCGCTGTCGTAGCCGGTGAGGATGCAGGGCAGCTCGCAGTCCAGGGCCGTCACGTCCTCGATGGTCACGCCGCGGATATGCCCGCCCCAGTAGCGGTCCTCCGCATTCTCCGTGTAGGGCCGCCTGTAGCGGTTGCGGCGGTTCAGGGCGATGTAAACGGGACAGACCACCTGCTTCATGCGGATGTTGCGGATGGTCACATCCTCCAGCACGGTGCCGTCGCAGCTCTCCAGGCTGATGCCGCTGACGCTGCCGGGATAAATGTCCGGCAGGAGGAAATCACAGTCCTCCACCCGCACATGGCGGATGTCGCTGCCCGTTTCCGTGCCGATCTTGAAGGCGTTCATCACCGTCATCACCGTGCAGCGGCGGACGGTAACGTCCTCCATGGCCCGCCCGGAGAAGCCCGGGTTCTTCAGCACAATGCCGTCGTCCGCGCAGCTGACGAAGCAGTGCTCCACCAGCGCGTGGCTGGTGGCCCCCAGGTCGATGCCGTCGGCGTTGGCCACGTGGCGGTTGTCGTTGATGACCACATCCCGCACGGTCACATGATCGCTGCGATCCACATGCAGCGTCCAGCTCATGGAGGCCTCCAGGATGATGTTGTCAAACGCCACCTCCCGGCTCTCCTGTACCCACACCATGGCCGAGGGACGGCGCAGGTCAGGCTTGCCCTCGCCGTACTTGTCCTCGCTGTAGCGGATGCGGTCCCGGTAGAAGGTGCGGATGGAGCCGGGCACGGTGTTGATCTCCCGCGCCTGATCCCGCCGGGGGAGCATGGTCACCGGGAAGGGCGTGAGGGCCGGCTTCTGCCGGGGCTCGTAAACGTACCACTCGCCGCTGCCGCAGATTTTGCCGCCCCCCGTCACCCGCACGTTCTCCGCATGGTCGATCAGCAGCAGCGCCCCCTGGACGGACTCGCCCTTGCGGTCGTCGGTGTAACTGTCGTCGTGGGTCAGCAGCTGCTCCACATCCCGGCTGGCCACCAGCGCGCTCCCCGGGGCAATGAACAGCGTGCAGCCCGACGGCAGGCGCACCGTCCCCGTCACATAGCAGCCGCCCTCCACCAGGATCACGCCGCCCCCCGCCTCCCCGCAGGCCCGGCAGCAGGCCGCAATGGCCTCCGTGTTCAGCCAGTCCGGCTCGGCTTTCGCACCCCAGTCGCGAATGTCAAACACCCGCCCCTCCGGCAGGGCCTGCCGGGGATTGATATACTCCTCCCAGGGAATGTCGGGATAATAGTCGCCGGGATAAATGTTCCCAAAATCCGGATACGTGGGCTTGTCCAGCATGTCAAGCACTCCTTTCACGGGATCGCGCCAGCGAAAAAGGGTCAAGGGGCGATGCCCCTTGCGCGGGTGCAGGGGCGGCGTTAGCCCCTGCGCAGGTCCGGGCGGCAGCCCGGGCGCAGCAAAAAGCACAAGAAAAAAGGAAAGAAAAAACGTGAGTTTCCGAGCAGACGCCGAAGGCCGTCCGCGATGGAAACGGCAGGTTGTACCAATCCGCACGGGAACGACCTCATCCGTCGCCTGCGGGCGACACCTTCCCCAGAGGGGAAGGCAAGGGATTTCCTTTTGCTGCGCACGGGCTCCTCCGACCCCGCCGCTTCTGCGAAAAAGGCCCTCTGCGGGAAACCGCAAAGGGCCGGGTGTCATGGTTGTCAGGCCAGCTGCTCCGGCGAGACCGCCACCGTCAACAGCTCGAAGGGCTTGAAGGCCACAGTCTCCGCCGTGCCCTCGCTGTCTTCGATCAGGTTCATCTTTTCCACCGGGAAGGGGAAGCGGATCACGCCGCGGCGGCCGTCCTGCTCACTGAGACGAATGACCAGTTTGCCGCCGTCCTCGCTGAGCTTCATAGCCTGCAGCTGCAGCCCGCTCCGGCAGATGCTCTCCCGCAGGCTGTCCGGCATCGCCACGTCCGCCTTGCGCAGCGGCACGTTGTACTGCATGGCGGCGTCGTTCACATGGGCGGCCAGGAAGTCGCCCTCATGGGGCAGAATCACGTAGCAGAAGTCGTGATGCCCGATGTCCGAGGTGATGTCCGGGCGGATGGTGGCCCTCAGCAGGCTCAGGCTGATTTCGTCTCCCTCCAGACCCACGCCGTACTTGCCCTCGTTGATCAGCGCCACGCCGCCGCCGCTCTCGCTCATGTCGCACCACTTGTGGTGGCATACCTCGAAGCGGGCCTGCTGCCAGGTGGTGTTCTTGGTCAGCTCACGGCGGATGAAGCCCGCGCTGGTGTCGCAGACCAGCTCCCGGGTCAGCACCTCCGGGCCGAAGTTGATCTTGGCCAGCTTGTGCTTCTCGTCCCAGTCCACAATGTGCTCCACCTCGATGGCCCGGCTCAGGGCATACACGCGGATGAGCATCCGCCACGTGCTGCGGCCCGTGGACAGCACCGTCTCGAAGGTCGCGCTCACGCCGTCCTGCCGGGTCAGGCGCAGGGGCTCCGCCACCGTGACGGGCCGCTCCACATCCTTGTAGTTGGGCAGGATGTCCCACGCGTCATAGTTGCCGGGGCGATCCTCGTACAGGTGCAGCTTGTTGAAGCCGCAGCCCGCCTTCACCCACTCACGCTCCAGCTCCCTGTCGTAGAGGCTGGCGATGCTGCCGTCGGGATTGAAGGCAATGCGGTAGAAGGGCGTCTCCACCCGCAGCGCGTCGCCGGAGGCCGCAGCGTGCAGCCAGCCTTCCGCGCCCGCAGGCTTCGCCACCGCGCCTGCCGTCAGGCCGGGCAGGCCGGGAATCGCCCAGCAGCCCCGCTCGCCATGGCGGATTTCCTCGCCGGATTCGTCCGCCAGGAAGGTGATGAAGTCCCGCTGCACGGGCAGGGTGTTGAAGTAGGTTTCCCCCGCCGTCTCCGCCAGGATCGCGTCCAGCTTGTCGCTGATCTCCCGGTAGTCCGCCATGGCGTCCTCGTACACGGGATGAATGTGGCTGCCGGGGAGAATGTCGTGGAACTGGTTCAGCAGGAGCTTCTTATAGCACTCCCGCAGGGTGTCGGCAGGATAGGCCCTGCCGGACAGCGTCGCCAGGCTGCAGCGGATCTCCGCCTCCCGCAGCTTGAACTCCAGCATGCGGTTGAGCCGCTTCAGCTCGCTCTTGGTGGTGAAGGTGCCCCGGTGCATCTCCAGGTACAGCTCGCCGTCCCAGGTGGCCAGGTCGGTGTTGCCCTCCAGGTTCTTGTGCAGGAATGCCGCGCCGCCGGTCATTTCCGTCTTGGGCATGATGCTCAGCTTTTTGAAGCGGCGGGCCACCTCCAGCATCTCGGGGGTGCAGCCGCTGCCGCCGTCGCCGTAGCCGTACATGCTCAGGGTCTGGCCGCCCACCTGCTTGTCCTGGTAGCTCTCCCAGTTCTCCTGGATCTGGCTGGGCATGTTCCAGGTGATGAAGTGGGTGGGGGGCACGCAGGCATAGACGCTGGTGCCGTCGATGCCCTTCCAGAGGAAGTTGTTGTGGGGGAAGCGGTTGGTGTCGTTCCAGGTGGACATCTTGTTGGAAACGAAGTAGTCCACGCCGCTCTTCTTGAGAATCTGCGGCAGGATCCAGCTGTTGCCGAACACGTCCGGCAGCCAGGCGTTGTCGATGGTCTTGCCGAAGGCCCGGCGGAAGAAGTGCTGGCCGTAGAGCAGCTGGCGGATCAGGCTCTCCGCCGCGGGCACGTTGCAGTCCGGCTCCACGTACATGGCGCCCACCGGCTCGAAGCGGCCCTCGGCCACCTTCTCCTGCAGCTCGCGGAACAGCTCGGGGTAGTACTTCTCCAGCGTCTCATAGGTGTAGGCCTGGGTGTGGGTGTAGCGGAACTCCGGGTACTGGTCCAGCAGGCGCAGCTGAATCAGGATGGTGCGGGCGTTCTTCTGCACCGCGTGGATCCGCCGCCAGTAGTAGGCGATGTCCAGGTGGCTGTGACCCACCAGGGCCACGTCGCCGGTGCCCTTGTAGTCAGTGTTGGCGTAGATGTGCTTCTCCACATAATCCGCCGCGTCCGAAATGCCCTCGAAGGTGTCGAAGTCCACCAGGTCCAGCGCGTGGCTCAGCTCCACAAAGAGGAACCTGCGGTAATCCTCGTTGAAGTACTCGCAGTGGGCGATGTCCATCAGCAGGATGTAGTCGTACACCAGGCTCTGCACGTCCTCCCGGACGGTGGCCAGGTACGCCCCGTCAAAGACCTGCCGGCAGCCCCTGGAGGAAATGGCGGCGGGATTGCGCTCGTCATCGGGCTTGGAGCGGTTGTAGGCCTCGATCTCGATGTCCAGCTCCACAGCGTCCCCGATGTAGGGGTTGAGGGGCATCAGCTCGCGGTTGGGGTCCACGCCGCCCACGTAGCTTCCGTTGATCTTCACGATCATCTCCGCCGCCGTGTGCAGGGAGAAGTACAGCTTCTTCCCCCGCAGATGCTCGGGGATGGTCACGTGCCCGCGGATGAAGGCCGTGCCGTCGGGGGTGAAGATCATGTCGCCCTTCTTCAGCGGGCGGTAGTCCTCGGTGTAGTACTCGTACTCGTTCTCGCTGATCTGCCGCGCGTCCCGGATGGACAGGTCGGTGATCTCGAACTTCTCGTCATAGACGCCCCGCTGCAGCCAGGCAAAGCGCAGCTCCGTCCATTCCTCCGGCCGCATGCTGCGGCGAACGACCTTTACATGTGCCATAGGCGCTCTCCTTTCCTGTGCCTCAGGTATCCTGGAAATACGGCTTGATGCGCACCGGCACAATGCGGACGCTCTGCCCCAGGTCCTTGCGGATCATGTCCTCCATCCAGGCGGTGCAGCGGTTCAGTATCGGGCACTTGGAGCATTCGCCCCGGAAGATCAGCTTCAGCTCATCCCCCTCCAGGGACACATACTCCACCCAGCCGCCGTCGCCCTGAATCCTCGGCGCAAGATAGCGCTCAACGTACTCCTGCATACAGGCCCTCCTTCCCAGGCGTCGCTTACTTGATGAAATCCTCCCGCATGGGGGTGAACACATCGCAGAGAATGCCCTCCTCCAGGCACTCGCAGCCGTGGAGGCTCCCGGAGGGCATGAGCACCGTGTCGCCCTGGTTCACAACCTTCGTCTCCCCGTCCACGGTGAAGGCGAAGCTGCCCTTGACGATGTAGGTCACCTGGGTGTGGGGATGGGTGTGCATGTTGCCCTTCGCGCCCTTCTCGAAGCGGATCTCGCACATCATGGTCTTGTCGTTGTAGGCCAGGACGCGGCGGGTCACGCCGGGCTCGCAGGCGGTGGGGGTTACGGCATCGTTGTATACAAACATGGCTGTTGCTCCTTTTTGCCAAAATTGGCGTTGTTTTGACCATTATAGCATATGCGTCCGGATGGAAGAAGCGCAGTTTTCATGATTTGCACAACACTTTCCATCATTTCCGGGGAAAGGAGGGATCCAGGGGGATGTGGATGCAGACGGTGTTGCGGTAGTAGGGGATGGACTCGAAGGTAATGTCCGCCCTGTCCCCGTAGCGCATGGTGAGGCGCTGGTAGACGTTGTTCAGCCCCACGTGCTTCTGCTGGGCGGGGCTGGTGTGCAGCACCTGACGGGCATGCTCCACGTCGATGCCCACGCCGTTGTCAATGACGGAGAGCTGCAGCTCGTCCCCCACGGCGTGGACGGCCACCTCGATGAACTGGTCGTTGAGCATCTGCCGGCTGCTGTCCATGTGGAAGCCGTGGCGGATGGAGTTTTCCACCAGGGGCTGGAGGATGATCTTCATCACCGGGTGCTGCAGGCATCCCTCGTCCACGTTGCTGGTGAAGATCAGCCGGTTGCTGAAGCGCACGTTCATGATGCTGATGTAGGCCCGCACATGCTCCAGCTCCCGCTCCACGGTAATCATGTCCTGCCCGAAGCTCAGCCCGATGCGCAGGAATTCCCCTAAGGACTGGATCATGCGGGAGGCGCTTTCCGTGTGCCCGGCGTAGACCTCCATGTTGATGGCTTCGAGGGTGTTGTAGAGGAAGTGGGGGTTGATCTGCTCGGATACCACGCGCATCTCCGCCGAGGCCCGGGCCTCCTCCTCCTGCCGAAGGGCCACCATCTGGTTCTGCATCGTGCGGTACATGGAGGCGATGGCGCGGCTGAGCTGGCCCAGCTCGTCCTGCATGTGCAGGGCCTCCCGGCCGTCGTAGCTGCCCTCCTCGATGGCCAGCACGGTCTTGTGCAGCTTGCGCACGGGGCGGATCATGTTGCGGGACACGGGCAGCATCAGCAGGGACAAGAGCAGAATGCACCCCAGGCCGAAGAAGGGGATAATCTGCGTGATGCGGTTCAGGGATTCCAGCAGCCGGGAGCCGGGCACCAGGTTCACCACGAAGATCCCCGCGTCCGGCCAGTACTGCCAGCACAGGTACTGCCCGTCCCGGACAATGACGCCCTGCTGCTGGGCTTGAACATCCGCATCCTTCACCTGGGAAAGGAGCGACGCCTCCTCCATGCCCGGATCGTCCGTCAGCAGCCGCCCGTCGGCGGTGAGCAGGTACATCTCCCCGCAGATGCCCTGGCTGGCGTAGGCCCGAAGCAGCGTCCGCAGGGCCTGTGCGTCCAGCAGCAGGTACATCACCGCGCCTGCGTCCTCCACGTCGGCGGCGATCATGGGATTGGTGCTGCCCGGCAGCACCGTCAGGGGAAAGGCCAGGGGAATCACCGTCCGCTGGCCCACAATGGGGCTGTCCATCTGCGGCAGGAAGCTCACGCCCCTGAACAGCGCCCGGTCATAGCCCAGGTCCATGGGGAGGGTCTGCTCCTCCAGGCGGTGGGACAGGGGCTGGAAGCAGACGCCCTCCCGGTTGATCATCACGGCGGACACCGCCAGTGGGTTACGGCGGATCATGGTGATGAGGGTGTTCTGCAGGCTGATGTTCAGCTGGGTCTGGGCGGCGCGGTCCGCCCGGGTGATGTCCATGAGCAGGCTCTCGAAATCCTCCGTGCCGCAGGTTTCCAGGAAGCCCAGCATGGTCTGCTCATAATTGTCATGCAGGGCTGTGGAGGCTACCGAGGTGCTGGCCATGGCATCCTCCAGGGATTTGGCCAGGTAATCATCCCGCAGCAGCACGTGCAGCAGCAGGAGCAGCACCATGGCCACCACCAGAATCAGGGCCACCATCTGCAGCCAGATGCGGCTGATCAGATGGGTGCGCGGGTCCAGACGGGCCACGCGCTGCTTGATGGATGTGATCACGGCTTTTTCTTCTCCGAATGCTGATAGTCCGAGGGGGCGTGGTTGGTGACGTTCTTGAAGGCGCGGGAGAAGGAGCGGTAGTCGGTGTAGCCCATGGCGTAGGCGATCTGGCTGACGTTCATCTCCTGCCGGCGCAGCAGCTCGCTGGCGTAGCGCATCTTCTCCTGCAAAACATAGTCTCGGAAGTTGCACCCGGCCTTCTGCTTGAAATAGGTGGTGAAGTAGGAGGCGCTCAGGTTGACGCACACGGCCACGTCGCTGGCCTTGATGTTCTCGCTCAGGTGCTGGTGAATGTACTCCTTCGCCGCCTCAATGATGGGATCGGCCATGCGGCGGGAGCGATGGTGCTGCTCGGCATAGGCCGCCAGGGTCTCCCGGAGCCAGGCGCGCAGCTCGTCCACGGCGTGCAGCTGCTTGGCGGCCTCCGCAGGGGGCGGCGTCAGGCGGGGCTCGTCGGGATGGCGGTTGTTCATGCGCTCGCAAACGCCGTGCATCAGCGACGTGCAGCACCCCCGCACATAGTCCGGCGGCGGCATGGGCACGAAGAAGAGCCTGTCGATGTACGCATCGGCCAGGGCGGCAAGGTCGTCCAGGCTGCGGGTCTCGATGGCCTCGATGAGCTTGTCGTACAATCCGCCCTCGGTGGCGGGGCCAGGGGGCATCCGGGCGCAGATGACGCTTGCGTCATACACATCCCCCGGCAGCTGGTACAGCTCGTAGGCCGAGGCGCGCATGGCCTGGCTGAAGCTCTCCGCCGCATGCAGCGGGGACGCCACCCGGGAGCCCACCCCCGCGCAGCAGCGCAGCCCGTCCTCCGCCCGCAGCCGCCCGGTCAGACGGCGCAGGGGCGCTTCGTCAAAGGCTGCATCCTCCGCCTGCTGGCACAGGAGCACCACGCATTGCCCGCTGCGCTGCCAGATCTCGCACCGGCGGCCCGCCATCTCCTCCGCGAGCGCCGCCGCAATCCGCGCATAGACGGCCTCGTCCGCCTCCCCGCCCGGGTCAAGGGGCATCACCACCGCGCACACGCAGGGCTGCTGCGGGTCAATCTGCAGATCCAGCATGCCCGCGCGGCGGTTCAGATCCTCCTGGCTGTGCAGGTCGTTGGCGATGAGCTGGTTGAGCAGGAACAGCCGGGAGGTCTTGAGGATGGAGGTCATCACCGCGTCGCTGCCGCGCATGTTGCGCTCCGCCATCAGCCCGGCAATCTGGCTGCGCAGCTCGTCCTCAAACTCCTGAATCCTCAGGGGCTTGAGAAAATAGGCCTTCACGCCGTAGCGGATGGCCTTCTGCGCCAGGTTGAAGTCGTCATAGCCGCTGAGGATCATAAACCGGCTGAGAATGCCCTCCTCCCGGGCCTGGCGGATCACCTCCAGCCCGTCCATGCCGGGCATCTTGATGTCCATGATAACCAGATCGGGCCGGTTGCGGCGGATGGAGGCCAGGGCGGTCAGCCCGTCCGCCACCGCGTCGATGACCACAGCGTTGTAATCCCCCCAGGGGATGATTTCACGAAGTCCATTGCGGATGGCGGATTCGTCATCGGCAATCAGTACGGAAAAGGGAACGCTATTCATTTCACCCGCTCCTCGCTTGCTGCGTGCAGTCCCGGAAAATAACCTGTTATGCAACAGTATACCGTAACTCAGGACGTTTTTCAACCGTTCCCGCAGGAAGAAAGAGGAAAGAAACCTGTATACAAACACAAGCGTCCGGACGGCATGAGCCATCCGGACGCCGCTCAAGGACAACGGAGCCCTCACTCCCCGGGGAGGCCCGGAGGGGCCGCAGCCCCGCCGTCCGGGGATGGTGTCGGAGGGGGGCAAAGCCCCCCTCTGACCGGGAGAGGTATCGGAGGGGGGCAAAGCCCCCCTTCGACTGCAATCGTATCCCGGGGCTTCGCCCCGGGGGCGGGTCGTTTTCCGCTCCGCGGAAAACTTTCCTTACAAATTCGCCGGCCGGGAGCGAAGCGACCAGGCGAATTTGCCGCGGCCCGCAGGCCGCGCTCCCCCGTCCCAACTCAAAAAAGTGGCCCGCAGGCCACTTTTTTGACGCGCGCCAGCGCGTTAGATTCCTTTGATGCGGAAGGAGAACGTGTAGGGCTTGTCGGAGGGGTAGGTGTACCGGGGAAGTACGGGCGCGCCCCAGCTGTCGTCGCCGCCAATGCCCTTGCGGAACATCGCCACGTCCAGGATCGTCCGGCAGGAGCCCACCAGCTCGTCCGGATGCCACTTGCACATCATTTCCTCCGGCAGCCAGGGCGATACGCTGATTTCCAGCGGCGCGTCGACGCTCTCCACCCGCACGCCGTGGCCGTCCTCGCCCGTCACCGTCAGCCAGCGCACACCCATGCGGTTGCCGCTCTCCTGAGGCTTGCAGTAGCGGGTGAAGCCGTCCTCCACGCCATACTCGTACACGCCCAGCAGCGCGCCGGCGCACCGGTCGCAGTAGCACTCGTCCGGGCCCATGCCGTAGTAGGTCACCTGATCCAGCCGGCTGTCCAGCTGGAAGGACAGGCCCAGGGCGGGCAGGTCGGGCTGATTTTCCACGCCGGGGAAGGCCACGGTCACCTTCACCGCATCCTCGCTGTCGCAGGTGTAGGTGACGGTCACATCAAGGTCCTTCAGGGCGCAGTTGGTGTAGTGGTAGGTGATGCTGGTGGCGCCGGGCTGGGCTACGGGCTCGTCGCAGGCGACAAGGCTGTGGCGGCTGACCAGGTGCCAGATGCCCTGGCGCACATCGTCATGGTTGCCGCGGTCGTTGTCCGTGGGCGCGCGGAACAGGGACAGCTGCGGCGGACGGAACATCATCTCGTTGCCCATGGCGTCCTTGAGGGAGATCATCCCGCCATAGGGCTTGGCGAACAGCGTGCTGATATGCTCGCCGTGCACGCCCAGGTTGCTGTCGCCCATAACCGGCACCGGGCCGCAGGGCGCGGCGGGCGCGGGCTTCTCACCCAGATGGAATACCGCCTGACCGGCGGCAATCTCATCCCCGGCCAGCATCAGCTGCTTTTCCTCCTTCAGCGCGGCGGTGCAGGTGACCACCACCTCGCCCGTCAGGCTGCTCAGGTCGTAGGGCAGGGGCACATGCACAGTTTCGCCGGGCTGGATGGCGGGCATCTCCTTCTCGCCCATGGATACCGCGCCGCCATCCTGCATGATGTCCCACACCAGCACCAGGTCGCTCAGGTCGGTGAAGAGCCGCCGGTTGCTGACGGTCACGCCCTTCTCATCGGGGGTCAGGCGGATCTCGGAGAACAGCGTCCGTACCTCCTGGCACTTGGGGGTCTGCGTGCGGTCGCCCAGGATGATGCCGTTGGTGTTGAAGTGATAGTCCGTGGGCCGGTCGCCGTAGTCGCCGCCGTAGGCCAGGCGCTCCTCGCCGTTGGGGGCCACGGTGCGCAGCGCCTGATCCACATAGTCCCAGATGAATCCGCCCTGGTACATGGGATACTTGTCCTCCAGCTCGGTGTAATGCACCATGCCGCCGCAGGAGTTGCCCATGGCGTGGGTGTACTCGCAGTTCACGAAGGGCTTCTGGGGATTATTGTTCAGGTACTTCTCAATGTCGGCCACCTTGTGGTACATGCGGGAGTACACGTCGGTGGTGTCGGGGTAGCGCGGGTCGTTGGCCACGCCCTCGTAATGCACCAGGCGGGAGGGATCGCGCTTGCGGAACATCTCGGAGAGCAGGAACAGATCCTTGCCGCCCCAGGACTCGTTGCCGCAGCTCCACAGGAGGATGGAGGGATGGTTCTTGTCCCGCTCCTGCATGGAGCGGCCGCGATCCAGGATCAGCTCCAGCCACTCGGGGCGGTCGTCGGGCAGGGCCATGCTGCGGTCGCCGCCGGAGCGGGCCCAGGAGCCGTGGCTCTCGATGTTCGTCTCGTCAATGACGTACAGGCCGTAGCGGTCGCACAGCTTGTAGAAGTAGCTGTCGTTGGGATAGTGGCAGGTGCGCACGGCGTTGATGTTCATGCGCTTCATGTCCCGCACGTCCCGCTCCATCAGCTCCCGGGTCATCACGCGGCCGCCGTCGCAGTTGAACTCATGCCGGTTCACGCCGTGGAAGACGATGCGCTTGCCGTTGAGGCACATGATTTTGTCGATCATCTCAAAGGCGCGGAAGCCCACCTCCGTCCGGCAGACCTCGCAGACCCTGCCCTGGCCGTCGGTGAGGGTGACGGTCAGCTGGTACAGCGCGGGGGCCTCCACCGACCACAGGGACACGCCGGGGGCGTCGGCGGAGACGGTCACCTCGGCCGCCGCGGGACGGGTCTCGTCCACGATGACCCTGCCCTGGGCGTCCGTCAGCGTCACGCGGACGCTGCCCTCGGGACGGTCCAGCTTCATCTCCGCCACCAGTGCGGCGCGGGTGTAGTTCTCCGTCAGGGGCGTATGGACGAAGATGTCCGCCAGATGCACCCGGGGCTCCAGGGTCAAGGTGACGCTGCGGTGGATGCCGCTGAAGCGCCAGAAGTCCTGATCCTCCACCCAGGAGCCGGTGCAGCGCTTGAAGATGCGGGCCGCGATGCGGTTTTCGCCCGCATGGACGAAGGGGGTCACGTCGAAGCGGTGGGGGGTGAAGCTGTCCTCGGCATAGCCGACAAAGCTGCCGTTGACGTACAGGGCCACGGCGGCCTCCACCGCGCCAAAGGTCAGCACGATGCGCCCGCAGTCCAGATCATCCTCGGACAGGTCAAAGCGGCGGATGGCGGTGACGGTGGGGTTGTAGGTCTGACTGACCTGGGGCGGGACCAGGGGTTCGCGGCCGTCCCAGGGATACTGGGTATTGACGTAGTGGGGCGGATCCCACTCGGGGTTTTCCAGCTGGAACTCGCAGGGGACGGTGATTTCCTGCAGCGCGTCATCGCAGGAGGCGTCGCGGAGCAGCGCGTCGGGAGCCTCGGCGGGGTTCATGGCGAAGTGCGCCAGCCACACGCCGTCCAGGCTGCGCACGAGGGAGCTGTTCTCCAGCTCAGCCTCGGCGGCGGAGGCGTAAATCTCATGATCGGAGCAGGCAGGCAGGCGGTTGACCGCAAACACCGTGGGATCGGATAGCCAGGCAGTCTTGAATTCCATGGTCCTATCTCCTTATGCCGTCCTGGGGACGGTTGGTTGTACTGCCCCTATTATACTTGCACAGGCGCAGCTTGTCCAGCCCGGAAATGGGACGCGGGGCCCGGCCCCTTCCCCGGCGGGGAAGGTGTCACGGCAGCTGCCGTGACGGATAGGGGGAGCCCCGCACCACCGCGTCGCGGCGCGCCCTCCGCGCGCCGTGCCTCCAACCCAGCCTGATCCCCCACGAATGAGAGTCCAGAGAGCCGAAGGCTCTTTGGCGAGGGTCTGGGGCGAGGAGCCCCTGCGTCCCCCACCCGTACCGGCACAGACAAGCCGCATACCTCCATACCCGCCGCAAGGCCGGAGGAGCTGAGGTAGCCTCCGTCGGCCTCCGCAGGAGGTCGCCGCCTCTCACCCCCATGGCGGAGCGCGCAGGCATGGGCGAAGCGGGGCGACCGTAGGGGAGCCCCGCCCGAGCTCAACCAAC
>JBJEUJ010000153.1:0-2488 GCA_051883775.1 Aristaeellaceae bacterium | reverse complement strand
GGCCATGGACGGCAAGGTGGGGGAGATTCCCCCGGGGCTGCGCCGCACCTTTGACAAGAGGCAGGACTTTTACCTGGGAGACATCGGCGTGGCGCCCTTCGCCATTCCCCACGACGCGGCAGACCCCGTGGGCTACCGGCTGTGGGGCGGGCAGGCCAGCATTTCCACCGCCACCGATCTGGGGTATTTCTCCAAGGGGGTGCGGGAGGCCGTGGGCGGCAGCTCCCTGGTGCTGCTGGAGAGCAACCACGACCCGGACATGCTCATGCGCAACCCCCATTATTCCGCCAGGCTCAAGCAGCGCATCCTCAGCAACCACGGCCACCTGAGCAACGAAAGCTGCGCCCAGGCCATGCTGCAGCTGATGGAGACGGGGGTGCATCATATCATCCTGGGGCACCTGAGCGGGGAGAACAACACCCCCGACCTGGCCCTGTCCGTGGCGGAGAACCGCGCGGAGGAGGCGGGCGTGCGGCTTGGGAAGGATCTGTCCATCGACCTGGCCTGGCGCGACCGGGTGGGCGGCGTGTACACCCTGAAGGAAGGTGCCTGACCCCGTGACCGCGCTGACCACGCATCGCCCCGCCTGGCTTGCGGGGCGCGCCGGCCGGGCCATGCTCCTGACCCTGGCGCTGATGGCCCTGCGCGTGCCGGCGGGGCTTGTGCTGGATCGTGTACCTGCGGCGGATCCGGCGATTTTCTATGCCCGGCAGTGCCTGCGGGAGGCCCTTTTGTGGGGGCTGCCCGCGCTGCTGCTGCGGCCCTTCCGTGTGGCGGGACAGCCGAAGCAGCGCTGCGGCGGCGCGTGCCTGGCGGCGCTTATGCTGGGTGCGGCGGCGCAGCTGGCCCTGTCCCCGGTGACGGCCCTGTGGGCTGACTGGACGGGCGCGCCGCTGAGCACCCTGTCCCTGCCGGAGAACGAGGCGCAATGGCTGCTGGCGGGGCTGGCGCTGTGCGTCGCTCCGGCCCTGTGCGAGGAGGCCTTCTTCCGGGGCGGCGTGCTGACGGGCCTGACGGACACGGCCTCCCGGGGAACGGCGCTGGCGCTGTCCACGCTGCTCTTTGCGCTGATGCACGGCTCCCTGGCGGGGCTGCCGGCGCAGCTGGCGGTCAGCCTGCTGGCGGGTCTGTGCATGCTGCGCTGGGGGATGCTTCGGGTGAGCATGCTTTTGCACCTGGGGTACAACGCCATGGCGCTTTTGACCCCCTCGCTGCCGGTGAGCATGGGGGTATCCGCGCCGCTGCTGCTGCTGCTGACCGCCGCGGGCCTGTGGATGGCGGGGGGGACTGCCTGGCAAGGGAGGCACGGGCGGATGGGTCTGCCCGAGGGACTGCTTTGCGCGCTGGCGATCGTGTGCGCCGCGCTGGCGTATCTGCCGGAGCTGGTGTAAATGCTGTACGAACGTGACTATATCCTCCGCGTGATTGCGGAGATGGGGCGGATGCTGCGGGCCCTGCGGGACGCGGCCACGATGGAAATCCGCCTGGGGATGCTGGACGCGGCCTGCCGGGCCCAGTGCGGGCTGTCGCTGAAGGCGGCCCGCACGCTGGAGGAGGACAGCCTGCGCGCCCTGCTGCCCCGGGAGGCGTTGCTGCGGCTGAGCCTGCTTTTGTCCGCCTGCGCCCAGACGGCCCTGCCCGATGGGGAGGACGCCGCGCCCCTGCAGGCCCGGAGCCTGCGGCTGATGCTGGCCTCAGTCACGGGGCCGGAGGCGGCGGACGCGCTGGCCAATCAGCTGGATGGGCTGATGCGCGCGACGCTGCCGCTGCTCACGGCGGAGGATTTGCTGGATTGCGCCGCCTTCCTGAGGGAGGGCGGGCGGTATGACCTGATGGACAACGCGGCGTTCTTCCTGTGGGAGACGCTGGCCCCGGCGGGGAAAGACAAGCATCGGGCGGTGCTGATCGCCCTGTACCAGGGCCTGGACGAGGCGCGTCTGTCCGCCTGCGGCATGACCCGCGGCGATGTGGCGGACAGCCTGCGCCTGCTCAATGACGAACGGATGGTGAAGCCATGATCCTTTTATCCCTGCAGGGGGTGCAGAAGAGCTTCGGCACCAACGAGGTGCTGCGTGACGCCTCCCTGGTGCTGCAGGACGGCCAGCGCATGGGCCTGGTGGGCGTCAACGGCTGCGGCAAGTCCACGCTGATGAAGATTATCGCCGGGCTGGAAAGCTCCGACGGCGGCAGCATCACCATGCAGAAGGGCCTGAAGCTGGGCTACCTGGCCCAGCAGGGCGAGGTGGGCGAGGGCCGCACGGTGCTGGAGGAGCTGGAGAGCGTCTTTGAGCCGGTGGTGGCCATGGAGAATCAGCTCCGCGCCCTGGAGGAGCAGATGGCCGAGGTGGGCCATGACGAGACGCTGCTGCGCCGTCTGGGCAGCCAGTACGACCAGCTGACGCGGGACTTCGAGCGGGCCAACGGCTACGGCTGGCGCTCCACGGTGCAGGGGGTGCTGGCGGGCCTGGGCTTCCGCAAGGAGCAGCAG
>JBJEUJ010000152.1:0-13278 GCA_051883775.1 Aristaeellaceae bacterium | reverse complement strand
TGGAGGCACGGCGCGCGGAGGGCGCGCCGCGCTTGCGGGGGTCACGCCTCGCAACGGGCGAGGCGCGACGCGGAGCATGGAGGCTCCCCCTATCCGTCACGGCAGCTGCCGTGACACCTTCCCCTCCGGGGAAGGGTGCTTGGTTGCGTGAGCTCGGGCGGGGCTCCCCTACGGTCGCCCCGCTTCGCGTGCAGCCTGCGCGCTCCGCCATGGGGGTGGGAGGCGGCGACCTCCTGCGGAGGCCGACGGAGGCTACTTCAGCTCCTTCGGCCATGCTACGCCCTGGGTGCCAGCATCCTTCCCGTCCTGTTCCGCCCGCACAATACCCCCTCCGGGCGCAGGAAATCCGCCCGTGCAGCAGGCTTTCCCTTGCATCCTGCCCCAAAATGCGGTACAATACCCCCATCAACCTGCGGAAAAGAGGTGCGCCCTATGGCGCTGAAGGAAAAGGCCCTCCGCCGCCTGGCCGAGAATCTCAACGCGGCCGGCATCACCTGGGCCGCCGGCGGGGAATGGCTGCTGTGCTTCCGCGGCCTCATCCCCAATTACCATCAGTTCGACATCATCGTGGCCGAGCAGGACGCGGCGGCTGCGGACAAGGCGCTCGCCCGGCTGGGCATGCGCTCCCCCGTGGAAGGCGCCCCCGACGCCTTTCGCTGCGATTATCACTTCGACGGGGCGGACATCGCCGTCACCGCAGGCATGACCGTCGGCGGGCAGAAAATTCCCTTCGGCCCGGAGGACGTGGAGGAGACCGTCACGGTCCTGGGCGCGTCCGTGCCGGTGATGCGCCTGTCCGCCTGGCAGACCATCTATACCCTGCAGGGCAAAGCCCGCCTGGCCGAGCTGATCGCCGGGCAGAAATGATCCTATTAGTATCGGAGGTAACAGCGTTATGAGCAGACTGGGCGATCTGATCCGCACCGAGCGTCTCCGCGCCAAAATGACCCCCAAGCAGGTGGCGAAGAAGTGCGGCGTCAGCGAAAGCTATATTGTGGCGGTGGAGGCCGGCACCCGCATCATCGCGGACGATCAGGCCCGCCGCATCCTCAAGACCATCGGATTGCGGGAGCAGACCGAGGCCGACTTCTCCCTGGATGACATCGCCGCCACCGTCGACCTGGCCGCAGCGGCCCCCGCCGTGGCCCAGGCCGTGCAGCAGCCCAAGGCCGCCAAGCCCCGCCTTGTCCGCCCCGACGAGGAGGACGCCCCCGTCGAAAAGGATTCCGGCGTAGCGGGCAGCGTATGGCTGGACGCGCTGACCAGCGTGCTCAAGCGTGTGCCGGTGATGAACGCCGTCATGAAGCCCGTGGATTACCGGCTGATTCCCATCCAGTCCGGCAAGATCGAGGGCGCGAACCCCGACAAGGTGTTCTTCTACCTGGCCCCGGACGACAGCATGCGGGGCTTCCGCATCCATGCCGGGGACATCGCCCTGATCGTCCCCGCCCAGAGCCCGGTGGACGGCGCGGTCATGCTGGTGGAGCACAACAGCCACCGCTACCTGCGCAAGGTCAAGAAGCTGGACAGCTTCCAGGTGATGCTCCAGTCCTACGACCGGGAGTACGACGCGGAAACCGTCCAGCTGAACGAATGCACCTTCCTGGGCCGGGCCGTGAAGCTGGAAATCACCCTGTAATACGATCCTCAAATGAATATACCAAGGCGCGAGTAGATGTGCCAGTTGCATTTGAGAATCGTATATCACCCGTTTCCCCCACGAACAGACAAGGAGCTTTGTTTGAAGCATTTGAAGAAGCAATCGGTCGCTGCCTAAGCCGGGAGGCTGCAGCGACAGACCATCGTGCATCCTCCCGTTCGCAACCATCACGCAGATGAACGACGGAGGAGCAACCCCATGAACCGTGAGAACAAGCGCAAAACCTACGACAAGCACTACTACAGGATCCACCCCTGCGAGGATTCCTTCACCTGCCGCAGCTGCGGCTGGCGGGTCACGCCCCAGGGTGCGGGCAGCCAGCACCGCAACCATTGCCCCAACTGCCTGTGCAGCGTGCA
This sequence comes from Aristaeellaceae bacterium, assembly GCA_051883775.1. Lineage (GTDB taxonomy): Bacteria > Bacillota > Clostridia > Christensenellales > Aristaeellaceae > UBA11524. The sequence continues at coordinate 11,259 of JBJEUJ010000152.1, read as the reverse complement.
CCTGGACATTGAGCCCGGTGACCGGGAGGCCGACTGCGGCGGACTGATGGAGCCCATCGCCGTGTGGGTACGCAAGGGCGGCGAGTGGGCCGTGCTGCACCGGTGCAGGGTCTGCGGCTGGATTTCCTCCAACCGCCTGGCCGCCGACGATAATCCCGTCAAGCTCATGTCCATAGCCCTCAGGCCCCTGACCAGCCCGCCCTTCCCCCTGGAAAGGCTGAAGGAGCAGGCGGAGGACGAATAACTCATCCCCACACAAAACACGGCAGCCGCGAAGATGGTTTTCTCCGCGGCTGCCGTTGCTTTACCTGTTGATTTCCACCGGCCATACCGTGTCGAACCGGCCCAGCTCCTGGGTCAGCCCGCCGATTTCCTCATACCGGTCCAGCACCGTCCTCACCTGCTCCGCCGGGAAGGCCACCTCCCCCGCCGCCAGCACCGCATCCTCCTTCTCGAAGGCGACCGCCACCGGCGCGCCCTTCAGCCGGATGATGGCGTCGAGCAGGGGCAGGCTGGCCTCCGTCAGGCACAGGGCGTAGTCCTCATAGTAGATGGTGTCGTACTCGCTGACCTCCGCCGTGACGGGGAAAACGTAGTCCGTTTTGCCCACGGTGAGGCGCAGCGTGCCCGCGCTGAGCATGTCCGGGGTTATGAGGGAAAAGGTCAGCCGCAGGAAGATCGCGCCCTCGTTGGGCAGGTCGATGTAGTCCAGGTAGGCGATCAGCTCGCCGTCCTCCAGCGTTGTTTCGCCCATAAAGGGCTGGTCCAGGGGGCGGATCACCGTATCCACCCCGCCCTCGGCGGTGTAGACCATGCAGTTATCGGTCTGGCGCAGGGCCATGCCGTCGGCCTCCGCCAGGGCTGCCGCAGGCAGAAGCAGCGCCAGCATGAGCGCCGCCATACGTCTGATTCTCATCCTTCGCAAGCCTCCTTCCGGGCGGGCGCTTCCCCGCCTGCCCCGATGATACCACACCTGCCGCCGGGATTCAAGCCGTCTCCCTTCCCGGCGAAGGGCGGCTGGACTATGGGTATGAAAGCTGTCCCGGCTTGTATTTTCTTTGACTCTGACACAAATTTCGCTTGCTATTTTCAAAAAAACGGCATATAATAGGCGCGGTTGAATCCTTCGGGTCTGTGGTTGCAAGCCGATGCCAGTCGCAGGCAAAGCGGTCCACGTAATCCATCCAAAGCGATGGGGAGCATGGTGCGGTTTAGAAGTAAGTCCGTCCGGGGCATGCCGTCAGGCCTGACCCCGAGAGAAGTGCGTGAGGGCGCAGAAGCGTTGAGCAACCTTCCGGACGGCGGGTGTGGGGGCAAAGACCAGGTCAGCCGAAGCGTTCACCGAAATTCTTACGATAGTTGGGGGTTCCATACCATGTACGAAGACAAGACGCTGGTTTGCAAGGACTGCGGCGCTGAATTCGTTTTCACCGCCGGCGAGCAGGAGTTCTACGCCGAGAAGGGCTTCCAGAACGAGCCCAGCCGCTGCAAGGCCTGCCGGATGGCTCGCAAGGCCAGCCGCCCCGCGGCCGGCGCTCCCCGCGAGATGCATGACGCCGTATGCGCCAACTGCGGCAAGCCCACCCAGGTGCCCTTCCTGCCCCGTGAGGATCGGCCCGTGTACTGCAGCGAGTGCTTCGCGGCCCGTCGCGGCTGATAGCATCCCATGCGGAAAAAGCGGTCTCTCTTGCAGAGGCCGCTTTCTCTTTTTATCCGTAGCGAAAAGCCGCGGCGCATCCCCCGCCGGGAACCGCCGCGGCCCAGGCTCTTACACGGATGAATTGTGGTCGTTCTGCCGCATGGCGCTGCGTCCCACCCGCTGGGTCGCGTTGGGCTGGTAGGTCTGCTGCTGCCCGTAGGGCTGCTGCCGCTGCGGATAGGCCTGCTGCTGAGGCTGCACCGGCGCGTAGGGCTGCTGCCGCTGCTGGTAAGCCTGCTGCTGCCGCTGCGCGGGCTGACGCTGCTGCTGCGGCTGCTGAGGCTGCACCGGCGCGTAGGGCTGCTGCGGGGGCTGATAGGGCTGCGCCATGCTCTGCGCAGCGCGGCTGACCGTCTCCGCGGCGCGGCGGCCCGCATTGTCGATGAACCCGGGGACGCCGAGGCCATCGTTCAGCTGCGGGCCCTTGTAGGTGGAATCGCCGAAGGCCAGCACCGCCGAGAACACCGAGCCCAGGAAGTACAGGCCCACCGCAAAGAAATCGCTGCGGCCAAAGGCCCGCGCAATCTTGAACTGCAGCATCATGCGCGCCACCGCCCGGGCGCTGAGCACCACAATGTTCAGCACCAGGCTCACCACCATGCCGAAGGTCGCGTTGATCAGCCCGCAGACGCTGCCCAGCACTGTGGAGGCCACCTGTCCGATGAGCAGCGCCAGGTAGATCCTGCCGTCCCAGCCGATCTTGTAGTAGATGTAGTCGCTGTAGAAGGGGATCAGGCCCTTCCAGCCCTTTTCGCCCGCGCGCTTGAAGATGAACCAGCGCATGGCATACCCCAGCACCACGCCCGATAGCAGCGTTGCAATCACATACGCGCCAACGTTCGCCGCCACGCCGCCAAGCATGGACTCCAACTGTCGCATCTGGTAACTATTCATTTGTAGACAACCGCCTTTCCTCCAGATGCTACCATTATAAAGGGGTATAGCGGGCGGTGTCAATGAATCTTCCGGTCTTTTCCCTGTTTTTCCTGCGCATTCCCTGTATTCCGACAAGGGAGGTTTTCGCCATGACAACGGATGACGTCCGGCTTATGCGCCTGAAGGGCCAGCACCTGCTCTCCCCCGCCCCGACCCTGGAGGTCGCCACCGACCTGTGCGGGCTGCAGGCACAGCTACTCTCCTGCGCGCTGCACGCCCTGCGCATCCGCACCGGCGGCGCCGATACCGCCGGCCTTTTGAAAAGCTGGACGCTGCGGGGCACCCTGCACCTGTTCCCCGAGGCCGATCTGCCCCTGTACATCCACCGGCAGGGCACGCCGGAGGAGGTATGCGACACCCCCTGGTACCGCTGGATATGCAGCAAGGGCGAGCCCGGCGCATCCCCGGAGCGGGAGCGGTTCTTCGCCCGGCTGGTGACGGAGCAGGTTGCCGCAGGCCATGACACCCGGGAGGAGCTGCGCCGCATCTGCCGGGAGGCGGGCATGACGGAAAGGGAGGAAGGCCACGTCTTTCACAGCTGGGGCGGAGTCATGGCGGAGCTGGCGCAGCTGGGGATTCTCAGCTTCCGGGTGCAGGAGGAAAAGTCCTATCAGCGCTGCCCTCCCTTCCCACCCATGGCGGAAGCGGATGCGGAAACGGAGCTGGCCCGGCGCTACTTCACCCATTTCGGCCCGGCCACCTTGCGGGATGCGGCGTACTTCTTCCATTTGCCGCAGGCCCGGGTGAAAACGTGGCTGAACCGCCTGCCCGTGGAGGCCATGACCGTTCAGGGACAGACCTATTACAGCCTCCCCTGCCCCGCCCCGGAAAGGGACATGCCCCCGTGCCTCCTGCTGGCTGGCTTCGATCAGCTGATGCTGGGCTACCGCAAGGAGGATAATCCCTTCCTGCCTGGGGAGCATCTGCGGGGCATCTTCAGCCTGGCGGGCATGGTGTCCCCGGCGATCCTCCTGGAGGGCCGGGTGGTGGGCAAGTGGAAGCAGAGCGGCTGCCGGCTGTCCCTGACGCTGTTCGAGCCGGTGGACGAGGCGGGCCGCAGGCACATCCTGTCCGCGGCGGAAGCCTTGTGGCCCCTGCGGCGGGTGGACTGGTTATGAGAAAATCCTGACCCCCAATATGACAACGCCCAGCGCCACCAGCACCACGCCGGTGGCCCTGTTCAGCGTGGCCGCGCTGGCCTTATTGGCGAAGCGGGCCGCCACCCGGGCGAACAGCAGCGTGAACGCCACGCACAGGATCAGGCAGGTCCAGTCCGGCGCGCCGCCCAGGGCGAAGTGGCTCAGCGACCCTGTCAGCGCGGTGAAGGACATAATCAGCACGCTGGTGCCCACGGCGGTTTTCAGCTCGTAGCCCATGACGCCGGTGAGAATCAGCAGCAGCATCATGCCGCCGCCCGCCCCCACAAAGCCGCAGATGAACCCGATCAGCGTGCCGCAGAGCAGGGATTGGAGCACCCGCTTTCTCCGGCTGACGGCCTCCATGGATTCCCGGGTGGTCATCACGGGCCTGACGATGAACTTCACGCCCAGCAGCAGCGTCATCCACACGCTGAAGGAGCCCATGGTGGCATTGGGCACCCGGCTGGACGCCCAGCTGCCTACCACCGTGAACACCAGCACCGCCGCCATCATGGTCAGGCCGTTGCGGATGTCCAGGTTGCCGTTTTTACCATAGGTATAGGCGCTGACTGCGCTGGCCAGCACGTCGCTGGCCAGGGCAATGCCCACCGCGTCGTAGGCGTCCATGCCCAGGAAGGTGATGAGCATCGGGCTGATCACCGCCGCCGCACTCAGCCCAGCAAAGCCCGTGCCAAGCCCGGCCCCCAGACCCGCCAGCAGGCACACACCGATCTTCAGAAACAAGTCCGCCATAATAAGCCTTCTTTCAACCGTTTCTTTTTGAACTATTATCATAGCGGATCAGGGCGGGCTTGTCAATACATTTCGATGAAAATGCTCCGCGCCTGTTGCAATTCCGGCGGAAATCTGCTATGATAACCCGGATAACAACATGCGAGGAGGGTGCTGCATGCGCATGCTGCTCAAGGGCGGCCTGGTGTATGACGAGGGCAGACTGCTTCCCATGGATCTGGTGGTGGAGGACGGTATTATTTCCGCCCGTGGCCGCGGGCTTTCTGCCGAGGGCGCGGACCATGTTTTTGAATTGAACGGCCTGGCTGTTTTTCCCGGTTTCGTGGATGTGCACGTGCATCTGCGTGAGCCGGGTTTTTCTTATAAGGAGACCATCCGCACGGGGACGATGGCCTGCGCCCGGGGCGGCTACACCCAGGTGTGCGCCATGCCCAACCTGAATCCCGCCCCCGACAGCGACGAACATCTGCGGGCGCAGGAGGACATCATCGCCCGGGACGCGGTCATCGGGGTCACGCCCTATGGTACCATCACCCTGGGGCAGAAGGGCGAGGGCGAGCTGACGGACATGGCGGCGCTGGCGCCCCGGGTGGCGGGCTTCTCCGACGACGGCCGGGGCGTAAAGGACGAGGAGACCATGCGCCAGGCCATGCTGCGCTGCAAGGCTGCACGCAGCCTCATCGCGGCCCACTGCGAGGACATGAGCCTGATTCCCCCCGGCGGCGCGATTCACGACGGGGCCTACGCCCGGGCGCACGGCATCCCCGGCATTCCCTCGGAGAGCGAGTGGCGGCCTATCGAGCGGGATCTCCGCCTGGCCAAGGAGACCGGCTGCCGCTACCACGTGTGCCACGTGAGCTGCAGGGAGTCGGTGGAGCTGATCCGCCAGGCCAAGGCGGAGGGCGTGGATGTGACCTGCGAGACCGGGCCCCACTACCTGCTCCTGTGCCAGGACGACCTGCAGGACGAGGGCCGGTTCAAGATGAACCCGCCCCTGCGGGACAGTACCGACCGGGACGCGCTGGTGCAGGGCGTGCTGGACGGCACCATCGACATGATCGCCACCGACCATGCGCCCCACTCCGCCGAGGAGAAGAGCCGGGGCCTGGCCAAATCCGCCATGGGCGTGGTGGGCATCGAGAGCGCGTTCCCGCTGATGTACACCTACTTTGTGGAGACGGAGCGGATGCCCCTCAAGCAGCTGATCCGGCTGATGGCGGAGGCGCCCAGGGCCAGGTTCGGCTTTGGGGGCGGCATTGGCCTTGGGCAGCGGGCGGAGCTGACGGCGTTCGACCTGCACGCCCGGGAGACGGTCAATCCGGCGGACTTCCTGTCCATGGGGCACGCCACGCCCTTCGAGGGCTGGGAGGTTCACGCCGCCTGCCGCCTGACCCTTACGGGCGAGAGCATCGCCTACAACACCCTGTAAAGGAGCGACAGCATGGAATTCACGATTCTTGCCAACCGGCAGCTGTCCGCCACGGTCTGGCGGATGGAGCTGGCGGGCGACACCTCGGCCATCCAGCGGCCGGGTCAGTTTGTGCAGGTGCAGCTGCCGGGGTTCTACCTGCGGCGACCCATCTCCGTCTGCGACTGGAATGACGAATCCCTCACCCTGGTGTACAAGGTGGTGGGCCAGGGCACGGAGGCCATGGCAGCCATGGCTCCCGGGCAGACGCTTGATCTGCTGACGGGTCTGGGCAACGGCTTTGACGTAAGCCTGGCGGGGGAGCATCCGCTGCTCATCGGCGGCGGCGTGGGCCTGCCGCCCATGATCGGGCTGTGCCGGGCGCTCATGGCTGCAGGGAAACAGCCCGTGGTGCTGGCAGGCTTTAACACCGCCGAAGAGGTTTTCCTCCGCGGGGAGGTTGAACAAATGGGCGCGCCCTTCGTCCTGGCGACCATGGATGGCTCCGCCGGCGTGAAGGGCCTTGTCACCGACGCCATGAAGGGTCTGACCTTCGACAGTATCTTCGCCTGCGGCCCGCTGCCCATGCTTCGGGCGGTATACAGCCAGTCCGACGTGCCTGCCTGGTTCTCCTTCGAGGAGCGGATGGGATGCGGCTTCGGTGCGTGCATGGGCTGCACGGTCAGGGTGAAGGGCGGCTACAAGCGCATCTGCAAGGATGGCCCTGTGCTGGAGCGGGATGAGCTGATCTGGGAGTGAGGGGAGCAGCGCGACTTCCCGCCGCGCACCCCCGCCAGAGGGTCGCAAGGCCCTCTGGACTCCCATTCGGGTATCATGTAAGAAGAGCGATCCCTTGCGGAGGTCACGGCACAGGGTCTTCGACCCTTATCATTGGATGCGCCGCGACACATAACCTGCTGCGGATTCAGCAGCGCAGCCCACAGGCGAGCGGCATCGTCCCTCGCGTCTCCCCCTAAGGAGGTACTGATCATGAAGGATTTATCCGTTACCCTGTCGGGCGTGAAGCTGGACAACCCGGTGATCCCGGCCAGCGGCACCTTCGGCTTCGGCCAGGAGTTCACGCCCTACTATGACATCAACGTGCTCGGCAGCCTGTCCTTCAAGGGCACCACGCAGGAGTGCCGCTACGGCAACCCCACGCCCCGCATCGCCGAGTGTCCCGACGGCATGCTCAACAGCGTGGGCCTGCAAAACCCCGGCGTGGAGCACGTCATCGCCCACGAGCTGCCCGCGCTGCGGAAAATCTTCCGCAAGCCCATCATCGCCAACATCAGCGGCTTTTCCATCGAGGAGTATGTACACTGCGTGGAGCTGCTGACGAAGGAGGAGCAGGTGGAGATCCTGGAGGTAAACATTTCCTGCCCCAACGTGCGCCACGGGGGCATGGCCTTCGGCACCAGCCCGGAGGCCGCGGCGGAGGTCACCCGGGCAGTGAAGGCCGTGGCCACCAAGCCTGTCTACATGAAGCTCAGCCCCAACGTGACGGACATTACGGCCATCGCCCGGGCCTGCGAGGACGCGGGCGCGGACGGCCTGAGCCTGATCAACACGCTGCTGGGCATGCGCATTGACCTGAAGCGCCGCAAGCCCGTCCTGGCCAACGTGATGGGCGGCTACTCCGGCCCCGGGGTGTTCCCGGTGGCGGTGCGGATGGTCTACCAGGTTACCGGCGCGGTAAAGATTCCGGTCATCGGCATGGGCGGCGTATCCACCGCCCGGGACGTCATCGAGATGATGATGGCCGGCGCCAGCGCGGTGCAGGTGGGCGCGGCCAACCTGGTCAACCCCTGCGCCTGTCAGGACATCATTGAGCAGCTGCCCATCGAGATGGAGAAGCTGGGCATCGACCGGCTGTCCGACATCACCCGAATCTGACAAACCATAAGGAGGACACCCATCATGGCGAAGGACGTTATCATTGCCCTGGACTTTGAGAGCAAGGAAAAGACCCTGGCCTTCCTGGATCAGTTCACCGGCCGCAAGCCCTATGTGAAGATCGGCATGGAGCTGTACTATGCCGAGGGCCCGGACATCGTGCGGGAGATCAAGGCCCGGGGCCACAAGATCTTCCTGGACCTGAAGCTGCACGACATTCCCAACACGGTGAAGAAGGCCATGAAGGTGCTTTCCCGCCTGGATGTGGACATGACCAACCTGCACGCCTCCGGCACCATCGCCATGATGGAGGCGGCAAAGGAGGGCCTGACGAAGGAGGACGGCACCTGCGGCGTGCTGCTGGCGGTGACGCAGCTGACCTCCACCAGCGAGGAGCGGATGCAGCAGGAGCTGCTCATCAACGCCACCATGCCTGAGACCGTGAAGAAGTATGCGCAGAACGCCAAGGCGGCGGGGCTGCCGGGCGTGGTCTGCTCCCCCCTGGAGGCCGCGCTGGTCAAGGAAGCCTGCGGCCCGGACTTCCTCACCGTGACCCCGGGCATCCGCTTTGCCGACGGCGATGTGGGTGACCAGGTGCGCATCATGACCCCCGAAAAGGCCCGCGCTGCCAGCGACTACATTGTGGTGGGCCGTCCCATCACCGCCGCCCCCGACCCCGTCGCGGCCTACGAGCGCTGCTGCAAAGAATTCCTGGGGGAGTGAGGGAAGGGGAACGGCGGGGCTCCTCGCCCCGCACCCTCGCCAGAGGGCCATCGGCCCTCTGGACTCCCGTTGCCAGGGGCTGCGCCCCTGGGGGGAGCCTCTTGATCCGGGTTCCTTTGCGGGGGTCACGTCGCGGGGTCATCGACCCTTTTCATTGGGCGCGCCGCGACGCTGTACCGGAGCGTAAGCAAGTGACCCTGCCGATTTCATTGGATATTCCTCAAGACTGAGTACGTAAAGGAGATTGTACCATGGAAAAGAAGATTGCCAAGGATCTGCTGTCCATCCACGCCGTGTTCCTCCGTCCCGACGAGCCCTTCACCTGGGCCAGCGGCATCAAGAGCCCCATCTACTGCGACAACCGTCTGACCCTCACCGCCCCCGCCGTCCGCACCGATGTGGAGGAGGGCCTGAAGGCCGTTATCGAGCAGTACTACCCCGACGTGGAGGTGCTGATGGGCACGTCCACCGCGGGCATCGCCCACGCGGCCATCACCGCCCACCTGATGGGCCTGCCCATGGGCTACGTCCGCTCCGGCCACAAGGATCACGGCCGCGGCAACCAGATCGAGGGCAAGCTGGAGAAGGGGCAGAAGGTGGTCGTGGTGGAGGATCTGATCTCCACCGGCGGCAGCGTGCTGGAGGTTGTGGATGTGCTGCGGGAGGCCGGCGCGGAGGTGCTGGGCATCGCGTCCATCTTCACCTACGGCATGCAGAAGGGTCTGGATCGCCTGGCCGCCGCGAATGTGGTGAACCACAGCCTGTCCAACTTCGACGTGCTGTGCGAGGCTGCGGCGGAGGAGGGCTACATCAAGCCCGAGGACATCGCCCGGCTGAAGAAGTTCCGCGCCAATCCCTCCGACGAAAGCTGGATGAACAAGGACGCGAACTAACGCGTCCCCCTGACCCAAGGAGCCATCATGATGCTGGATCTAACCCATGTTACCCGCCGCTACGGCGCCAAGCACGCCGTTTCCGACGTATCCCTGACCCTGGAGCCCGGCAAAACCTACGCCCTGCTGGGCCCCAACGGTAGCGGCAAGACCACCCTGATGAAGATGGTGGCCGGGCTGATCCGCCCCACCTCCGGCGACATCCGCTTCGACGGGCAGCCCATCGGCCCCGCCACCAAGGCGCAAATCGCCTACATGCCCACGGAGAGCTACTTCTACCCCTACATGAGCATCGAGGACGCGGGGCGGTACTACCGTGACTTCTTCGAGGACTTCGACCTGGAGCGCTACCACGCGACCCTGGCCCGGATGGAGCTGAACCCCAAGGACAAGATCCGCGCCCTGTCCTCGGGCATGAACGCCAAGGTTCGCCTGGCGCTGACCCTGAGCCGCAGCGCGAAGCTGATGATGTTCGACGAGCCCCTCAACGGTGTGGATATTCTCACCCGGGCCCAGGTGGTGGACGAGATTATCCGCAGCCGCCGGGAGGGCCGCTCCATGCTCATCTCCACCCACCTGGTGGATGAGCTGGAGGAGCACATCGACGCAGCCATCTTCATGCAGCAGGGCGTGCTGGTACGCATGGGCGATCGCTCTGATCTGGCCGGCGGGGGCACGCTGACCGACCTGTACCTGAAGATCTACGGCCCTGCGGGAAGGGAGGCGGCAGAGCATGCTTAAGCTGGTGAAATACGAGTTCCGCAAGTCCCTGACCTCGCTGTTTGTGCTGCTGGGGCTGACCGCCGGGCTGGAAGCGTACTTCCTGGCCGCGCTGCACCTGGACCGGGAGGAGCATCTGCTCATCGCCATGCTGCTGATGATGCTGTGCGCCTACGCGGTGGCGGTGTACGTGTTCGTGCGGGGCGTGACCTCCTACTCCGGTGAGCTGAAGAGCCGCAGCGCCTACCTGATCTTCATGACCCCCAACGCCACGCTGAAGATCGTGGGCTCCAAATTCCTCTACACCTTCGTCAACGGCCTGCTCTTCGCGGCGCTGTACGGGGCGCTGGGCCTCATGGACATGAACCTGTTCCTGCGCCGCTATCAGCGCTACGACGCCTTCTGGGGCGCGGCGCGGAACTTCCTGACGGCCTACGGCGTGCATGTGGATCAGATCACCCTGGGGCTGCTGGCAGGGACGGCCTACGTCTTCCTGTCGCTGCTGGCGGTGATCGCCCTGGCATATCTGGCCATCACCCTGAGCCACACGCTGCTGCGCGACCGCAAGGGCCGGGGGCTGGCGGCGCTGGCATTTTTCCTCCTGCTGAGCTGGCTGGTCAACTGGTTCAGCGGGCTGTTCCCCTCCGCGCTGGATCTGCTGGTGGTCTATGACGGCGAAATGGCCGAGGTCACCGGGCAGGTTATCGCCACCTCCGGGGAGGTGCTCATGAGCATGCTGCCCGCGGCCCTCATCAGCCTGGGGGTGATCGTACTGTCCTGGCTGGGCTGCGCGTGGATGCTGGAGCGGAAGGTCTCCCTGTAATTCCCCTTCCCTGTGACTGAAAGGAGTGCACAAGCCTTGCGTCACCTGATTGACATTACCGACTTCTCCGTGGAGGAGATCACCGCCGTGCTCAACCTGGCGGATGAGATGATCGCCCATCCCACCGACTTCCGGGACGCCATGCGGGGCCGGATCCTGGCCACGCTGTTCTTCGAGCCCAGCACCCGCACCCGCCTGTCCTTCGAGTCGGCCATGCTGTCCCTGGGCGGCAGCGTCCTGGGCTTCTCCTCGGCGGACAGCTCCTCCAC
>JBJEUJ010000151.1:0-2504 GCA_051883775.1 Aristaeellaceae bacterium | reverse complement strand
AGGAGGATGACGACGCGCCCAGCCCCTACGAGCCCACCTACCGCGACGGCGCGCTAAAGAACGAGTGCTGGCGGGAGCCTTGATTCCCGCCGCAGCCATCCCGGCCCATGCTGCCGGGATGGTTCGGTGTGCCGTCCTCCTGATACCATCATCACCACGGAAAAACGCCTGCGGCCACACGGTCACAGGCGTTTGTCATGCTGCAAAAGATGGCGGCGGGGTCGCTCCGTTGCTGGCTGCGGAACCTGCCGTTTCCATCGCGGGCGAACTGCGTCGCCTGCTCGGAAACTTGCGCTTTCTCTTTTCCTTTCCGCTTGTCTTTTCTGTTGCGCCTGGGCTGCCGCCCAGACCTGCGCAGGGGCTAACGCCGCCCCTGCACCCGCGCAAGGGGTTTCACCCCTTGACCCGTTTCCGCTGGCGCGATTCCCTGGAGTTCACTTTCTCCGGAACAGCTCCTTGATGCGGCCCTGGACGGTTTTGGCCTTCTTCATGGCCACGGCGGCGTCCAGTGCGCCACGGCGGTAGTCCAGGTTGTCAGGATCCCGCCGCACCGCCTCCCGGTAGGACTGGTGGGCCGATTCATACTGATGCATCTGCATGAGGATGTACCCCTGCAGGTAGTACCACTCCGCGTCCTTGCGGTCGGCGCGCATCAGCTGGCGCAGGGCGCTCTCCGGGCTCTGCTGGCGGAGCATCTTGCGGGCCAGCTGCTTGGCGTCCTCCGAGGCGATTTCCTTGGTGTACATGCCCTCCCGCCGGGTGGAGGCCAGCTTCAGCGCCTCCTCGTAGGCCAGGTTCAGGGCGATCATCTTCTCCTGGGCCGCCTTGCGCTCGTCCGCGTCCAGAAAGCGGTCGGGATGGCAGGTGCGTACCAGGCTGCGGTAGGCGCTGCGAACCTCATCCGCGTCGGCGGTGGATTTGAGACCCAGCACCTCAAAGGGATTGTTCACATGCGGCCACCTCCCCTGCATGCGCCACAGGGCTTACTCCACGCTCTCCCGGCTGATGGTTGCGCCCAGGGAGCACAGCTTCTGCTCGATATGCTCATAGCCCCGGTCAATGTACTCCGGCTCGTAGATTTCCGTCACGCCCTTGGCCATCAGCCCGGCAATGATCAGCGCCGCGCCCGCCCGCAGGTCGGTGGCCGTCACCGGCGCGCCGTAGAGCTGGGGCACGCCCTCAATCAGCGCCATGCGCTCCGCCACGCGCACCCGCGCGCCCATGCGGCGGATCTCGTCCAGGTGCTTGAAGCGCTGCTCGAAGATCGTCTCCTGAATGATGCTGGTGCCCCGGGCGGTGGTCAGCAGCGCGCTCATGGGCTGCTGCAGATCCGTGGGGAAGCCGGGATACACCTGGGTCTTGATATTCACGGCCCGGTGGCCGCCCAGGCTGCGCACACGGATGGCGTCGTCGCTGTCGCTCACCCGCACGCCCATCTCCAGGAGCTTGGCCGTCAGGGCCTCCATGTGGGTGGGGATGCACCCGTGGATCACCACATCGCCATGGGTGGCGGCGGCGGCGATCATCAGCGTGCCGGTCTCGATCTGGTCGGGAATCACGGCGTAGTTGGTGCCGTGCAGGTACTGCTGGCCCCGGATGCGGATCACGTCCGTGCCCGCGCCCTTGACCTTGGCGCCCATGCTGTTGAGGAAGTTGGCCAGGTCGACGATGTGGGGCTCCTTGGCGGCGTTGTAGATGATGGTGGTGCCCTGGGCCTTGGCGGCGGCCAGCATCACGTTGATGGTGCCGCCCACGGTCACCACGTCGAAGAACACATCCCCGCCCTTGAGCTCATCGGCCCTGGCCATGATGCGTCCGCCCACGGATTCCGTCTCCACCCCCAGGGCGGCGAAGCCCTTCAGGTGCTGGTCCATGGGCCGGGAGCCGATCTCGCACCCGCCGGGGTAGTACACCTCGGATCTTCCGCAGCGGCCCAGCAGCGCGCCCAGCAGGTAGTAGCTGGCGCGGAGCCGCTGGCTCAGCCGGTAGCCCACGGCATGACCCTCCGCCGGGCGGGGATCCACCGTCATGAATTCGCCGGGCACGTAGGTCACCTTCGCGCCCAGGGAGCGCAGGATGTCCACCAGGGCGCGCACGTCCTCAATATCCGGCAGATTCTCCACAGTGCAGGGCTCGTCGCACAAAAGCGTCGCGGGAATCACCGCCACCGCCGTGTTCTTGCCGCCGCTGACCCGCACCTCGCCTTCGAGGGCGTTGCCGCCGGTGATCAGCATTCGTTCTTTACTGGGCATGGTTTCCGGCCGTGGCCGGCTCACCTCCTGCGCCTGTTATTTTTCTCTATCCAATGCTTATTGCTTTGCTCCGTACCGGTCATGTCAGGTTCTTGCCTGACGACACTTGATTATATCATATTTGTCCCTGTTACGCAACTGCCGCGGAAAACGCGCATGGTTTTCCTCTGTAGAGCTACAATACATGTTGGATGCAGCCCCTCCCCCCAAAAAAGAAGTGAGGCTTGAGAGCCAATCTGTTATAGTTGAGTT